>DATJAC010000358.1:0-10463 GCA_035516655.1 Alphaproteobacteria bacterium | reverse complement strand
GCCTGTTCGGCTTCCTCTACTTCGGCATGCTGGACACCGCAATTCCTTCCGCCATTTTCATCGCGATCGTGATCTCGCTCATCCCGCACGACATGCAGTACGGTCCCCAGGCGGCCCTGATCGCCGAATCCTTCACGCCGCGCCTGCGCTACAGCGGCTCGTCGCTTGGTTACCAGCTCGCCTCTATCATCGCCGGAGGTCCGGCGCCGATCATCGCGACGGCACTCTTCGCCGCCTATCACACGGGCTATGCCATCGCCATCTACATCGCCGCCTGTGCGGCGATAAGCCTGATCTCGGCGAGCCTGATGCCGGACTACACCGGCAAGGACATCTCGGCCGAGTACGACGAGGGCGCCTAGACCTAGCGCGTGACGGACGCCCATGCCTTGGTGAGCCGCGCGGGACAAGGCGTCCCGCGCGGGCCGCCGCGCGCGAGATGGCGCGCTCGCCTAGCGCGTTCGTGGCCGCTAAAATGGTCCGGCGGCGGCACGAGCCGCGGCGAGGAGGACCCAGCATGAAGCTCACCCCTGCCCAGATCGCGGAGTTCGAGGAGGAGGGCTATCTTTTCTTCCCGAGTCTCTTCTCGCCGGAGGAAATCGGCGTCCTCAGCGGCGAGCTGCCCGGCCTCTTCGCCCAAGAGCGCGAGGAGGTCGTGCGCGAGAAGGGCTCGGAGGCGCCGCGCACCGCCTTCTACGTGCAGACTTGGAACCCGGCGTTCGCGGTGACGGCCCGCCATCCGCGCCTGATCGAGCCGGTCACGCAGCTCCTCGGCTCGGACAAGCTCTACATGCATCAGTTCAAGGTCAACGCCAAGGCGGCGTTCGACGGGGCCGTGTGGCAATGGCACCAGGATTACGCGACCTGGTTCAACGACGACGACATGCCCTCGCCGCGCGCCATGAACATCGCCCTCTTCCTCGCCGAGGCGAACGAGTTCAACGGCCCGCTCATGTTCATCCCGAAGAGCCATCGCCGCGGGCGGCTCGAGGCCGGCCACGACGTCACCACCACGAGCTACCCTTTATGGACCACGGACCACGAGACCATCGCCCGCCTCGTGGCCGAAGGTGGCATCGTGGCACCCAAGGGTCCGGCGGGCTCCGTGCTGCTCTTCCACGGCAATCTCGTCCATGCCTCGGGCTCCAACCTGACGCCGTGGTCGCGCTGGATCCTCTATCTCTCGCTCAATCGCTGCGACAACGCGATCCGCCGCTTCAAGCGGCCCACCTGGATCGCCAACCGCGACTTCACCCCGATCGAGATGCTGCCCGACGACTGTCTTGCGGCCTACGCCCGGCAGCGGAGTGCCGCGGAATAGGGCGCTCAGGCGGCGGTGCGCGCGTTGTTGCGGCGGATGATCGAGGCGTCGAAGGAAGCGAAGGTGCCATGACGCGCTGGCGCCGGAGCGTGATGAGCGTACTGGTGGCGTTCGCCCTGGCGGCGGCGGCTCACGCCGCCTGGGCGCAAAGCGAGAAGCGCGTGGCCTTGGTGATCGGCAACAACGCCTACCGGCACGTGCGCAGCCTGGAAAAGACGCTGAACGATGCGCGCGCCGTCGCCGGGGCATTGCGCGACGTCGGGTTCGAGGTGCTCGAGCGGGAGAACCTCGACCGCCGCGGTATGAACCAGGCATTGACCGAATTCGTGGAAAGGATTTCCGGCGGTGGCGTCGGCGTCTTCTATTATGCCGGACATGGCGTGCAGATCGGCGGCAGCAACTACCTGATCCCGGTCGACGAGCCGGCGCTCGGCAATGCCGAAGAGCTGCGCGACGACGCGATCGATCTGGGTCGCATACTCGAGCGCCTTACCGAGGCGAAGGCCAAGCTCGACATCGTCATTCTGGATGCCTGCCGGGACGATCCCTTTCCCAAGGTGGCGGGCCGCAGCCTCGGAGGAACGCGGGGCCTGGCAATTCCCGCGGCCCCGAACGGCATCCTGATCTTGTACTCGGCAGGCGTGAATCAAATTGCCCTCGATACGCTGGGCCCGAGCGACAACGACCCCAACGGCCTCTTTACGCGAAAGCTGTTGCCGCTGATTGAAAAACCCGGTTTGCGGCTTGATGAGGCGGTTCGGCGTATCCGGCGGGAGGTTTCGGCCGCGGCCCGCTCCGTCGGCCAAGAGCAGAATCCGGCGATCTACGATCAGACTGACGGAGACTTCTACTTCGTGCAGTCGACGCCGCCCTCGGTGCCGCGCGCCTTGCCTTATCGCCCGCTGCCGCCGGCCGTAGTACAGCTACCAAACCGGCAGGCCGGCACAGCACCCAATCCGCCGGCAGCACGGGAATGCGAGCGCTCCGGAATATCCATGAATGGGTGCCAGCCCGGCGCCACCGGCGGACGACTCCACGTCATCGCCGGTCGTGGGGATTTCGCGGCAATTTCCATGACGAACAAGACGCTGAATGTCCCTCCCGGCGCCGCATTGAACGGCACGATCAGGCTCGATGCGCTGAACCTTGGGCCGCCCGATGCCGTGGCGCCTTTGATCTACACCCCGTCCTGGGGCGATCACAGCAGCAGCTGGAGGTTGGTGCAAAACTGGTTGCCTTCCGGGGAGTCGGACCAGACGGCGCGGGTTTCGTTGCAAGTGCCTGGAGTACCCGGCGTCTATCATATCATCTTCGCTTTTGCCTGGGAGATCGGCGGAGACCATGTCGCGTCCGCCACCAATTGGAGCACCCGAACGAATCGTTGGAATGACGGCCACAACATCGCCGAGCTCGACGCAAGCCAGTTGGCCGAGGCCCAGCTCAAGGGCTACATCTCGACCGACTGGTACTTCGGGACGGGCTATTCCCATCAATATATTCCGGTCGACGCGCTCACGCTGGTCGTCGGAGCTCCGCAGTAGCTCGATCGGTCGGGCGGCGCTCAGGCCGTGTGCGAGCCCGCCAGGAAGGCGGCGATGCGGGGGTTGGCGCCGAGCGCGCGCAGCTCCTCGGCAGAGGGCAGCTGCGGCTTGTCGCGCTCGGCATTGACCATGCAGAGAAAGCCGAGCGGGGCCTCGCGCGTGGCGCGGAACTGGTGCCAGGTCCAGGGCGGGATGGTGATGAGGTCGTAGGGCCGGACCTCGCGCACTTCCTCGCCGAGGAGGCAGTGCCCGCGCCCGCGGAAGATCATGACCGCATGCATATGCCCGTGGCGCTCGAGGGTGGAGTAGCCGCCCGCGTCCATCTCGAAATAGCGCAGCTCGCAGCCGAGGTGCGGATCGGCGAAGAGGAGCTGACGCGAGATCGCCTTGAAGGGGGCGCTGCCTTCCTCCTTATAGGGAAGCACGCTCGTGCCGTCCCAGCGGAAGTCCTCGTGAAATCCGCGCAGGCGGGGCGCCGTCTCGCTCTCCATGGCTTTCCACCTCGATTCGGGCCGCGGCCGCTCTCGGCGCGCGCCCCGCGAGAATATAGGATCGCCGCCGAGCAAGTCCAGGACGTGCCGGGCCGGTGCTTGGGCTGCGCGGCGACGCTGGGCGCCCCTCTCAGCGGAAACCATGACGCGCGACGCGGTCGCTGAAGGTAGTGGTCTCCTCGACCAACCGCTCCCCCGCGGCGAGCAGACCGCCGCCGATCAGGAGCATGCAGTCGGGCCCGTAGAAGTCGAGCATCTCGGGCACGCGCTCGGGCGTCATGCCGCCCGCGGGTACGGGCAGGCACGGCCGCACCCCGTCCCACGGCCTGCGCGCGGCCTCGGCAAGCTTGCCGCAGGTCTCGCGCGAGTAGCCGAAGCGGCCGCCGTGATTGGGGAAAATCGTGGCATCCGCACCCATGAGGCGGAAGAGCTTGCCGAGGAGGAGCGGGGGTGCGATGCGGGCGGCCCCCGCCAAAGCCGGATGCGCCATGAAGGCAAGGGCGGGATTTTCCGCGACGAGGGCCCGGAGCTGCGGCAGGCCGATGATCATCGGCGCCACCAGCACCATTTCGAGGCCGGCCGCACGCGCGAGCGCCACCTGCCGGCGCAGCTCGTCGAGATTGCCCGAGAGGCTCGGCACATAGCGCGTGAGCCGGCCGGTCGCATGGCTTGCCGCGGCGACCGCCTCGGCGCAGGCGGTCACGCGCTCGGCAAAAGGGCTATAGGCCTGATCGGCGAGGCCGTGGTCGTCCTTGATGAAGTCGAGCCCGCCCAAGGCGAGCCGGCGGGCGAGCTCCGCAAGTGCTTGTGGGGGTAGTCCCTGGGGCTTGAGGGCCGAGCAGGTCATGGCGCGCCGCTCGGCGCCGGCAAGCTTGCGCAAGCCGGCAATGCCGCGATTGGGCCCGAAAAAGGCCGCCGTCAGCTTCGCGGGAAGCTCGACGTCATGGAGCACCACGTCGTCGTGGATCGAGCTGTTGCCGAACAGCATGTTCATGAGCTGTCCGGGCTCGCTCCCCGTAGTGGCAACCGCGAGCGCTACACGCACTTCGAAAAGACCGGGCCCGAGCTCCGCGATGCCCTCGACCCGTCCGACGATCTCGGCGAGGACACGCGCGTCCGCGATCGCGGGGAGCGGCATCTCGACGCTCTGCTCGATCGCAATCGCCTGGGCGCGGGCCGCGATCGCATTCGCCTCCGCGCGCACGCGGTAGATCGCGACGAGACGCTCTTCGGCACCTTCCGTCGCGCGCGCGGGAGCCGCCCTGGTCATTCGGCGTCGGGCTGCTTCGTGGGATGGGCGTCGGCGAAGGCCGGTATCGCCATCGCACTCTCGTAGACCCGCATGACCCGCCGATAAGGCGTCAGCTCGCACTTGAACATCTGCGCCGGCGTCACCTGGGTCACCAGGCAGATGTCGGCGACCGTCGGCGCCTCGCCGTGACAGAAGCGCCCGCTCTCGCGATGCTCGGCAAGGTGCGTCTCCATGGCTTCGAGGCCGAGGTCGATCCAGTGCCGGATCCAGGCAAGGCGTTGCGCCTCGTCCACCTTCAGGACTTCTGTCAAGTACTTGCGGATGCGCGGCACGATGAGCGGGTGCGAATCGGCGACATTGATGAGGGCGAGGCCGCGCACCCACGCGCGCGCCAAGGGATCGCGGGGCAAGAGCGGCGGCTCGGGATATTTCTCCTCGAGATATTCGAGGATGGCGAAGGATTGGAAGAGCTTGGCCGGGCCGTCGATCAGGGTCGGCACCACCATCTGCGGATTGAGCGCTTTGTAGCCGGCGGCGAACTGATCGCCGTGCTCGAGGTGGAGGAAGCTGTCCTCGCGCTTGAGGCCTTTGATGTTGAGGGCGATGCGCACCCGGAAGGTCGCCTGCGAGCGATAGTAGCTGTAGAGTTTCATGGGCATTTTCCTCCCTGCTGCCGAGCCGAGACGGCCGCAGCAGCGTCGTGCGACAGCCTAGCCTCTGCCCGGCACCGCCGCAACCGAGTGCCGTGGCACTTTCTTGACGGCGCGACGGTGCCGATGGGATAGTCCGGCGCGCCTGCGGCCGCAATGCAAGGCCCGCGAAAAAAGGGCGGCAGCAGAGGGGAGGGGACTCTCATGGCCGAGATCGGAGTGCCCGGCGGCGTGGTCGACGTGGTGTCGTCGGGCTCCGGGCCGGACCTCGTGCTGCTGCACTCGCTCCTCATCGATCGCTCGGCCTACGATCTTGTAGCCCCCGCGCTTGCCCGCGCGCGACGCGTGCATCGCGTGGCGCTTCCCGGCTTCGACCGCTCGAGCGCTTGCGGACCCACGGTCGAGGACTATGCCGATCGCGTTGCGGCCGCGTTGCGCGCATTGCCGTTGCGCCCCGGTGCCGCCCTTCTCGGCAACGGCTTCGGCGGCTTCGTGGCGACGGCTCTGGCGGCACGGCACGGCACGCTCGTCGAACGGCTGGTGCTGGTCGATACGGCAGCGGGGTTTCCGGATGCGGGCCGTGCCGCCTTCCGCGTCATGGCGGAGAAGGTGGGGCGAGACGGGATGGCGGCGATCGCGGACATCGCGGCACGGCGAATCTTTCACGAGGCTTACCTCGCCGCCCACCCCGAGGCCGTGGCCGAGCGGGGTGCGGTTCTCGCCAGGCTCGACCCGAGCGCCTTTGTCACGGCCTGCCGCGCCCTCGAGCAAGTCGACCTCACGCCCCTGCTCGCCGGCATTGCGCATCCGGCCCTCGTCATCGTCGGCGAACTCGACGCGGCGACGCCGGTCGAGCTTGCGCGCCGGTTGGCCCAGGGACTCAAGGCTGCGCATTTCGTGCTTCTGCCGGCCTGCGGACACTGCCCGCCGCTCGAGCAGCCCGAGATTTTCCTCGCCACGGTCGCCGAGTTCCTGAGCCTCGAGCTCGGCACCCGGCGAGAAGGCCAGCGAGAACGAAGGAGACAAAGGCGATGACCCCACGCCCGCTTTCGCGCCGCACCCTGCTCAAGCTCGGGGCCGCGGCGACGCTCATTCCTGCCGGCAGCTTGGCCGCGGCCGAACCCTTGCGCATCGGCTTCCTCACGGTCAAGACCGGCCCACTCGCCGCGGGCGGCAAGCAGCAGGAGGAGGGCGTCGAGCTCTTCCTCAAGGAGCACGGCGCGCAACTGGCCGGCCGGCCGGTCGAGGTCATCACCCAGGACACCGCCGGCAATCCCGCGGGCGCGAAAGTGAAGACCCAGGAGCTGGTGGAGCGCTACAAGGTCCAGATCATGATCGGCCCGCTCGCCACCAACGAGGCGTTGGCGATCGACGACTACGTGCGCGAGGCGCAAGTGCCGCTCATCACCACGACCTCGACCGCATCGCTCGATCTCAAGCAGCGCAAGCTCAATCCGTGGGTTCTCCATGCCTTCGGCACAGCCCCTCAGGTGACCCACGCCCTCGGCCATTACGCGGCGAAGTCGCTCGGTTACAAGCGCATCGCAACCCTCGCCGATGATTTCACCTACGGCCACGAGGGTGCCGCGGGCCTGCAGCGCACCTTCGAGGACAATGGCGGCCGCATCGTCCAGAAGCTGTGGCCCCCGCTCAACGTCCCCGATTACGGGCCTTACATCGCTGAGATCAAGCAGAACGTCGACGCGCTCTATATCGGCTTCGCCGGCCTGAACGGCCTGCGCTTTCTCAAGCAATTCAGCGACTACGGCCTCAAGGGCAAGATCCCCACCCTCGGCAACACCACCAGCACCGACGAAGGCATCCTGCGCAACATGGGCGACGAGGCGCTCGGCGTGGTGACCGCCGGCTGGTACGCGGCCGGGATCGAGACGGCGGACAATCGCAAGTTCGTGGAAGCGATCCGCGCCCTCTACGCCCATGATCCGGGCTTCTATACCGCAGGTCCCTACACGGCCCTTCTCATCATCGCGGCAGCCCTCAAGGCGACGGGTGGCGAGACCGGCGACAAGGTAGGGTTTCTCAAGGCCCTCCATGAGGCCCGTCTCACGGGCGGCCCGCTCGGCAAGATCCGCCTCGACGATTACGGCACCCCCATCCTCGACATCCACATCCGCCGGGTCGAGCGGCGCGAGGGCCGCCTCGTCAACGCCATCATCTACACCTATCCCGAGGTGAGCCAGTTTTGGACCTATGATCCCAAGCAGTTCCTCGCGGAGCCGGTCTATTCGCGCGACTACCCGCCCGCCCGCTATCTCGAGTAGTGCTGGCCGGCCTTCGTCGCCTACGGGATCGCGTGGCCGATGAAGGCCTCGGGCACCGGCTGTCCCCACTGCGAGATCAGGCCGTCCTCGGCCGCGACTTGGTTCGCAGGCGCGCGCGCGTTGAGGATGTCGGTGTCGGTCCAGTGCTCGTGGACACGGCCCCACGGGTCCTCCCAGTAATCGTAGATCTGCGAGCCGAGCACGTGCCGGCCGATGCCCCAGACGTGCTTGTACTTGCCCTTCGAGGCGAGGTGCTCGTGGCCGAGCATCACGTCGTCGACATCGCGCACCTCGAAGGAGAGGTGGTTGAGCCCGGTCTTGGGACCTGCGATGCAGAAGAAGACGTGATGGTCGACATAGTCGTCGCCGCGATCGAGCCGGTTGAACGAGCCGATGAGGTTCTTCTTGTCGCCGGCGTAGACGTCGTCGGAGACCAGGAGGCCGAGCGTCTCGCGATACCATGTGAGCGTCTTGCCGAGGTCGGTCGACATCAGCACGCCGTGGCCGATCCGCTTCACCTGCGAAGGTCCCCGCGGCAGGCGGCAGAGCGCCCCGGCCCGCCGTGCCTTGGCCTCGCCCCAGTTCATGACGTTCTTCTGCACCGGCAGCTTCTTCACCGTCTCGAGGCCGTGGACCAGCTCGATCGCGTAGCCGTTGGGATCGGCCAGCCGCACGCGTTTGCCCCCGCCCGGCTCGTCGATCGTCTCGATGGCGGAAGCGCCTGGCGTCCGGGCCGCGCGCGCGAGGTCGTCCTCCGTCGCGACGGCATAGCCGAAGCCGAGGAATTTCGAGGGCCCGAGCTCGGTAATGTGGATGTGATGCACGGGATCGGTGCCGCGCATGAAGAGCTTGTCGCTGGTGCGCGCGGCGCGCACGAAGCCGAAATCGGTGAGGAACTCCTCGGCTGCGTCGAGATCGGGCGAGCGCAGGCGCCCCCACAGGAAATCCGCAGCCTTGACGACCGGCATCGTGGTGCTCCCTCAGAAGATCGCCCTTCTCCCCGCGGCACCTTTACCCGGCGCCTGCGTAAACGTTAGCATTCCGCTCCGGTGGCCGGAAGCCAAAAGGCAGCGCCCGCAAGGCTTCCCATGCGCGGGAACGACGCAAAGGCAATCGCGGGCGAGCGGGTGACCGGACGAACGCTACCACTCGGTCGGATATGTTTCTAGAGCGCGGTCCGATCAAGTGGAATCAATCCACATCGTCGTTCCCGCGAAAGCGGGAACCCAGGACCAGGTGACGGGCCGTTGCCCCTGGACCCCGGCTTTCGCCGGGGTGACGAAAGCGATGTTCTACTTGATCGGATTCAGCTCTAGCGGCGTCCTTTCGCCTTGGGCAGGCGTAACTTCAGGAGGCGGGCCGCGTTGCCGCCCATGATCGCCGCCTTGTCGGCAGGGGCGAGGCCGGGGGTGCTCGCGATGAAGCCGACCGGGTCCTCCATCCCCATGTCGTAGGGATAATCCGTGCCGAGCAGGAGGTGGTCGCTGCCGTATTGGCGCACGAGATAATCGAGCTGGTGCGGGGTGAAGACGATGGTGTCGAAATAGAGCTTCTTGAGGTAGCTCGTCGGGCGCTTCTTGATGAGACGGCGGCAGTCCGCGCGGGCGCCATGGGCATGGTCCATGCGGCCGGAGTAGGCGGGGAGGAAGCCCCCGCCGTGGGCGACCACGATCTTGAGGCGCGGATGGGCGTCGAGCACGCCGCCGAAGATGAGATGGCTCACGGCGAGCGTGGAATCGAGCGGATTGCCGATCACGTTCGAGAAGTAATGGTCGGCGAGGCGGCGGCCCTCGCTGAAGCCGCTCGGGTGCAGGAAGACGAGGATGCCGAGCTCCTCGGCCTTGGCGAAGAAAGGGCGGAAGGGCGCATCCGAGAGCTCGGCACCGGCGACGTTGGTGCAGATCTCGACCCCGCGCAAGCCGAGCTTCTTGACCGCGCGCTCGAGCTCGGCGATCGCGAGCTCGGGGGCCTGGAGGGGTACCGTGGCGAGGCCGACGAAGCGCTCGGGATGGCGGGCCACGATCGCGGCGATGTTGTCGTTGATGAGCCTGGCACTCGCGCGGCCGAGCTCGGGCTCGCTCCAGTAGTAGTACTGGAAGGGTGCCGTCGAGATCGCCTGCACGTCGATGCCGGCCTTGTCCATCGCCTTGAGGCGCGTCTCGACCGAGGTGATCTTGTCGTGGGTGCCGATCCCCTGCAGCCGGTTGACCTCGCGCGTCGCCGCGTTCGAGAAGCGGAAGAGCGGCTCGCTCTCCGGCTTGAAATAAGGCTTCACCAGCTCGTCGGCCGCAGGGGTGAGGACGTGGCAGTGGATGTCGACGGTGAAATGGCGCGGCCGACCGCGCCGCTTGCCCCGGACAGGGCTTCTCAGGGTGGTGGCGCGGTGGGCCGCGGGCAGGCAGCGGTAGAGCATCGTGGTCTCCTCCCTCAAGGTTCCTGATCCGGGGTCGCGGCACGGCAGGCGCGCCAGACCTTCTCGGGTGTTGCCGGCATGTCGAGGACGACGCCTGCCGGCAGCGCATCGGCGATCGCGTTCATGACGGCGGCAAGCGCTCCCGTCGTCCCCGCCTCGCCCACTCCTTTGATCCCGAGCGGGTTGCTGCGGCAGGGAACCGCATGGAGGGAGCTCGCGAGCCGAGGCAGGTCGTCCGCGCGCGGCATGGCGTAATCCATGAACGAGCCGGCAAGCAGCTGGCCGCTCCCCCGGTCGTAGACCGCGTGCTCGAGCAGCGCCTGGCCCACACCCTGGGCGATGCCACCCTGCACCTGGCCCTCGACGATCGTCTCGTCGAGCGCTGTCCCGCAATCGTCGACCGCCGTATAGGCGGCGAGCGTCACCCGCCCCGTGTCGGGATCGATCTCCACCTCGGCGATGTGGCAGCCGTTGGGGTAGGTCTGCGCCACCTCCGCCGTCTCGCGCGTGTCG
>DATJAC010000357.1:0-9964 GCA_035516655.1 Alphaproteobacteria bacterium | reverse complement strand
CGCCGCGACCGGAGCTGCCGACCGTGAGTTCGATTGCAGCCGCCCTTGCCTGGCTGCGTGCGCTCAGGACCCGCTGAGCGGCCCCGGCGGCTTGCCGTACCAGCGCGGCGTATAGACCCAGCGCCCGCCGGCGAGCCGCGGAAAGCTTCGCGTGGTCGAGGAGCCGACGATGATCGTGGTGCGCATGTCCACATCGGCGGGCGTGAGCTCGCCGAGGGGGAGGACTCTGACGCTCTCGCCCGCCCGGCCGATATTCCGCCCCAGCACGACCGGGGTCTCGGGCGTGCGCTGCTCGCGGATGATCTCGAGCGCGCGTCCGAACTGCCAGGGACGCGCCTGGGAGAGGGGATTGTAGAGGGCAAGGGCCAGATCCGCGGTTGCCGCGAGACGCAGGCGCGCCTCGATCACCTCCCACGGCTTGAGATTGTCCGAGAGGGAGAGCACGCAGAAATCATGTCCGAGCGGTGCCCCCGCGCGTGCCGCCGCCGCGTGGGCCGCCGAGATGCCGGGAACCACGGCCAATTCCACGCCCTGCCATGCCGGGTCGTCGCTGCGATCGAGGGCTTCCATCACCGCCGCCGCCATGGCGAAGATGCCGGGATCGCCCGACGATAGGACGGCAACCCTGCGCCCGCGCGCGGCGAGGGCGAAAGCAAGCCGGGCGCGCTCCATCTCCTCGCGATTGTCGGAGGCATGGATGGCCTGGTCCGCGCGGAAGGGTTCGGCCAGGCCCAAGTAGCTCGCGTAGCCGACGATGTCCTCGGCTTCATCGAGGGCCTTGCGGGCATCGGGGGCAAGCCAGCCGGCGGCCCCGGGTCCGAGCCCGACGACCGTCAATTTCCCGCGCCCGCGCCCGATCGCATCCGCCGCGATGGGAGCTGCCGCGACTGCGATGGCGATCGGACCCTCGACGAACGGGCCCTCCGCCGGAGCGGGCACGGCCGATTGTACGAGGCTTGCCGCGACCTCTTCTTCCGCTGCCGTCGCGGAGATTGGCAGCAGGCGGAGCGGGCGCGCGAGCAGAGCGGCGGCGGCATGGATTTCCGGCCGCGCGCTATGATCTTCGGCGGCCAAAACCGCCGCCACCGCGCGCGGCGACAAGCCGTGCCGTGCGAGCGCCTCCAGCACGAGCCGGGACAGATCGGGCCGCGGGGCAGCAATGGCGACCGCAACCGAATGCGGATGGAAGAGAAGCTCGCGCGCGCCCGCCTCCCGCTCGCGGGGGGTTATCGTGAGCGCCAGGGACCCTTCAGGATCGAAGGGCAGGCGACTCCCGCTCAGCCACGGCGCAGCCCCCGACAGTTTGACCCGCTCGCCGGCGAGGAGGTCGGACATGAAGCGCTTGGCGTCGCGCGGATTGCGCAAGTCGTAGCCCGCGGGCGGATGCTCGAGGGTGGCGGCGAAGCGGACTTCGCCCGAGGTGGTGATGGCGGGGGCCGTGCCGAGGGCGCTAGCTATCGCGCGCGCGAGGGCATTCACGCCGCGCAAGCCCCCGAGCAGCGGTACGATGGCGCTGCCGTCCTCGGCAAGGGCGAGAACGGGCGGCTCGGCGCGCTTGTCCTTGAGGAGGGGCGCCAGCGCGCGGATCACGATGCCGGCGGCCGAGATCGCCACGATCGGCACCTCGTCGGCGAAGAGCTGCCGCAGAGCGGTGCCGAAATCCTCGAACTGGCGATCGGCGCCGCTCACGCGGCCGGCAAAGCCGTGGATCACCGCACCGGGAAGGGCCGCCTGGACGCGGCGGGCGAGGGCGAGGCTGCGCTCGCCCAAGACGACGATCGCCGCGGGCCGGCCGCTCATGCCTGCCATTTCCGGCCGGGGACGAGGATCATCGCGAAGTAGGGGACCGTCGCCGGATCGACGTCGGCAAGCGCAAGGGTACGTTGACCCGGCATCGTCGCACGCTCGAC
The DNA here is from genome assembly GCA_035516655.1 of Alphaproteobacteria bacterium. Taxonomy (GTDB): domain Bacteria; phylum Pseudomonadota; class Alphaproteobacteria; order JACZXZ01; family JACZXZ01; genus DASPPM01. The sequence continues at coordinate 8,054 of DATJAC010000357.1, read as the reverse complement.
ATAGAGGGCGCGGTCGCCGAGGCCGAGCGCGACGACGACGCGCCGCGCCTTCGCGAAATGCGCCCCGAGCTTCATGATGGCCGCGGCATCGGCCGCGCTTAAACGCTGCGCGAGCTCCGCCTCGGGAAGGAGGGCCGAGAGGACGACGAGGCTTTGATTGCGGTAGGCGAGCGGTGCGCCCAGCACGGACGCGCACGCCACGATCGAGGAAACGCCGGGTACCACCTCGGTCTCGTAGTGCTGGCCCAACCGGTCGTAGAGATACATGAACGACCCGTAGAAGAACGGATCGCCCTCGCAGATGACGGCGACGTCGCGACCGTCGTCGAGGTGGCGCGCAACCTCTGCCGCCGCTTCGTCATAGAAGCGTGCAATCTCCGTCTCGTAGCAGAGCGGGGGCGGCAGGCTCTCGCTCGTCACCGGGAAGACCAGCGGCACCATCACCTGATCGGCTCGGAGGTGCGCCTCGACGATCGAGAAGGCGTTGCCCTTCTTGCCCTTGGCCACGAGATAGGCGACGACGGATGCCTGGCGCAGGAGACGAAGCGCTTTCACGGTGATGAGCTCGGGATCGCCCGGCCCGACGCCGAGGCCCCATAGCCTTCCGGGCTCCGTCATTCACTCGGCCTCCGCGGCGAGCGCGTTGACCGCCGCCGCCGCGATGGCGCTGCCGCCCCGCCGGCCGCTGAGCGCTATGAAGGGAACGCCCCGGCTGTCCTCGGCGAGAGCGGCCTTCGCTTCGGCCGCACCGACGAAGCCGACCGGAAAGCCGAGAATGAGGGCCGGCTTCGCTACCCCCTCGTCGAGCATCTCGAGCAGGCGGAAGAGTGCCGTCGGAGCGTTCCCGATCGCCACTACCGCACCGGCGAGATGCGGACGCCAAAGCTCGAGGGCGGCCGCCGAGCGCGTGTTTCCGATGCGCTCGGCAATCTCGGCGACTGCCGGGTCGGCGAGGGTCGCGATGACTTCATTGTTCGCCGGCAGGCGCGCGCGGGTAATTCCCTCGGCAACCATGCGGGAATCGCAAAGTACTGTGGCCCCCGCCGCGAGCGCGCGGCGGCCGGCCTCGCCGGCGCCGGCCGAGAAGACAAGCCGGCCGATCACATCGACCGCCCCGCTCGCGTGGGCCACTCGGACCGCAAGCTTCTCGAGATCGGCCGGAATTCGACTGAGGTCGGCCTCGGCCCGGATGATGGCGAAGGAGCGGCGATAGATTTCCCGGCCGTCGCGAATGTACTCCATCACTCGCGTCCCTTTCCGGGCGCGGGGGCCGGGGCTGCGAAGGCTGCGAGCAGGCGCGCGCCGGCCTCTCTCACGCCGAGGCCGCGGGCGATCGAGACGCCGAATTTGCCGTGCGCGGCGGTCTCCCCATTCGACTTGAGGAAGAGCTCGTAGCGTCCGGGTGCCGTGGCCACGAGGGTGGCGTCGGCCAGTCGTGCTGAGGCGCATGATTTGGCGCAGCCGCTGACATGGACCGAGTGCCGCGGCGCATCGCTCGCCGCGAGCCTCTGTGCGATGTCCAAGGCGTCCGCTTTGGTGTCGGAGTGGGACGCGGCACAGCCGGCCGCACCCGCGCATGCGACGATCGCAGCCAGCGGGTTGCGACGGTCGCAGACCAGGCCCAGCGCCTCGAGCGCCTGCACCACGTGCTGGGCGCGCTCCAGCCGAACGTCCGGGACGATGACGCCATGCCAAGGCGTGAGGCGGATGCCGCCCGAACCCAGCGCCTCGGCGATGGCGGCGATGCCCGCCAACATCGGGGAGGTGAGACGCGCGAGGGGGGCCTGCGCGCCGACGAAGGCCAACCCCTTCTGCCGCGCCGTTCCAACACCCACATGGCCCATGGGTAGCGGCGTCCGGCGGCGCCAGGCCATGAATTCCCCGTCGCGATGAAGCAGGGCTCCGAGTCTGCCCGCGAGGCGATCGAGAAAAGCCTCGGCGGGGAGCCGTGTCAGCAGCTGGCGGAAGCGCGTGATGGTCGCATCCCGCGCCGTCTCCTCTTGGAGGAGCGAGGCCGCAGCCAAGACGGCCGTGACGGCGTGCTCGGGGCGGACCGCGGCCGCGGCGCCCAGCGCCTCGCCTTGGAGCGGCGGGCTGCCGGCGAAACCCAAACCCATCATCGCCCCGCCCGCCATGCTCGCGAGCCAGACGTCGTGCGGGTGGTCGACCGCCGCGATCCCTTCGCCGCCGTCCACGAGAAAGGAGAATTTGGCGGAAAGTGCATGGCAGGTTTCATCCGCCTGGAGACGGGCGAGGAGATCGCGCGCGAGCGGCCGCACGTCCATCTCCTGAAGCGCGTCGATGCCTGCGGTCGGGCTCACCATGACGTTGCGGATATCGTCCGAGCCCGGCGGCGTCGGACCGAGGCCGGCCGCGAGCAAGGCTGCGATGAGGGCGGTCTCGTTTTCGGGCGGGATGCCGCGGAGCTGCAGATTGGCGCGGTTGGTCGCCTCGACCACGCCGCTGCCGAACTGCAGTGCTGCCGCGGCGACGGCGCGCGCCTGCCGCGCCGAGAGCTCGCCGAGCGGAAGCTTGACCCGGCAAATGCCGCCGTCGCGCGCGGGCACGATGCGAAAAAGGCCCGGGCACGCGGAGCGGCCGCGGCCGTTCGGCACATCGCGGAGATCGAGGGACGGTTCAACCATCAGCCACCCCGGCAACGGGTCTCCTGGCTTGCGGGTCCTGGCCTATAAGAGATACGGGAGCGGCCACGGCAGCGGCACGAAGCCGTGCGATGTTCCCTCTCCGGCCCTCGCGGGCACCGACGGCAAATGCAGTGTTACACGATGGCATCGATTGTCGTAAAGATCATACTCCAGTGGCTGCGAGGGACTACGGCCATGAAGCGCTTCCGGCTCAAACACCTAGATCGGGCATGATCGGCGATGGCGCTTTGGCTGACGATCGTGGGCATCGGGGAGGACGGGCTTCAAGGCCTCGGCGAGCGGGCCCGAGCGGCGGTCATGGCGGCGCGCACGCTCGTCGGCGGGCGGCGCCACCTCGCCTTCATACCGGAGAGCGGGCAGGAGAGGATCCCTTGGCCGAGTCCTCTCGCCGCCGCGTTCGAGATGCTGCTCGCACGGCGCGGCACGCCGGTCTGCGTGCTCGCGAGCGGGGACCCGATGTGGTTCGGGATCGGTGCCAGCTTGGCCAAATTGGTGGCCGCGGACGAGCTCCTCGTCTTCCCTGCACCTTCCTCCTTCGCCCTTGCGGCGGCTCGGCTCGGCTGGCCGCTTCAGGACGCGATCGCGCTCAGCGTGCATGGTCGGCCGCTGGAAGCGCTCCACCCGTACATCCAGCCCGGCGGCCGTCTCCTGATCCTGAGCGAGAACGGGGAGACGCCGGCCGCCGTCGCCCGCTTGCTCCGGGAGCGGAAATTCTCCGCAAGCCCGATCTCCGTTCTCGAGCATATGGGCGGCCCCAAGGAAGTGCACCGCCGCGGCATTGCCCGCGATTGGCCGCAGGGGCGGACGGCCGACCTCAACGTCGTCGCGGTGCACTGTCTCGCGGATGCGGATGCCGATCGTCTCTCCAATTTGGCGGGCTTGCCCGACAGCGCTTACCGCAATGACGGTCAGCTCACCAAGCGCGACGTGAGGGCGGCAACGCTTGCGCATCTGGCGCCCTCGCCGGGGGAGCTCCTATGGGATGTCGGTGCGGGCTGCGGGTCGATCGGGATCGAATGGATGCGCTGCCATCCCTCGTGCCGGGCCATCGCCATCGAAGCGGAGGCCGTGCGATGCGCCTTCATCGAGGAGAACCGCAACCGGCTCGGGGTGCCGGGCTTGCGCATCGTCCAGGGCATGGCGCCTGATGCCCTCGGCGGCCTGGAGCGGCCACAGGCGATCTTCATCGGCGGCGGATTGACGGACCCGCGCGTGCCGGAGCGCTGCTGGGCAGCACTTGCCGCGGGCGGGCGTCTCGTTGCCAATGCGGTGACGCTCGAAAGCGAGGCGGTGCTGACCGCGTGGCGGGAGCGGACGGCGGGCGAGCTTGTGCGCATCTCCCTCGCCCAAGCGGGGCCGCTCGGACGTTTCGCGGGCTGGCGCACGGCGATGCCGGTGACGATTCTTTGCGCCACGAAGGTCGGAGAGCCGCTCGAGGGTGCTGCCGCTCGCTGAGCCGCCGACGGTCATCTCCGCCCTTCTCAGCGGTTTTCGCTCAAGCTATTTTACGCGCGAACGTGTAGGCTAGGCCCTCCAGCTGGAGAGTGGCGACGCAAGTGAAGACATCGGCGATTTTGCTTGGGCTCGGCGTGGTGGCGGCTTCGGTCGCCGTCGGAGCCATCGGGGCGATCTATTTTGTCTCCCGGCAGAGCCCGGCTCCCGCGACGGCGGCCGGGAGTCCGGCGAGCACAGCCGCGTCCTCCGCAACAGCACCCGGTGCGATGACGCCGGCTGCGCGCCCGCCGGCGCCGGCGATTCCGGCGGCAGCCGCGCCCACGAATTTGGAAGCCGGCATGAACGCGGTCGGCTCGAGCGTTGCCGAGCCCAAGACCGGCACGGCCGCACCAGCGAGTGCGGAGCCAAGCGCCTCGCCCAAGCCGATCGCCCAGGCGACACCCGGCACGGCTCCAGCCGCGACCCCGGCCCCCGCACCGGCGGCGCCGGCCAAGACGACGGCGACAGCACCCGCACCCGCGGCGGGGGCTGGAGCCGGGGCGAAGAAAACCGTCGTCGCCGTTGCAGCCCCACCGCCCAGGGCCGTGACCCCGTATTTTCCCGAGCTTGCCGAGATCCAACGCCTGCTCGTCACCTTCGGCTACGAGCCCGATACCGATGGGCGCCTGGGGGCGAAGACGCTTCGCGCCATCCGGCTTTTCCAGCAGGAGAGCGGGCTCCCGGTCGACGGCCGTGCCTCGAGCGGTCTCCTTCAGTACATGCAAAATCTGTCGCGCCGGGCGCCGCCGGCACCTCCAAGCAAGAGCGCTGCCGCGGCCGTGCCGCGGGCGAGGCCGGCAAGTGCGCAGCCGGCGGCGGCGGCAGTGAAACCAGCCGCGGCGGCGCCGGCTTTGGCGGCCGCGGGCCCCGTGCCGGAGGCCGCGACGACCGCGACGCCGCCGCCACAGCCGCCAGCGATGCCCAGAGCGCCGGCCGGGGCGCCGCCGGTGAGCGCCGCCACGCCTGCGACAGCGCCGCCGGCGCCGGCCGCACCGCCGGTGCCGGCCGCACCGCCGCCGCCTCCTGCGGCACCCGCGCCCCAAGTGGCCGCCACGCCTGCGACCCCGCCCGCCGCCGCGGCAGCGGCAGTCAAGCCCGAGGCATTGCCCGCACCTCAGGCGCAGCCCCCTCAGCCTGAGGCTGCGATCGAGCCGGCGCCGCCGGCTCCCGAGAGCCAAGCCGCCGCGGCAGCACCGCCCGCCGCGGCAGCACCGCCCGCCGCGGCCGTGCCGCCCGCCGCGGCCGTGCCGCCCGTAGCGGCAGCACCGCCCGTAGCGGCAGCACCGCCCGCTGCGGCGGAGGCATCGGCCAAGCCGGAGAGTACCGCACCTGCGGCCCAAGTCGCGGCCACGCCGCCCGCGGCCGCTATTCCGGGCGAGAGCACGAGCGAGAAGCCGCCCAGCATCAATTTTGCACCGGGAAGTGCCGACCTCACGGACCAGGCCAAGGCCGAGCTTAGAACGCTCGCCGGCAGGCTCGAGAAGAATACGGACCTGCACGTCCAGCTCATGGCCTATGCCGCCGGGACCGAGGCGGAAGCGGAGAAGGCGCGCCTCTTGTCCTATACGCGCTCGCTCAACGTACGCAGCTATCTCATCGAGCAAGGGGTGAGTGCGGAGCGCATCGGCGTCCGCCTGCTCGGCATCAAGTTGCCGGACAACGGGCCGGCGGATCGCGTCGACCCCGTCATCATTACGAAGTAAGCGATGTCCGGTCGCCGCCGCGTCGGCGGCAGCGCAGCTTGCCGAACGTAGCGGCCGAGATACCCGCGATGTTCCCGCCGCAGCGCATCGTCTGCCTGACCGAGGAGACCGTCGAGACGCTCTATCTTCTCGGCGAGGAGCGGCGGATCGTGGGAATTTCGGGCTATGCGGTCCGTCCGCCGCGGGCACGCCGCGAGAAGCCGCGCGTGAGCGCCTTCATCTCGGCCGATCTCGGCAAAATCCTCGCCCTCGAGCCGGACCTTGTTCTCGCCTTCTCGGATTTGCAGGCGGACATCGCCGCCGATCTGCTGCGCCGCGGAGTGAGCGTTCACGGCTTCAATCAGCGCTCGATCGCCGGGATCTTCGACATGATCCGGACGATAGGGGCGCTCGTCGATGCAGGAGAGCGCGCCGCTCGGCTCATCACAAGCCTGGAGGCTCGCCTGGAGGAGGCCCGCCGCGGGCATGGGTGCGCGCCGCGGCGGCCCAAGGTGTTCTTCGAGGAATGGGACGCGCCACTCATCTCCGGGATCGGCTGGGTTTCGGAATTGATCGCGCTCGCGGGCGGGATCGACATCTTCGCGGAGCGGGCCAGATGTGCTGCAGCCAAGGACCGCATCGTCACCCACGAGGAGGTGATCGCGCGGGCGCCCGATCTCATCATCGGCTCGTGGTGCGGCAAGAAGTTCCGCCCCGAGAAAGTGCGCGCCCGTCCCGGCTTCGCCCAAGTTCCCGCCGTGCGGAGCGGTGCCGTCTTCGAGATCAAATCGTCCCTGATCTTGCAGCCGGGGCCGGCAGCCCTGACGGACGGGCTCGCGGCACTGCAAGACTGCATAGGGCGGTGGGCCGCTATGGTGCGCGCGGAATAGGCCCGCTCACCCGCAGGCCCTCGACGGCGCTCAGCGCTTGCTGCCGGAGGTGCCGCGCTCGGCGGCGGGTCCGCGCTCGAAGCCGAGCTCGCGCGAGAGGGTTGCTGCCGCCGCCTTGACCTGATCGGCCTTCTCTTGCAGCGCCTGGAGCGAGAGCCGCCAGATCGGCCCCGAGATGCCGATCGCACCGGCGACCCGTGTCGTGAAATCATGCACGGGAACGGCGACGCAGCGCACCTCCGCGTCGAACTCGCCGTCGTCGTAGCCGATGGCGTTCTGTCGCACCGCGGCGATGGCGCGCTTGAGCGCCTTGCGCTCGACGATCGTCCTTGGCGTGAAGCGGCGGAGCTCGTGCGTGTCGAGGTAGCGCTCGAGGGCTGCCTCCGAGAGGGCGGCCAAGAGCACCTTGCCGAGGGCCGTGCAATGGGCGGGGCGCACCACGCCCACTTGATCGGCCATCTGGAACATCCCGCTCCCCAGCGTGCGCGCGAGCACCACCACGTTGTCGCCCGAGCGCACCGCGAAATGGCTCGCCTCGCCGGTCTCACGCGTCAGCCTCTCGAGTGCGGGCGTCGCCAGCCTGACGAGCTCGATCTCGTCGAGTGCGCTCGCGGCAAGGGCGAAGAGATGTCGGCCGATGCGGTAACGCTTCGACTCCAGGATCTGCTCGACATAGCCGAGCGAGACCAGCGTCTTGGCGAGATGGAAGGTCGTGCTGTTGTGGAGGGTCACGCGCTTGCTGAGCTCGGCAAGGCCGATGCCCTCGCGGTTGCGCGCGATCTCCTCGAGAATGGCGAAGGCGCGCTCGAGCGACTGGATGCCGCCGCGCGCGGCCGCACCGGCACCGTTCCCCGTCGGCCCCCCGCTTGCGGGAGGGTGACGATCGGGGCGTTTCAACTTGATCTGATCACGCACGAGTATCCCGATTCGGAAATTCGTCTCACCTGAAGTTGACCGTCATCGCGAGCGCAGCGAAGCAATCCAGTTCCCGGTTGCGAAATCCTTTCCGGATTGCTTCGGCGCCCTTCGGGCGCCTCGCAATGACGAGCGTTTCCCTGATGTCGTGAATTTCAAAGCCAAGACACTAGGCCTTGCCCGGCGGCTCGTCGAGCGCGGGTGCGGTGACGACGATGAAGGTGAGCGGCGCCAGGCCGCTGTTGTAGAGCGCATGCTCCACGCCAGGAGGTATGAAGATGACGTCATGCTCGCGCACGACGCGGCGCTTGCCGTCGATCTCCATCAGGCCCTCGCCCGCGAGGACGTGATAGACCTGCTCCTGCACCTTGTGGCGATGCGGCGCCACATAGGCCTTGGGCTGATAG
>DATJAC010000356.1:0-20385 GCA_035516655.1 Alphaproteobacteria bacterium | reverse complement strand
GCCGCCCACCCCCCGAGATCGAGCGTTGCCTATCATAAGCCGGGCGCGGGACAAAATGTACTGGCGAGATGAGATGACGCTAGCGGGTGCCGCGCATGGCGAGGGCCTCGCGCACGAACCCCTCGACCTCACTTAAACTATTGGGAAGAACGGTATATTTCTCCTCGAGCCCAGCCAGCGCCCGGAGCCTGGCGGGGATGGGGGGAGGCTTTCCGATGGCGGCGGCGATAGCGTCCGGGAACTTGGCCGGATGGGCGGTGGCCAAGGCCACGAGCGGCGTGGAGCTATCCTTGCGCAGGCGTCGCCCGGCCATGAGGCCGATGACGCTGTGGGGATCGAGCAGCTCGCCCGTCTCGCGATAGACCTCTCTGATGGCGCGGATGGTCGCTGCGTCGTCGAGGCGAGCGCCCGCGAAGAGCGGCAGCGCCTTCTGCCATTCAGCAGCCGCGAGCGCGAAGCGGCCCTCGTTGCGCAAGCGCGCCAACGCTGCCGCGACGCGCTGCCCGTCGCGGTCGAGGAGATCGAAGAGCAGCCGCTCGAAATTGCTCGAGACCTGGATGTCCATGCTGGGCGAGAGCGAGGGCTCGACCGCGCGGAGCTCCATGACCCCCGTCGCGAAGAAGCGCGTCAGGATGTCGTTGCGGTTGGAGCCGACGATGAGCTGGGCGATGGGGAGCCCCATGGCGCGGGCCGCGTAGGCCGCATAGACGTTGCCGAAATTGCCCGTCGGCACGGCGAAGGCAAGCGGCCGCTCGAGCCCGCCCAGCGCCAGCGCCGCCCATATATAATAAGGGATCTGCGCCATGATGCGCGCCCAATTGATCGAGTTGACCGCCGCGAGCCGCAGCTCTTCGCGGAAGGGCGGATCGTTGAACATGCCCTTCACCAGATCCTGGCAATCGTCGAAGCTGCCCTCGATCGCGATGTTCCACACGTTCTCGGCGGCTACCGTCGTCATCTGGCGCCGCTGCATCTCGGAGACGCGGCCGTGGGGGTGAAGGATGAAGATGTCGATGGTCGTGCGCTCTTTGCACGCCTCGATCGCGGCCGAGCCGGTGTCGCCCGAGGTGGCGCCCACGATGGTGATCCTCTCGCCGCGGCGCTCGAGGACATGGTCGAAGAGCCGGCCCACGAGCTGGAGGGCGATATCCTTGAAGGCGAGCGTGGGGCCGTGGAAGAGCTCCATGAGCCACTCGCCCTGGCCGAGCTGCTTCAAGGGCACGATCGCCTTGTCGTCGAAGCCCGCATAGGCCTCGTCCACGAGCTTAGCGAAATCCGCCTCGGCGATGGTGCCGCCGAGGAAGGGCAGCATCACCCGGCGCGCAAGCTCGCCGTAGTCGAGCCCGCCGAGTGCCTTGAGCTCCGCCAGGGAGAACGACGGCCAGGCCTCGGGCACATAGAGCCCGCCGTCGCGGGCGAGGCCCGCGAGGAGCACGTCGTCGAAGGCAAGCGCCGGGGCCTGGCCGCGGGTGCTGATATAGCGCAAAGCCGGTGTCCTCGTTGAAGGCGCCCCAATCTAAAGCGTCTTCCGAGCGGATGGAATGTTGTCGGTCACGCTGTGCTGCGCTAAGGCGAATCGGACCGCGTGCGGCGGTCCTTCGAGACGCTCGCTGCGCTCGCTCGCTCAGGATGAGGTCAAGTCTTTCTGCCACACACAAATCAACCTCATCCTGAGGAGCGCCCCGTAGGGGTGCCTATCGAAGGACCCACGACAGCTCTGCAAGCCTCTCGGATAACGCTAACGCCCCTCAGTCGCCGTCGAGATAACGCGCCTTGAGGTGCTGCTCGAAGATCGCGGGGTCGAGGGCGCTGCCGCTCGCCTCGCGGATGAGCTCGCTCGTGGACAGGAGCGAGGCCTTGGCGTGGACGTGCGTGCGCAGCCAGCCGAGGAGGGGCGCGAAGTCGCCCTTGGCGAGTGCCCCAGGGATGCGCGGCTCGGCGCGCTTCGCTGCGGCGAAGAGCTGGGCGGCGGTCAGCGCACCGAGGGTGTAGGTGGGGAAATAGCCCCACGCACCATCGTACCAGTGGATGTCCTGGAGGCAGCCGCGGCGGTCGTCGGGCGGACGGATGCCGAGGAGCTGCTCCATGCCCTCGCCCCAAGCAGCCGGCAGCTCTGCCACGGCGAGCTCGCCCGCGAGCATGGCGCGCTCGAGCCGGTAGCGCAGGATGACGTGGGCGGGATAGCTCACCTCGTCCGCCTCCACGCGGATGAGGCTGCGCTCGACCTTGGTATAGAGGCGGATGAGGTTCCCTGCCTCCCATTCGGGGCCGCTGCCGCCGAAGGCCTCGCGGGCGAGCGGGGCGAGATAGGCGAGGAACTCGCGGCTGCGGCAGGCCTGCATCTCGAAGAGGAGCGACTGGCTCTCGTGCATACTCATGCCGCGTGGCTCGCCGACCCGCTGGTAGCGCCAGGCCGCCGGCAGGCCGCGCTCGTAAAGCGCATGCCCGGTTTCGTGCAAGACGCCCATGAGGCTTTGGGTGAAATCCGCCTCGTCGTAGCGCGTGGTGATGCGCACGTCGTCGGGCGTGCCGCCGCAGAAGGGATGCAGGCTCACGTCGAGCCGGCCGTGGCCGAATTCGAAGCCGAGCACGCCCATGAGCTTCTGGCAGAGCGCCTGTTGCCGCGGAAGGGCAAACGGCCCCGCCGGCCGCCGGGCGGCCGGGGCCTTCGCCTGGTGCTCGAGCACCTCCTCGAGGAAGGGGCGGAGGAAGGCCGCGAGCGGGGTGAAGACGCGATCGATCTCTTGACTGCGCCCGCCCGGCTCCCACTCGTCGAGGAGCGCGTCGTAAGGCGTGGTGCCGAGCCGGGCCGCCTTCGCCTCCGCGACCTCGCGGGTGAGGGCGAGCACGCCCTCGAGATGGGGCCGGATCATGGCGAAATCGCTCTTCGGCCGGGCCGCGCGCCATACCGCCTCGCAGGCCGCATTCGCCTTCGAGAGCGCCTCCACGAGCCGCGCATCGATGGCACCGGCGTGGACCCAGGCCCGACGCATCTCGCGCAGATTGGCGCGCTGCCACGGACCGAGGGCTGCCACCTCCGTCTCCGCAGCGGCAAGGAGATCGGCCATGCGGGCGTCGGTCAGCTGCTCGTGTGCCAAGACCCTCAAGGTCGCGAGCTCCTCGGCACGCGCCTCGCGCCCGCCCTCCGGCATCATCGTCGCGAGGTCCCACTGCAGAAGCGCTATGGCGTGCTGCAGATTGGTGATGCGGCGAAAGCGCCGCTCGAGCTCCTCGTAGGCCGACATCACGCCTCCGTGGCGGGTTTCGCTTGCTTCGCCGCGCGCCGCTTCGCCTCCTCCTCGCGCGCGAGATTGCGGTGATAGAGGACGTAGATCACGGCGAGCGAGACGGCGAAGGAATACCAGGTAAAGGCATATTGCAGATGGTTGTTCGGGAGCTCGATGTGGCTTTGCCCGCCGATCGGATAGCCGCCCGGGTTGGCGGCGGGTCCGGCCTCGATGAAATAGGGCGGCACCCCGGCGAGCCCGGCAAACTGCTGCATCGCCGGCACGTCGACATAGAACCACACGTTGGTCTTCGGGTCGTTGTCGGGCACGAGCCAGTTCTGCTTCTGGCTGCCGCGCAGGAGCCCCTCGACGGTGACCTCGCCGGCGAGCTCGCCCGCCGCACGCGTCGCCGGGTCCTTGCGCTCGAGCGGGATCCAGCCGCGGTCGACGAGGATGGTGCGCCCATCGTCGAGCACCAGCGGGGTCACCACGTGGAAGCCGGCATTGCCGTTGAGCGAGCGGGCGGCGAGATACATCTCCTTGTCGTTCCGGAAGCGGCCGCGCACCTCCGTCTTGCTGAACTCGTAGCTCGCGGGCAGGGCGGTGTCGGGGGGAAGCGCTATGGGCGGGCCGGAGGAGCGCGAGGTCCGCGTCGCTATCAGGTTCTCCTTCCAATGGAGCCGCTCCACCTGCCAGCTGCCGAGGCCGATGAGGAGGATGAGGGCCGGAACGGTGAAGAGGGTCGGCCAGAGGGTCGGGCGGAAGGGCATGGGATCACGAGTCCAGGATGGCTCTGATGGCGCCGGACGGCAGGCAAAGCCCGAGCTCTAATTTAGGTGCTGCGGCCGCGGGAAGCTACTCCGGCCGCCCCCGTTTCTCCGCGGTCGGCGGCACGCAGCCCTACACCCCGTGCCCGCGCTCGTGCGTCTTGTGCTTGTACTGGAGCGCCACCATGGTCGCCTTGAACGGGCGCAGGAGAAGGAGGGCGCCGCCGAGGATGAGCGGGGGCCAGATGAGCGCGTGCAGCCAGAGCGGGGGCTCGAACTTGACCTCGACGACGAGGGCGAGGCCGACCACCACGAAGCCCAGGATGAGGATGATGAAGACGGCCGGGCCGTCGCCGCTGTCCGCGGCGCCGAGATCGAGCCCGCAGACCGGGCAGCGCTCGACGAGCTCGAGAAAGCCGCGAAAGAGGCGGCCCTGGCCGCAGGCCGGGCAGCGGCAGGCGAAGCCGGCACGGAAGGGCGAAACCGGGGGGAGCTCGCTCGCCGTCCGCGGCTCCTTCGCGGCACTCACGCCCTAGCTCCCGCCCCACCAATAGATGCAGGTGAAGAGGAAGAGCCAGACGACGTCGACGAAGTGCCAGTACCAGGCCGCGGCCTCGAAGCCGACGTGGTGATCGGGCTTGAAATGACCCTTGAGGGCGCGGAAGAAGCAGACGGTGAGGAAGGTGGTCCCGATCATCACGTGGAAGCCGTGGAAGCCCGTCGCCATGAAGAAGGTCGAGGGATAGATGCCGCCCGAGAAGCTGAAGGGCGCGTGGGTGTACTCCCAGGCCTGCACGCAGGTGAAGGAGATGCCCAAGAGGATGGTGAGGGCGAGCCCGCGCAGCACGTCGCGGCGGTTACCCTCCCTGAGCGCATGGTGCGCCCAGGTGACCGTGGCTCCCGAGGTCAGGAGGATCAAGGTGTTGAGGAACGGCAGGTCGAAGGGATCGAAGGGGTGGATGTTCTTGGGCGGCCAGACGCCGCCGATCGCCGCCGTCGGGAAGAGGCTGGCGTTGAAGAAGGCCCAGAAGAAGGCGACGAAGAACATCACCTCGGAGGCGATGAAGAGCGCCATGCCGTAGCGGTGGCTCAAGGCCACGACCGGCGTGTGGTCGCCTTTGAACTCGGCCTCGCGGATCACGTCGCGCCACCAGAGGAACATGGTGGTGAGGATGAGCAGCATGCCGATCGTCATGATCCAGGTGCCGCCGGTGTAGCCGTGCATGAACATGACCGCACCCCCGAAGGCGAGGAACGCGGCGATGGCCCCCAATGCCGGCCACGGGCTCGGCTCGACCAGGTGGTAGGGGTGCTTCGCCTCGTGCGGGGCGGGGTGGCTTTCGCTCATATGGCTTCCTCTTGCGCTCTTGCTTCTGTGCTCGACGCTCAGTTGACGGTCGGTGCGGCGGCAGCGGCAGCGGTGGCCTTCGGCACCTCCGCGTCCTTGTCGCGATAGAAGGTGTAGGAGAGCGTGATGGTGTCGACGTCGTCCATGTTGCGGTCCGCGAGCATGTCGGGGTTGACGAAGAAGACGACCGGCATGTCGACGCTCTCGCCCGGACCCAAGCGCTGCGCGCTGAAGCAGAAGCACTGGATCTTGTCGAAATAGAGGCCCGCCTTGAGCGGGGTGACGTTGTAGACCGCCTGGCCGACCACGGTCTCGGGGGAGTTGTTTTGCGCGCGATAGAAGGCCATCGCCTGCTGGCCGACCTTGACCGTGATCGCAGTCTGCTTGGGCGCGAAGCTCCAGGGCAGGCCCGGGTCCGTGTCCGCGTTGAAGCGCACGGTGATGACGCGGCTCGAGACCACTGCCGGTGCCGCCGCTGCGCGCTGGGTGGTGCCCTCGAAGCCCGTCGCCTGGCAGAAGATGCGGTAGAGCGGCACGGCGGCAAAGGAGAGGCCGACCATGACGGCGACGAGAGCGCCGAGCAGGGCCGCGGTCCCCCGCTTGCGCCGCCGCAAGGGCTGGCTCATTGCAGGGCCCTGCCCATGCGCACGATGGTCATGAGATAGAAGAGCAGCACGACCCCTGCGAGCACGGCGAAGAGCGCCCAGTTGCGCGCGCGCAGGCGCCGCGCGCGCTCCTTCGGCTTGAGCCCGGCCTCAGCCATGGCCCGCTACCGCCGGCGGCAAGCGGTCGACCACCATGAGGGCGAAGAGGAGGAAGAGATAGAGGATCGAGAAGCCGAACATCTGCTTGGCGGCACGGTCGGCCCTGCCCTCCGGCTCGCGCCAGACGCGCCAGGCGCAGACGAGGAACATGGCCCCCAAGACCGCGGCAAGGGCTGCGTAGACGGCCCCCGTCGCGTGAAGTGCGGAGGGCAGAAGCGTGATCGGCACCAGGAGGGCGGCATAGAGCAGGATCTGGCGCTTGGTCTCCCGGCGTCCCGCCACCACCGGCAGCATGGGAACGCCGGCGCGCGCGTAATCCTCCGAGCGATAGAGCGCCAAGGACCAAAAATGCGGCGGCGTCCACATGAAGATCATGGCGAAGAGGGCGAGGGAGACGAGGCTCACGTCCCCGCCCGCGGCGGCCCAGCCGATGAGGGGGGGAAAGGCGCCCGCGGCCCCGCCGATCACGATGTTCTGCGGCGTGCGCCGCTTGAGCCAGATCGTGTAGACGAAGACGTAGAAGAGGATGGTGAGTGCCAGGAGCGCCGCCGCCGCAAGGTTCACGCCCAGGCCCATCACGGTCACCGAGCCGACGGCGAGCATCACGCCCAAGGTCAGGGCCGCCTCGGGCGAGACGCGCCCGTCCGGGATCGGCCGTCGCATGGTGCGGGTCATGACGCGATCGATGTCGCGCTCGTACCACATGTTGATGGCCCCCGCGGCACCGGCGCCGACCGCGATGCAGAGAATCGCGATCGCCGCCAGGACGGGATTGATGCGCTCCGGCGCCAGATAGAGCCCGACGAAGCCGGTGAAGACGACGAGCGACATCACCCGCGGCTTGAGCAAGAGCGCGTAGTCGGCGACGCGGGCGGCGCCGATCGCGTCCGCGGCCGGCCCGGCCGCTGCCTCGCGCGCGGCAAAGAGATAGGGCGGCGACGGGTCGAGCTCGATCGACGTCTCGGACAAGGGGTAGCCCTCCTCAGGAGCCGTGCCGGGTCCGCTAGCGGACCTCCGGCAGCTCCTCGAAGGTGTGGAAGGGCGGGGGCGAGCTCACCGTCCACTCGAGCGTGGTCGCACCCTCGCCCCAGGGGTTGGCGCCGACTCTTTTGCCCGCGAGAAGCGTCTGCGCCACGATGTAGAGGAAGAGAACGGCACCGATACCCGAGATGAAGGCCCCCACGCTTGCGACCTCGTTCCAACCGACGAAGGCGGCCGGATAGTCGGGCACCCTGCGCGGCATGCCGGCGAGGCCGAGGAAGTGCATGGGGAAGAAGGTGAGGTTCACGCCGACGAAGGTGATCCAGAAGTGCGCCTTCCCGAGGGTCTCGTTGTACATCTTGCCGCACATCTTCGGGAACCAGTAGTAGAAGCCGCCGAAGATCGAGAACACGGCCCCGAGCGAGAGCACGTAGTGGTAGTGCGCCACCACGTAGTAGCCGTCGTGCAGTGCTATGTCCACGCCGGCGTTCGCCAGCACGACGCCGGTCACCCCGCCCACGGTGAAGAGGAAAATGAAGCCGATCGCCCACAGCATGGGCACGCGGAACTGAATGGACCCGCCCCACATGGTGGCGATCCAGCTGAAGATCTTGATGCCCGTGGGCACGGCGATCACCATCGTCGCCGCCGTGAAGTAGGCGCGCGTATTGACGTCGAGGCCGGTCGTGTACATGTGGTGCGCCCACACCACAAAGCCGATGAAGCCGATCGCGACCATCGCGTAGGCCATGCCGAGGTAGCCGAACACGGGCTTCTTCGAGAAGGTCGAGATGATCTGGCTGATCATGCCGAAGCCGGGGAGGATGAGGATGTAGACCTCCGGGTGGCCGAAGAACCAGAAGAGATGGGCGAAAAGGAGCGGATCGCCGCCGCGCGCGGGATCGAAGAAGGCGGTGCCGAAATTGCGGTCGGTCAGCAGCATGGTGATGCCGCCGGCGAGAACCGGCAATGCCAGCAGCAGGAGGAACGTCGTGACCAGGATGGCCCACACGAAGAGGGGCATCTTATGCAAGGTCATGCCGGGGGCGCGCATGTTGAAGATGGTGGTGATGAAATTGATGGCGCCCAGGATCGAGGAGGCGCCCGCGAGATGGAGGGCGAAGATCGCCATGTCGACCGCCGGCCCCGGATGGCCGAGGGCCGAGGAGAGCGGCGGATAGAGCGTCCAGCCCGTACCCGCGCCGCCTTCGACGAACGAGGAGCCGAGCAGGAGTGCCGCGGAGGGGATGAGGAGCCAGAAGCTGATGTTGTTCATACGCGGGAACGCCATGTCGGGCGCCCCGATCATGATCGGCACGATCCAATTGCCGAAGCCGCCGATCATCGCGGGCATGATCATGAAGAAGATCATGATCAGGCCGTGCGCGGTGATCGCCACGTTATAGAACTGCTTGCCTTCGGTCCCCGGATAGAGGTGCTGGCCCGGCTCGAAGAGCTCGGCGCGGATGTAGAGCGACAAGGCGAGCCCGATGATCCCCGATACCACGGCGAAGACCAGGTACATCGTGCCGATGTCCTTGTGATTCGTCGAGTAGACGTAGCGCCGCCAGCCGGTCGGATGATCCGCGTGGTGAGGGTGTGCCATGTCAGCCATCTCTAACCTCTCCGTATCGCTCAGCGTTCGGCCGCGGTGCTGGCGAGCTTGGCCGGGCTGGCGCTCTCCGCCTGCTTCTTCTTGTCATCCAGCCATTTGGCGAACGCCTCCTTGGAGACCGCCTGAATGGTGATGGGCATGAAGCCGTGGTTGATGCCGCAGAGCTGGAAGCATTGGCCGTAGTAGACGCCCTCGCGCTCGATGTTGACCCAGGTCTCGTTCAGGCGACCGGGGACGGCATTGATATTGACGCCGAGCGGGGGGACCGTCCAGGCATGTATCACGTCGGTCGAGGCGATGAGAAGGCGGATGTTGGTGTGGACCGGGAGCACGACCCTGTTATCGGTCTCGAGCAGCCGCAGCTGCCCGGGCTTGAGGGCGGCATCCTCGATCATCATCGCGTCGAAGGAAATCTTGCTGTCGGGGTACTCGTAGGACCAGTACCACTGGTGTCCGATCGCCTTGAGCGTGAGCTCGGCGTCGCGCGTCTTGTCGGCATAATAGAGGAGCTTGAAGGACGGGATGGCGATGATCACCAGGATCATGATCGGGATCACCGTCCACAGCACCTCGATCAGCGTATTGTGCGCCGTCCTGGTCGGCACCGGGTGCTTGCTCTCGCGGAAGCGCCACATGGCATAGATCAAGAGCCCGAGCACGAAGAGCGTGATGAGCGTGATGATCCACATCAGAAGGGTATGGAAGCTGTCGATCCGCTCGGCCGTGAGCGAGCCCGCCGGCTGCAGCCCGACCTCCCACGGCTGCGCCTCCTCCGCGCGCGCGTCGAGGTTGGCGAAGCCGGCACTCGCGAGCACCAACGTCGCCAACGCCCATAGAACCTGTTTCACGGACAGCTCTCCCCGATCTCGCAAGCTTAAGTTCCGGCCCGATCTCAGCACCGGTGCGGCGCGCCACCCGCTCAGGCGGCAACCGCGGCCTGGCCTTGCGGCCGGCCAAGTGCTGCAGCCCCCGACCGGCGGTGCTGCCGCCTCCGCGAGCCGGGGCGACAATACAATAGCGCCCGCGCGCGGAACAACCGGACCGGCGGCGCCGGCCCGCCCCCGCGGGCCTTCCGGCCGCCTTGGGCGATCTTGCGCAAAGCGGTGGAAAATCTAGCATTTTCGCACCCTTGCGCGCATTTTATGCGACGATATGTCGCACGAATTCGAGGGCATCTCAAGCGCCATTCGCCCCTGCCCTCGAGGGCGTCGCTCGAGGTGCGCGCCGCCCTAGCCGTGACTTGCCGCGCCGCGGGCCCCATATAGCGCTTGCGGTGCCACCGTACTAAGCTTCGCGGCAGGAGGGCGTCGCACCAGCGAGGCGGCACCGTGCCGGAGCTCGATCCGCCCAGCACCGCCTCGTGCGACGCGAAGCCGCCCCGGTGCTCTAGACAAGGATCTGCCATGCCCGAGCGAACCACGGCGGAGAGCCTGTTCTTCACCCGCGCCGGGCTCGACCGCGTCCGCGTCGAGGGCATCGTCGACGACGCTCTCGACGGTGCCGATGACGGCGAGCTCTTCCTCGAGTACGCCCAGTCCGAAGCCCTCGCCTTCGAGGATGGGCGGCTCAAGAGTGCCGCCTTCGACACCACGCAGGGCTTCGGCCTGCGCGCGGTCGCGGGCGAGGCGATCGGCTTTGCCCACGCCTCCGAGCTCTCCGAGGAGGCGATCGCGCGGGCGGCCGCCACGGTCAAGGCCGTGCGCGCGGGCCGCGGCGGGGAGCTTGCGGCTCCGCCGCGAGGTACGAACAGGCATCTCTACAGCGATGCCAATCCGCTCGCGGGTGTGGAGTTCGAACGCAAGGTCAAGCTCCTGGCCGAGATCGACGCCTATGCGCGCGGCAAGGACCCGCGCGTGCGTCAGGTCATGGCCTCGCTTGCCGGCAGCTGGCAGGCCATCGCCGTGCTGCGCCCGGACGGTCAAACCACCTTCGACGTGCGCCCGCTCGTGCGCGTCAACGTCACCGTCGTCGCCGCCGAGGGCGAGCGCATGGAGACGGGCTCGGATGGACGCGGCGGGCGCGTGAGCTTCGAGC
This sequence comes from Alphaproteobacteria bacterium, assembly GCA_035516655.1. GTDB lineage: Bacteria > Pseudomonadota > Alphaproteobacteria > JACZXZ01 > JACZXZ01 > DASPPM01. Next base: position 9,649 of record DATJAC010000356.1, on the reverse strand, counting down.
GCTTCCTCGATCCCGCGAGCTGGCGCGCCCAGGTGGACGAGGCGCTGCGCCAGGCGCTCGTCAATCTCGGCTCCGTCCCCGCCCCTGCCGGCGAAATGCCGGTCGTCCTCGGCCCCGGCTGGCCGGGCATACTCCTCCACGAAGCGATCGGCCATGGCCTCGAGGGCGACTTCAACCGCAAGAAGACCTCGGCCTTTGCCGGCCTCATGGGCGAGCGCATCGCAGGGCAAGGGATCACCGTGGTCGACGACGGCACCTTGCCCGAGCGGCGCGGCTCGCTCACGGTCGACGACGAGGGCACGCCCTCGCAGCGCACCGTGCTGATCGAGGACGGCGTCCTCGTGGGCTTCATGCAGGACCGCCAGAATGCGCGCCTCATGGGCATGACGCCGACCGGCAACGGCCGGCGGGAGAGCTTCGCCCACCATCCCATGCCGCGCATGACCAATACCTACATGCTGGCCGGAAACCGCGATCCGCGCGAGATCATCGCCTCGGTCAAGCGCGGGCTCTATGCCGTCAATTTCGGCGGCGGCCAGGTCGACATCACCTCGGGCAAGTTCGTGTTCTCGGCCGCCGAGGCCTATCTCATCGAGAACGGCAAGGTGGGGCCGGCGGTCAAGGGGGCGACCCTGATCGGCAACGGCCCGGACGTGCTGACGAAAGTCACGATGATCGGCAACGACTTGGCCCTCGATCCCGGGATCGGGACCTGCGGCAAGGACGGCCAGGGAGTGCCGGTGGGCGTGGGGCAGCCGACCCTGCTCGTCGAGCGCTTGACCGTCGGCGGTACCGCGGCATAAGCGGCCATTGCGGAAGCCGCACCATCCCCGTAAGAATATGGACGATGCGCGCGCGCACGGCCCTTCCGGCGCTTGTCTTGATGGCGGTGCTCGCCCTGGCACCGCCGAGCGCCCAGGCGTTGCCGCCGGGGCTGGTGACGAAGAGCAGCCCCTACGACGTGACCCAGACCCTCGACCGGCTCGAAGAGCTGCTCAAGAAGAACGGCTTCAACATCGCGGCCCGGATCGACCTGCGCGCCATCGCCAAGGCCGGCGGGGAGACCATCGCCGCCGCCCAGGTGCTTCTCGTCTCCAATCCGCCCTTCGATGCCGGCCTCTTGAAGGGCCAGCGCGTGATCGGCCTCGAGCTGCCGCTCAGGATTCTCGCCTATGAAGACACCAGCGGCCATGTCAGGCTCACCTATCTCGACCCCGACCGGCTTACCCAGGACTACAACGTCACGAGCCAGCCCGTCGCCGTGCAGCACATGCAGCAGCTCCTCGACCAGCTGACCGACGAGGCGATCAAGCCCTAAGCGGATGACGGACGACAGAGGACAGACGGCGGAAAGCGCTGCGGCGCCTGCTTCCGTCGTCTGTCGTCCGTCGTCGGCTATTTCACCGCCTCTCCCTTGCAATAATAGCCCGGGTAGCAATAGGTGCCGCCGGTTGGGAGGAGAAAGGAGACCGTGCCGCACGTCGCGTCCACGACCGCGGTCGCCTTCTTGTTTTTGGCGCTCGTCCACATCGCCGACAAGGCCTGGAACTCGTTCATCGAGCTGATGAGAGTCGTCTGGCAGACCTTGCCTTCGACCAAGCCGAGCTTATCGGAGAATTTCGGAGGGGGTTGCGCTTCCCCGACGAAATAAATCTTGGCCTTCTCGCGCTCCGCCAGCTGGTGGAGCTCGTCCAGGGAAAGATCGGAGGTGAAGAAGCCGCCGCATCCGACGAGACAGGCGAGGGCCAATAGCAGCGATACCGCGCGCCGAATGGACATCGCCCCTCCTCCGCCCAAAAATCCCGCCCTCACTCGCCCCGGAGCTTCCGCGTCCAGGCATCGAGGGATGCAAGCAGGTCCTTGATGAATCCCCGCGTCGCCTCGTCGATCAGCTTGCCGTTCGCGTCGAACTTGTTCTGATATTGCCCGATCAAGACTTCCGGCTTGTTGACCGGGAACATGTTGAGGAAGACGCAGCTCTGGCGCAGGTGGTACTGGGCGCGCCCGGTCCCGACCGGGCCCGGGCTGGCACCCATGATGGCGACCGGCTTGCCGTTGAAGGGCTGATCCGGGGGACGCGAGGCCCAGTCGATCGCGTTCTTGAGCACGCCGGGCATCGAGTAGTTGTACTCGGGCGTGACGAAGAGCAGCGCGTCGGCGGCAAGGATCTTGGCGCGCAGCTCCTCGACGGGCTTGGGAAATCCGGCCGCCCGCACGTCCTCGTTGTAGAGGGGGATGGGGGCGATATCGAAGGTCTCGAGCGTCATGCCCGGAGGCAGCACTTCGGCCGCGGCATTGAGCGCCATCCTGTTGTACGAGCCTTTGCGCAGGCTGCCGCAGATACCGAGCACTCTGACGGGCTTTTTCTCTGGCATGGTTGACCTCGTTCCGCTTCTTTAGGAGTGGTTGCGACCTCAATAGGCGAATTCGCGGAAGATCGGCTCGACGTCCCGATCCCAGCGCGTGCGGAAGGCCTCGAGCAGCTCCTCCGCCGGCGTACGGCCCGAGCGCGCGGTCTCCCACAGCACGTCGAGAAACGGACTCTCGTCCGAGAAATCGTTCTCGGCGCGGGCGCGGCGCGCCAAGCCGTCGGTCGCGATGGCGAGGACGTCGAGGGCGAGCTCGCCGAGCGTGCGCCCCTTGAACTGCGTCTTGAGGGCCGAGCGCGGCACCTCGCGGCGCAGCTGATCATGATCGGCACTCGTCCAATCCTTGACCAGCTGCCAGGCCTGGTCCTGTGCGGTGGCGTCATAGAGGAGGCCCACCCAGAGGGCGGGGAGCGCGCAAAGGCTTCGCCACGGGCCGCCGTCCGCCCCGCGCATTTCGAGATAGCGCTTGAGCCGCACTTCCGGGAAGGCGGTCGTGAGATGGTCCGACCAATCGCCGATGCGCGGCCGCTCGCCGGGAAGTGCGGGCAGCTTTCCGGCCATGAAGTCGCGGAAGGACTGGCCGCTCGCATCGATGTATTTGCCGTCGCGGTAGACGAAATACATGGGCATGTCGAGGAGATAGTCGACGTAGCGCTCGAAGCCCATGCCCGGCTCGAACACGAAGGGCAGGATGCCGCAGCGGTCGGGATCGGTGTCGGTCCACACGTGGCTGCGGTAGGAGAGAAAGCCGTTGGGGCGGCCCTCGCTGAAGGGCGAGTTGGCGAAGAGGGCCACCGCCACCGGCTGGAGCGCCATCGCCACCCGGAACTTCTCGACCATGTCCGCTTCCGAGGCGAAGTCGAGGTTCACCTGCACGGTGCAGGTCCTGAGCATCATGTCGAGGCCGAGATTGCCCCGTTTGGGCATATAGGCGCGCATGATCTTGTAGCGCCCCTTCGGCATCCAGGGGATCTGCTCGCGCGTGGCCCGCGGATGGAAGCCGAGCCCGATCAGTCCGAAGCCGAGCGTCTCGCCGATCGCCTTCGCCTCGGAGAGATGCTGTCCCACCTCGGCGCAGGTCTCGTGCAGCGTCTTGACGGGAGCGCCCGAGAGCTCGAGCTGGCCGCCGGGCTCGAGCGTGATCGTGCAGAGGCCCTTGGCGAGGGCGATCAAGTTGTCGCCCTCATAGACGGGCTCCCAGCCGAAGCGCTCCTTGAACGCCGTGAGCAGATCCCTGACCCCCCCGGGCTCGGCGTAGGCGAGCGGGGCCAGGCTCTCGGCATGGAAGGTGAACTTCTCGTGCTCGGTGCCGATCCGCCAGAGGGCCGGAGGCTTGCAGCCTCCCGCCAGGTACTCGACGAGCTGCGTCTTGCTCTCGATGAGCTCGCCGCTCGCCTTGGGCGGTCCGGACATGCGCGACCTTTGCTCTATGCCGTTGTCGAGGCGATTTCAGTGGGCATTCGTCAGGAAGTTCCGCGCCAGTCGCCGGCGATCGCTTGCCAGCAGGCGAGCGCGGCCAGGGCGGCGGTGTCGGCTCGCAGCAGGCGCGGCCCCAAACCGACCGCAGTAACAATGGGTAATTTTCTCAGGCGGTCAAGCTCGTCCGCGGCAAATCCTCCCTCGGGGCCGACCATGACCGCCCAAGGGGCCGCACCGGCCGCAACGTCGGCGAGCGCATCCTTGATCGCGATCCCCCCACCACCCTCGTCGCAGAGGAGGATGCGGCGTGACTTGGGCCAGCCCGCGATCGCCTCCTCGAGGGAGGCCGGGGCCATGACCCGCGGCACGGTGAGCCGCGCGCACTGCTCCGCGGCCTCGATCGCGTTGGCGTTGAGGCGCTCCGCATTGACGCGCGCGACCGCGGTGTGGCGGGTGAAGATGGGCCAGAGGGCCGAGACGCCGAGCTCGGTCGCCTTTTGCGCCACGAAATCGATGCGGGCGCGCTTGATCGGGGCGAAGACGAGCCAGAGATCGGGCTCGGCCGTCTGGGGCCGCGTCATGGCCTCGACCGCACAGGAGGCCCAGCCCTTGCCGAGGGCCTCCAGCCGCGCGCGCCACTCGCCCTGCGCGCCGTTGAAGAGCAAGAGCGGCGTGCCGGGCGGGGTGCGCATGACGCTCTTGAGGTAATGGGCCTGCTCGGGCGCCAAGCCGACGACCGCACCCGGGCCGAGCTCGGCCGTCACGAAAAGTCTGATCTTGGCTCGGGACTCCGCCATGCTGCCCTTTGCCCCCGCGCGCAATCCTCAGTAGTACCGACTTTCGCGAGTTCGTGAAGCGCCTTCGGCGACTCACGAGCCGCGAAATCAGTACAAACACAAAATGTTGTACCTGCTTGCAGGCCCGGCGCCATGTAGCGCTGAGTCTGCAAGCAGGTACTAGGGCCATGCGTGGATGCGCGCTTGAGATGGCGCGCGGGTGCGGGCAAGATTAGCGCATGGCGCCCTCCTTCAAAACCCTGGCGAGCGACGGCACCGACATCCACGGCGGCGACTGGATCGACCGCTGGCTGCCTGCTGCCGTGCGCCCCTACGCGCGGCTCATGCGGCTCGACCGGCCGATCGGCACCTGGCTCCTGCTCTTCCCCTGCTGGTGGAGCCTGGCGCTCGCCTGGCGGAGCTGGCGCGATCTCGTCTATTTCGCCCTCTTCGCCGCGGGGGCGCTGATCATGCGCGGCGCCGGCTGCACCTGGAACGACATCACCGACCGCGAGTTCGACGGCAAGGTCGCGCGCACGCGCACGCGGCCGCTGCCGAGTGGGCAAGTCAAGCTCTGGCAGGCCTTCGCCTTCCTGGCACTCCAGCTCGGCGCCGGCCTGCTCGTGCTGGCGAGCTTCAATCGCTTCGCGATCGAGCTCGGCGCCGCCTCCCTCGTCGTCGTCTTCGCCTATCCGCTCATGAAGCGCATCACCTACTGGCCGCAGATCGTCCTCGGGCTCGCCTTCAATTGGGGGGCCATGCTGGGCTGGGCGGCGATCAGGGGCTCGCTCGCGCCGACCCCGCTCCTGCTCTATCTCGCCGGCATCGCCTGGACGCTCGGCTACGACACCATCTATGCCCACCAGGACAAGGAGGACGACGCCCTCCTCGGCCTCAAATCGACGGCCCTCAAATTCGGCGCCCGCTCGGCCCCTTGGCTCTACGCTTTCTACGGCGTTGCCTTGGCCCTCCTCGCCGCCTGCGGCGCCAGCTTCGGCCTGGGACGGCTCTACTATCTCGGACTGGCGGTGGCGGGGCTGCTTCTCCTCTGGCAGGTCGCGGCCATCGACCTGGACGATCCCGACGACTGCCTCGCCAAGTTCAAGTCGAACCGCCTCTTCGGCTGGCTGGTGCTGGGTGCGATCGTCGCCGGCCGTGCGTCCTCCGGGTGGTGAATTCCTTTGCCGCCGCGGAGGCACTTGCCTTCGTGCGCGCGCACACGGCACTTGCGGCACCCCCGCTTCTGCCCGAGATCAGTCTCCACCTCGCGAGCGAGCTGACCCCGCTCTGGCAGGCGACCGAGGAGACGCTCGCCGTGCAAGGGCTGGCTCCGCCCTATTGGGCCTTTGCCTGGGTGGGCGGGCAGGCGCTCGCGCGCTATCTCCTGGATGAGCCCGGGGTCGTGCGCGGCAAGCGCGTCCTCGATTTCGCCGCGGGCTCGGGCGTTGCCGGCATCGCGGCACTCAAGGCGGGTGCCGCCGCGGTCACGGCCTCCGAACTCGAGCCCCTGGCGCTTGCCGCCATCGCCCTCAACGCCGCCGCCAACGGCGTCGCCGTGACCGTGTGCGGCGAGGATCTGACGGCAGCGCCGCCCTCGGGCTGGGACGTCATCCTCGCGGGCGACGTCTGCTACGAGCGGCCCATGGCGGAGCGGGTCGCTGGCTGGCTCGAGGCGGCAGCGCAGGCGGGCGCCTTCGTCCTCTTGGGCGACCCCGGGCGCGCCTATCTGCCGCAGCACGGCCTCGTGACCCTCGCCCGCTACGAGGTCCCGACCACGCGCGAGCTCGAGGACCGCGACAGCCGCGAGGTGCTGATCTACCGCGTGGGCGTGCACTGACGCAAAGCCATGGTCGGCAATGCGGCCGTGAGGTATGTTCGCCAGCTGCCGTGGGTACGGCGTCATCCTTCTCGTCGGGCGCGCAACGATGGACCTCCGGATTTGTCTCGATGGCCGCGCGAACGAACGGTGGTATTAGATTTTCATGCCCTACGGCTCCCTCCGCGATTTCATGGCCCGGCTCGAGCGCGAGGGCCGGCTCGTGCGCGTGGCGGCCCCCGTCTCGCCCGTGCTCGAGATGACCGAGATCCAGACGCGCCTCCTGGCCGAGCGCGGGCCCGCGGTTTTGTTCGAGAACGTGGTCGGTACGGGCGGCCGCCGCTACGACATGCCCATGCTGGTCAATCTCTTCGGCACCATCGAGCGCGTCGCCTGGGGCATGGACCGCGAGCCTCTCCAGCTCCGCGAGGTCGGCGAGACCCTCGCCTTCCTGCGCCAGCCCGAGCCGCCCGGCGGCTGGCGCGAGGCGCTCGAGCTCTTGCCGCTTTTGCGCAAGGTCATGGCGATGAAGCCGAGGACGGTCGCGGCGCCGGCGTGCCAGGAGACAGTACTCGAGGGCGATGCCGTCGACCTCGCCCGCCTGCCCGTGCAGACCTGCTGGCCCGGCGAGCCGGCCCCCCTCATCACTTGGCCGCTCGTGGTGACCAAGGGCCCGGGCAAGCGCCGCGAGGACGACTACAATCTCGGCATCTACCGCATGCAGCTCACCGGCCGCAACACCACGCTCATGCGCTGGCTCAAGCACCGAGGTGGCGCCCAGCATCACGCGCGTTGGCGGGCCGAGCACCGAGAGCCGTTCCCGGCAGCTGCCGTGATCGGTGCCGATCCCGGCACCATCCTTGCCGCCGTGACCCCCGTCCCCGACACGCTCAGCGAATACCAGTTCGCCGGCCTCCTGCGCGGACAGAAAGTCGAGCTCGCTTCCTGCCGCACGGTGCCGCTCAAGGTCCCCGCCGCGGCCGAGATCGTGCTCGAGGGCCACGTCTCCTTCGATGAGGAGGGCGAGGAGGGGCCCTATGGCGACCATACCGGCTATTACAACGCCGTCGAGCGCTTCCCGGTCTTCACCGTAAGCGCGATCACCATGCGCCGCGATCCCATCTATCTCTCGACCTTCACCGGACGGCCGCCCGATGAGCCCTCCGTCCTCGGCGAGGCTTTGAACGAAGTCTTCGTCCCGCTCCTCCGCCAGCAGTTCCCCGAGATCGTCGACTTCTGGCTGCCGCCCGAGGGCTGCTCCTACCGCATCGCCGTCGTCGCCATGCGCAAGGCTTATCCCGGCCACGCCAAGCGGGTGATGATGGCGGTGTGGTCGTACCTGCGGCAGTTCATGTACACGAAGTGGGTGATCGTGGTGGACGACGACATCGACGCGCGCGATTGGAAGGACGTCATGTGGGCGATCGCCACGCGCATGGACCCGGCACGCGACATCACCCTCGTCGAGAACACGCCGATCGACTACCTCGACTTCGCCTCGCCCGAAGCGGGCCTCGGTTCCAAGATCGGTCTCGATGCCACCAACAAATGGCCGCCCGAGACGAGCCGCGTCTGGGGCCGCAAGATCCGCATGTCGGACGCGATCATCGAGGAAGTCACGCGCAAATGGCCGAGCCTCGGCCTCCCCGGCACGGGCAAGCCGATCTGGAAATGAGGGCGGGCAGCGCTTATCTCAGGGAGTGATCGCGCCCACGCCGATATACACCGACGACGTCATTGCGAGCCGAAGGCGAAGCAATCCAGGCCTCCTCGGCTGGCCCTCAATTGCTTCGTCGGCTATGCCTCCTCGCAATGACATGCCCTCGACTACCGATTGGAGCCCCCATGCCGCAGAGCGACCGCACTTCCGCCGAGGCCCTGGACCTGCTCGCGACCCTCCTCGCGCGTGCCAAGCGCGCCGGGGCCGATGCGGCGGACGCGCTCTTCGTCGAGAGTGCGGCCTTGAGCCACGCCCAGCGTCTCGGCAACGTCGAGAAGCTCGAGCGGGCGGAGAGCCGCGACCTGGGCCTGCGCGTCCTCATCGGACGGCGCCAGGCGATCGTCTCCTCGAGCGACCAGGACGAAAAGGCGCTGGCGGCACTCGTCGAGCGCGCCATCGCCATGGCGCGCGTGGTGCCCGAGGATCCCTTTTGCGGCTTGGCCCCCGAGGACCGCATCTTGCGCGAAGTACCGGCCCTCGACATCTGCGACGAGGCGGAGCCGGCACCTGAGACCCTGATCGAGCGCGCGCGGGCATGCGAGGAGGCGGCACGCGCGGTCGCCGGCATCACCAACTCCGAGGGTGCGGAGGCGGGCTGGTCGCTCACGCGCGTGGCGCTTGCGGCGACGAACGGCTTTGCCGGCGGCTACCGGCGCTCGTACCACTCGCTCGGCGTAGCCGTCGTGGCCGGCGAGGGGACCGCGATGGAACGCGATTACGACTTCTCGACCGCGGTCTACGGGGCCGAGCTCGAGGCACCCGCGGTCGTGGGCCGCAGTGCCGGCGAGAAGGCGGTCAAAAGGCTCAATCCCAAGAAGCTCAAGACGACCAAGGCGCCCGTCATCTACGACCCGCGCGCCTCCAACGGCATCCTCGGCCACCTCGCCTCGGCGATCAACGGGAGCGCCGTGGCGCGGGGCACGAGCTTCCTCAAGGACAAGCTGGGTGCTGCCGTCCTGCCGCCGGGCATGAGGGTCGTCGACGACCCCTTGCGCGCGCGCGGCCAGCGCTCGCGGCCTTTCGACGGCGAAGGCATCCCCACCGCGAAGCGGAACTTCGTGGAAGACGGCGTGCTCGCGAGCTGGCTCCTCGACCTGCGCACGGCCCGCCGGCTCGGGCTCGAGACCACCGGCCACGCCTCGCGCGGCACCTCGGCCCCGCCCGAGCCGTCGCCGACCAATCTCTATCTCGAGCCGGGGGTGCTATCACCCGCGGCCCTCATCAAGGAGACCGGGCGGGGCCTCTATGTCACCGAGCTCATCGGCTTCGGCGTCAACGGCGTTACCGGCGACTACAGCCGGGGTGCCGCCGGCTTCTGGATCGAGGACGGCACCCTTGCCTACCCGGTCAGCGAGATCACCATCGCGGGCAACCTCAAGGACATGTTCCTCGCCTTGACCGCGGCCGACGACCTCGTCTTCCGCTACGGCACCAACGCGCCCACGTTGCGGATCGCCGAGATGACGATCGCGGGCGCTTGAACATCGCCCATAGCGTCGCAAAGGAAGATTTTTACCACGGAGAGCACGGAGGACACGGAGAAGATAAA
>DATJAC010000355.1:0-3998 GCA_035516655.1 Alphaproteobacteria bacterium | reverse complement strand
CCCAGCGCACCCGAAATCTTCCGCTCGATGGGGGAGAACTGGCAGATCGTGCTCGCCGGCATGCTGCTCGTCGTCATGACGACGGTCTCGTTCTACCTGATCACGGTCTATACCCCGACCTACGGCAAGAGCGTGCTCAAGCTCGCCGAGATCGACAGCTTGATCGTCACCTTCTGCGTCGGCGCGTCGAACCTGTTTTGGCTGCCGGTCATGGGAGCACTCTCGGATCGCGTCGGCCGCCGGCCGTTGCTCATCACCTTCACGGCGCTGACCATTCTCACCTCTTATCCCGCCCTCTCCTGGCTCGTCGTCGAGCCGACGTTCGGCAAGATGCTGGCCGTCGAGCTCTGGCTCTCCTTCCTCTACGGCAGCTATAACGGCGCCATGGTCGTCGCCTTGACCGAGATCGTGCCGGCGAGCGTTCGCACCGCCGGCTTCTCGCTCGCCTACAGCTTGGCTACGGCCCTCTTCGGCGGCTTCACCGCGGCGATCTCGACCACCCTCATCAAGGCAACCGGCGACAAGGCAGCCCCCGGCCTATGGATGACGTTCGGCGCCTGCTGCGGTCTTCTCGCCACCTTCATGGTCTACCGGAGGGGCGAGGCAAGCCGCATCGCCGTGGCAGCGGCGGGCTGAGTCGCTTGCGGGAGCCGGCTCGGTCACGCCCCGGCGTCGCGCCTCTTGCACGCGGAAGAAGAGATGGGCGCCGATGCGCCGCGTCAAGGTGAGACCGGCGGCCCAGGCCGGGTGCGCGTCGAGGCGATGGAAATAGGTGGCGGCCCCGGTGGGATCGGCGTCCGGATCCTCCCAGGCGATGAGGGCTATCTCCTCCGCGAGCGCCCAGGCCCGCGCATCGCGCGCGCGCTCGCTGCGATGGCGGGCGACCCCGCTGAAGGTGCCCGGCTCGTCCACCACGGCGCAGGCCGTCCTGCCGCTCGCGCGCTCGCGATTGAGGACGACGAAGGCGACGGCGAGCTGGCCGTCGAAAGGCTGGTCCCGCGCTTCCCAATAGACCGCACGGGCGATGCAGCCCATGCTCTCGAGTAGGCCCTCGCTTCCGGCCGCGGCGGGCGCCGCGAGGGCAAGGGAGAGGGCGAGCGCTGCCAGGGTTGGCCTCACCATGCGCGCCCACCCCCGGCTCCGGCCCTGACCCGTCCAAGACGATAACCGTGTCGGGCGGCATAGCGCGCGGCCTCCTCTACGGCCCGGCGCAGGGAGCCGGCTTCGATCTCGAGCGTCGCTCGATAGCCGCGCCCCTCGATGAGCTCGGCGCGGTAGCGCTGCGGCAATGCCGGTGCCGGCTCCGCCGGCCGGGCGGGCGAGGCCGGTCCCGGCGCGCAGAAGGCCGCACTCTCGGCAAGGAAACACATGGGCGCGACCTCCTTCCGGCCCGCGGCCGGTCTCGCGGAACGAATGAATGATACATAATGTATCGTTTCTTGTCAATACACGGCGCATCGATTGCAGGCCGAGGCGAGCGTTAACGGGAGGTGACGAGACGCGCGAGCGGCGGGTCGCCGCCGTGGCGCTTGTCGTGCGCAGCCCGCTCGCCCCGCCGTCCGGCGAGAATTTGCGCGAGTGCGACGCGGGGCCTCGTTTCGGTGTTGGCGCGCGCGTGGCGGGCGCGAGGTCCGGGCTCCGGCGCATAGCTCGGCTGCAGCAGGCGCCCGTGGAGGGCCGCGAGCCGGAGCGGCGGGCGATGGGCGATGGCGAAGAGCCGGCGCACCGGAAGGCTCGCGCGCTCGGCCGAGTCCGCCTCGAAGAGCGCGTCGATCGCTTGCTTGAAAGCTTGCAGCGCCGAGGCTCGCTCGCGCTCCCCGGCACCCGTCAGGTCTTGCGCGGCCAGCGCCGGCCGCGCCTTCGCTTCCCCGCAAATGATCCCCATGGCACGCCTGTGCTAGGCTGCACCCGCTGGGTCACCCCGGCGAGTGGGCAGCGTCTTTCGGTTGGGCGCGGGGGACGCCGCGCTGGTGGGCTGTTGGCTGCAGCTCACCCCCACTCCCTTGGGGGGCTTGCGAAGCTAGTATACACGCAATGATTGCGTCAAGACTGATTTTCTCCCGCGAGAGTGAATGAAAAAGCGTTCATTCGCTGGGACTTGACGCGCCCTGGGTCGGCGCGCAACGGCTCGCGGTTGCGCATGCCGGCGGCGGCTCTCGGAGGCGGTTGCGGGGGGCTTCGGAGGCCGCCTCGGGGGCGGCTCAGGCGCTCTTGGCGTGCGAGCGCGAGCGCACGCGGAGCCCGTTGCGCAGCTCGCGCGTGGCGGCCTCGAGGCCGAACTCCTCGACGAGCGCGTAGCTGTTGGCGACGAGCTCGGCCTTGTGCAGCGGGCTCATCTTGCGCCGCCGCCGTGCCAAGTTGGCCTCGACCCGCTCGAGGATGGCGGAGAGCACCTCGATGTCGACGCGCGGGCGCAAGGGTGGGGGAGCCGGATGCGGTGCCGCGGCACGGCCGGGTGAGCCCTCCCCACCCTTCCCGCCCGCGGCCGAGGGCTGATCGCCGGCCATGATCCAGGTCCACGGCACGCCGAGCAGCTCGGCATAAAGCCGTGCCGCAGCCATGGTCAGGCCGCGCGAGCCGTTCTCGTGGCTGCGGTAGGTGCTTTCCGTGAGGTCGTGCGCCTTGGCGAACGCGGCGGCTGTTGGGTAGCCGGCACGGTCGCGCGCCTCGCGAAGCCGGCCGTGAGGATGTTGCGCCATCGATACAAATTGTAGCGATGCGCAATGGCCGTGTACGATACGATAGGTATTGACTCGGGGCGATACATTTCGTATCGTATCCTGGTCATGCCGAACCAAACACCGCCTCCCACGATGTCCTGCAGCGCAAAACCCCAGAACGAACACGGTCTACCATCGGGTCGCGAGGTGCCCCATCGCCCAAGCTCGCGCCCGTAGCGGGAGCGGCGGTTCGACCTCCCCGGCCGCCCTCCCGCGCCTTTCCCCCGCACGACTTCGCAGGCAGCACCGGCACGTGATGTCGCCGAGCAAAGCGATAGGCCGATGAGCCACGCGTGCGAGCGCAGCAGCGTCGGCGGCGTCCAGCACGGCCGGCCCCGCGAGCGCATGGGGCTCGCCGCGGTCGTCGTCGGTCGCGCGGAGAGCGGAGAAGCGCTCCTTGCCGAGCCGCGTCTCGACATGCCGGGCTTATTCGAATGGCGCGAGGGCGAGAGCGTGCGGCTCTTCCGGCTCTCAGCAGGGAGCGGTGCGGCGGAAGTCGTCGAGGTGACGGAGGACTGGCGCGCGGCCCCGCAGCTCCTCAAGGCCAAGCTCCGTGTCGCCGCGCGTGCTCGGCGCCAGATGCTGGCGGCGAGCCGGGCCGAGGCAGCGGCCGAGCGCCACGCGGCGGCGGAGGGGACGCCGATCCGCGCCACGGCCGCGCGCAAGCGCCACGACGAGGTCTTTACGATGCCGCGCGCCCCCTTCGACGACAGCGGGCCCGACAGCCGTCCCCAGAGGGTCGCCGACCGTTGGATCCGCATGGCGCGCGAGGGCATGATCGACGGCACGAGCCTCAAGGCGGCACAGCAATTCCGCCGCGACTTCGCGGTGGCCGGGCTCGAGCGCCTGCACGCGGCCCCGCTCGAGCTCAAGGTCGACGGCAGCGGCAAGGCGGAGCCCGAGCGCAGCGAGCTGCAGATCGACGCGGGCAATGCGGTATGGCAGGCGCTCACCGCCTTGGGCGGCCTTAACCGGCCCTCGGGCTCGATCGTCTACACCTGCGTGGGGCACGACCGCGCGGTCAAGGAATGGTGCTGGCAGGAGGCCTCGGCGGCAGGCCGCCACCGCGACGAGAAGCGCGCCTCGGGCATCCTCGTCGGCGCCCTCGCGGCCTTGGGGGCCCACTACCTCCACCGCGACCCCCGCGAGGAAGTGCGCCTGCGCTTCGAGACGGGCGAGGGGAGGGGGAGGCGGCGCTGAGCCCATCCCGTTGTGACGGAGTCGCTCCCCTCACCCTGCCCCCTCTCGTGATGGGGCTTGGCACAAGAAGCCTCGGAT
>DATJAC010000354.1:0-2982 GCA_035516655.1 Alphaproteobacteria bacterium | reverse complement strand
CTCATACAATACACGACCCTCTTACAATAAGAGATCGATGCGGTGGGCGGCGATGTGGGCGGCGAGAGAGGTGTGGAGCTCGCGGCCGGCGGGGCCGAGCTCGAGCATGTCGCCCAAGACGGCAATGCGCCGCCCGCCCTTGCCTGGTGCGGCCGCGGCGAGCACCTCGAAAGCGGCGCGCATCGAGGCGGGTGAGGCGTTGTAGCTGTCGTCGATCAGCTCGAAGCTGCCGCCGCGGCTGCGGATGAGGTGGCGCTGCCCCCGCCCCTTGGGGGCGGCGAGCGCGGCAAAGGTCAAGGCGGCCCGTTCGACGTCTGCGCCGAGGGCCATGACGGCGCCCAGCACGGCCAAGCTGTTGAGCGCCCAGTGCCGGCCGGAGACGCCGATGCGATAGGAAATTTGGCCGGCGCCGATGCGGGCGGTCACGTCGCTTCCGGCGGGCATGGGTTTGAGCGACACCAGGCGCACCTCGGCCTCGGGATGGGCGCCGAAGCCGATGATGCGCTCGAGCCCGGCGGCCCGGGCGCGGTCCGAGAGGAGCTGGAAGAAGGCGTTGTCGCGATTGAGCACGGCGGTACCCCCGCGCATGCCGATGAAGATCTCCGCCTTCGCTTCCGCGATGTCCGCCACCTTGTCGAAGAATTCCATGTGCACGGCCTCGACCGTGGTGACGACGGCAAGGTGCGGGGCTACGAGACGCGAGAGCGGGGCGAGCTCGCCCGGATGGTTCATGCCGAGCTCGAAGACGCCGTAGGCCGCATCCCGCGGCATGCGGGCGAGGGAGAGCGGCACGCCCCAGAGATTGTTGAGGCTCCCTTGACTGGCCGCGACCTTGCCTTGGGGCTCAAGCGCCAGCCGGAGGGCTTCCTTGGTGCCGGTCTTGCCCACACTGCCTGTGATCGCGGCGATCTTCGCCGCCGTGCGCGCGCGGGCGGCGGCCCCGAGTGCCTCGAGGGCCGCTTGGGTGTCCGCGACGAGGACGAGCGGAGCGGCAGCGCAGCCCTCCGGTACGCGCGACACCACCGCGGCAGCCGCCCCGCGCTCGAGGGCCTGGCGCACGAAGTCGTGGCCGTCGACGCGCGGCCCGCGGATGGCGATGAAGAGCTCGCCCGCCGCGAGCGTGCGGCTGTCGATGGCAACCCCCGTGGCCGCGAAGTGCTTGCTGGTGCTGCCGGCGGTGGCGCGCGCCACCTCTTCGGCGGTCCAAAGCGGTGCCGGTGCCTGCGTCATGCCGTGCTCCCGGCACGCCGCAGCACCGCGGCACGGGCGATCTCGGCGTCGTCGAACGGCAGGACCTTGTCGCCGACGATCTGCGTGCGCTCGTGGCCCTTGCCGGCGATGAGGAGGAGGTCTCCCGGCCCCAGGGCCTGGATGGCAGTCTCGATCGCCTCGGCCCGCTCGCCGATCTCGCGCGCCTCGGGGGCGCCGACGAGCACTTGGCGGCGGATCGCACCCGCGTCCTCGCTGCGCGGATTGTCGTCGGTCACGATGACGCGGTCGGCGAGGCGTGCCGCGATGGCGCCCATTTGAGGCCGCTTGCCGGCGTCGCGGTCGCCGCCGCAGCCGAAGACGACGTGGAGGCGACCCTCGGTCAGCGGCCGCAGCGCCTCGAGCACGGCTTGCAGCGCATCGGGCTTGTGCGAATAATCGACGACGACGGCAGCCCCGTTGCCGAGGCGCGCCACCTGCTGCATGCGGCCGGGCGCACCCTGCACGTGGGCAAGGGCCGCGACCGCGGCCTCGGTATCGCCGCCGAGCCCGAGGACGAGCCCGAGTGCCGCCAGGAGATTGCCCGCCTGAAAGGCGCCGAGGAGGGCGACGGCAGCCGTGCGCCGCCGCCCGCCGAGGGTGAAGCGGACGGTCAGGCCGGCGGCATTCGCCGCGACGTGCTCGAGGCCGAGTGTGGTGCCCTTGTAGCCGTAGCTCAACACGCGATGACGCCGCGCGCGGCAGGTCTCGAGGAGGTCCGCGTATTCGGGCGCGTCGGCGTTGAGCACGGCGGCACTCGCGGGCGCCATCACTTCCGCGAAGAGGCGGCGCTTGGCGGCGAAGTAGGCCGCCATGGTGGGATGGTAGTCGAGATGCTCGCGCCCGAGGTTGGTGAAGGCGGCAGCGCGGATCTCGACCCCGTCGAGACGGTACTGGTCGAGCCCGTGCGAGGAGGCCTCGAGGGCGAGATGGTCGATGCCCGCGGCGGCGAGTCCGGCAAGCTCCTGGTGGAGCTGGATCGGATCGGGGGTGGTGAGGCTCGCGGAGTACTGCACGCCGGGGGCGACGATGCCGAGGGTTCCCAGGCTGGCCGCCTGGAAGCCGAGCTCGGTCCAGATCTGGCGGGTGAAACAGGCAACCGAGGTCTTGCCCGCGGTCCCGGTGACGGCCGCGATCGTGCGCGGCTGGCGGCCGTAAAAGCGTGCCGCCATGAGGGCCAGGCGCCGGCGCGGGTTGGCGTCGGCGATGAGCGGGACCGCGAGCTCGGGCAGCGCCACGTCGGGCTCGGCCAGCACCGCGACGGCACCGCGCTCGATGGCATCGGCAATGAAGCGGCGGCCGTCGGTCCGGCTGCCGGCCAGGGCGGCGAAGAGATAGCCGGGCCGGACCTGCCGCGAATCCGCCGTCAGGCCGAGAATTTCCAGCTCGGCGGGTGCTGAGTCGTTCGAAGCGAGTAGGGCTGGCCCGTTCATCAGCTCAGTTAAGTGCAAGCTTTGGTTCCTGCGGATTGATCTGCACCCAGAGCGCCTTTTCGATCCCGGGATCTTTCTCGTCGATGGGCATGACGCCGAGGATGGGGGCGATGCGCTGGACGATCCGGTTGACGACCGGGACGGCCGTCCATCCCGCGGTCGCGTAGCCGTGGGTCTGCTTGGTGCCGTGCGGTTGGTCGAAGAAGGCGAACACGATGTATTTCGGCTTGGTGATCGGGAAGGCGCCGACGAAGGAGCTGAGCAGCTCCTTCTTCGCATAGCCGTGGCGCACCGCCTTCTC
>DATJAC010000353.1:0-4606 GCA_035516655.1 Alphaproteobacteria bacterium | reverse complement strand
CAGCCGTGGGTCAAGCCCGAGGGTGACGATGAGCGGAGCGGTTCCGTCTGAGACGAAAATGCGCTAAGCACGGGCGCGCGCGTGCACGCGCGCTATGCGACGAAGGATCGGTCGAAGAGCGATGCTCCGCTATATTGCCTTGTCCGTGGCACAGCTTTCCGATCCGCGTCTCTTCCGCGTCGTGCTGAAGAGCGTCGCGATCACGCTCGCAGCAATGCTCGTCCTGCTCGCGGCGGCGTGGTTCGGGCTTGCCCAACTTCCCATCGAGCGACCTTGGCTCCATTGGAGCGTGGGTATTTTCGGCGCGATCGCCGCTCTCTTCCTCGTCGCCGTGCTCTTCACGGTAGTCGCGAGCATCGTGGTGAGCTTTTTTCTCGACGCGGTGGCGGATGCGGTCGAGGCACGGCACTACCCGAGTGCCGGGCCGGCGCGGCGTCAGGGGGTTCGCGAGCTCGCACTCGCGGGTGCGCGCTTCGCCGCCGCGAGCCTCCTCCTCAACCTCCTCGCCCTTCCCGTCTACCTCTTCGTCCCGGCGATAAATCTGTTTGTTTTCTATGGCTTGAACGGCTATCTTGTGAGCCGGGCGTATTTCGAGCTGGTGGCGTTCCGGCGTCTGGCACCGCGTGAGGCGCGGCGCCTGAGACTTGCGCATCCGGGCGAGATGCTCCTCGTGGGGGTGCTTACCGCAGTGGCCTTGACCGTGCCGGTGGTGAACTTGGTCGTGCCGGTGCTGGCGACCACCCTCATGGTGCATGTCTATCACGGGATCGGGGACTGAGGCCGGCCGGGCAAGCCACGCCGAGCCCGGGCGGAAAACAGGGGTAATCCGCGCAAAGGGGCGACTTTGCGCGCAGGAACGGAAGGGGACGGCAATGATCTTCAAACGCAAGAGCTCCGATGGCGACGGCGTCGCGCGGAACGAGCAGCCCGGCTCGCTGCTCGCGACGGGCACGCCGCCGGGAAAGCCATTCACCCGCCCGGCCTTGCCCGAAGGGCTGGCCAGGCCGGCCGCAACCCCCGCCATGGGGCCGGCGATCCCGGTCACGCGCGCGGATCTGCCGCGTCGAGTCGTCGACATCCCCGCGGTACCGCGCCGCATCGATCGCCCGGCGGCCCCGGCGGGCGAGAGCAAGAAGCTGATCGTCGGCCGCGAGATCCGCCTGAACGGCCATATCAGCGCCTGCGAGCGCCTGGTCGTCGAGGGCACGGTCGAGGCGGCGCTCACCGACTGCCGCACCATCGAGGTCGCCGACGCGGGCACCTTCAAGGGCTCGGCACAGGTCGAGAGTGCGGAGATCTCGGGCCGTTTCGACGGCTCGCTCACGGTGCGGGAGCGCCTTCTCATCCATAGCACGGGCCGCGTCACCGGCACCGTCCACTACGGCCGCCTCCAGATCGAGCAGGGCGGGGAGATCAACGGCGATGTGAAGAGCCTCGGGGCCACGGCGGTACCGCGACTCGTGACCGCACCGGCGAGTGGCGAGAGCGCTGCCGCGGAGCCGGCCGCCGTCGCCGAGGCTGGCGAGGAATAGGGCTGAGGCCCGCGGGCGGGTGCCTTCGCGAGGACGGCCCAACAGGGAGGTTTGCCTTACCGGAGAAGCCCAAAAGGGCGTCCGGCGAGTGTCGGGGAGGAGGAGGCGGTTACCGTGCGGCGCGCGAAGGGGCTGGCGCGACTGTGGGCAGTCGGAGGGTGGTGCGCGCTTGCCGCCATGATGGCCTCGCTCGCGGCCTGCGTGCCGCCGGCGAACGGCCCCGGCACTGGCCTGGCGACAGAGCACGCAAGCCCGGTCCGGCAAATGCCGCGGCTCGCGGCGGCTTCGCTCAGCGCCGAGGTCGCGGTATCTCACGCCAAGACGACCTTGGCGCCAGTCATCTCAACGCCGGCTCTCTTCGTACCTGCAGCACTGCCGTCGACCGGTAAGCGGCCGGATGCCCCAACCGGGGCGCTGGCCCTCGACCGGCTCAAGGGCCTCTCGGCCCGAGAGCTTTCGGCCGCCCTGGGCGATCCCACCCTCCTCAGCCGCGACGGACCCGCCCAGATCTGGCAGTACGCCGGCAACGGCTGCGTGCTGCATGTCTTCCTTTATCGGGAGGACGGCATCTTCCGGGTGAGCTACTCGGAACTGCGCATCGACGACCCCGCGGCCGCCCTGGCACCGGCTTGCGCGGACTGGAAGGGAAGGCCGGCGGCACGCCCCGACGCAGCGCCTAGGGCGGACGTCCTGCCCCCAGCCGCCGCACCCCTCATGTCCGCGGCCTCGCTCCGATCGAGCGGTGATTAAGCGGCCGAGCATTGGCGGAAATCCGCCGAATCTCAGCTTGAACGTACGCGTACGAGCATTTCCGTACGTGTCGGACGACGCCCTTCTAGAGCGCGGTCCGATCAAGTGGAATCAATCCACATCGTCGTTCCCGCGAAAGCGGGAACCCAGGACCAGGTGACGGGCCGTTGCCCCTGGAGCCCGGCTTTCGCCGGGGTGACGAAAGAGATGTTCTACTTGATCGGATTCAGCTCTAGAGGCCGGAGCTGCGGCGCGCCGCGCGCTCAGACGGTCGTCTTGGCCTTGTAGCGGCAAAGATCGCGCACCAAGCAGTTTGGGCAATCGGGCTTCCTTGCCTTGCACACGTAGCGGCCGTGGAGGATGAGCCAGTGATGGGCGTGGAGCCGGTAGGCCTTTGGCACGCGCTTGAGCAGGCCAGCCTCGACCTCAAGCGGGGTCTTGCCGGGGGCGAGGCCGGTGCGATTGGCCAGGCGGAAGATGTGGGTGTCGACCGCGATAGTGGGCTCGCCGAAGGCGACGTTCATGACCACGTTCGCCGTCTTGCGACCGACCCCGGGGAGGGCCTCGAGCTTCTCGCGCTCGCGCGGCACCCGGCCGCCGTGCTCGCTGAGGAGGAGCTTGCTGAGTGCGATGATGTTCTTGGCCTTGGTGTTGTAGAGGCCGATCGTCTTGACGTAGTGCCTGAGCCTCGCCTCGCCGAGCTCGACCATCTTGGCCGGCGTGTTCGCGACCTTGAAGAGGGGCACCGTCGCCTTGTTGACGCTCGCGTCCGTCGCTTGGGCCGAGAGTACCACGGCGACGAGGAGGGTGTAGGGATTGATGAAGGTGAGCTCGCCGCGCGGGTTGGGCCGCGCCGCGGCGAGGCGGCGGAAGAATTCCTCGATCGTCGCCTTCTTCATCGCCCCACTCTAACGGCAGTCCCGTATTCCCGGAAGGCTCCTCGCCGGCCCCAAGGCCGCAGCCTCGTCCCGAGCTTTGACCGGCCCAAGAGTGCGGCCTTATGATCATGCCGATGAGCGAGCGTCTCGAACCGGAAGCGAGCCCCGCCTCCGCGCAGGTCTTCTTCGATGCGGTGCTGGTGCCGCACCGCAGCTTGAGCCCGGCCGGCTTCTGGCTGCTGATGGCGCTCGTCAGTGCCGTGAGCTTCGCCTCGGGCATGTATTTCGCGCTCCACGGCGCCTGGCCGGTGTTCGGCTATTTCGGGCTCGACGTCCTGCTGCTCTATCTCGCCTTCCGCGCGAGCTACCGTGCGGCACGCCGCTACGAGACGGTCAAGCTCACCGCGGAGGCCCTGGTGGTCGAACGCGTGGGCCCCCGCGGGCAGCGCGCACGCTGGAACTTCCAGCCTTATTGGCTCAGGATCGAAATGGACGAGCCGCCCGAGCACGGGAGCCAGTTGCGCCTCATCTCCCATGGCCGCTCGCTCGCCTTGGGCGCCTTCCTCTCGCCGGGGGAGCGCGCCGAGCTCGCGGCAGCGCTGCGCGAGGCCTTGCGCCGCCAACGCGCGAGCGCTCAAGGAGGGGCCGGTGCCGCGCTCTCCGAGGTCGCGCACTCCGGCTGAATGTCTGCCGGAGTGGGCATGCCCAAGCTCTCCCTTCCCGCCAATGCCGTGCTGCTGCTGATCGATCTGCAGAAGGCGATCGACCATCCGAGTTGGGGGCGGCGCAACAATCCGGGATGCGAGACGGTGGTGGCAGCATTGCTTGCCGCGTGGCGCGAGCGGCGCATGCCGATCATCCACGTCCGCCACGATTCGCGCGAGCCCACCTCGACCTACCGCCCCGGCCAGCCGGGTCACGCCTTCAAGCCGGAGGCGATGCCGCGGGCGGGCGAGTGCGTCATCGCCAAAGCGACCAACAGCGCCTTCATCGGCACCGAGCTCGAAGCCCGCTTACGCCGAGACGACACCACGGCCCTCGTCGTCGTCGGCGTCATCACCAACAATTCGGTCGAGGCGACCGTGCGCATGGCGGGCAATCTCGGCTTCACGACCTACGTCGTGGCCGACGGCTGCTTCACGGTCGACAAGCGCGATCTCGCGGGCGAGCTCCATCCCGCGGAGCGGGTCCATGCGCTGGCGCTGGCCAACATGCACGGCGAATATGCGACCGTGGTCGAAAGCAAAGAGGTGCTGGCGGCCCTCCGTTAGAGCAGCTTCCGGTCGCGTTGAAACACCCCGGCCATCACCCCCGTGAAAGCGCTAGAGCTGAATCCGATCAAGTAGAACATCTCTTTCGTCACCCCGGCGAAAGCCGGGGTCCAGGGGCAACGGCCCGTCACCTGGTCCTGGGTTCCCGCTTTCGCGGGAACGACGATGTGGATTG
>DATJAC010000352.1:0-3278 GCA_035516655.1 Alphaproteobacteria bacterium | reverse complement strand
CCTGCGCCGTATTCCGGGCGACGATGATGCTCTATTTGCGCGCGAAGGCGGTCAAGGAGTACCGGGTCGAGCCCTATGCGGGCCGCATCAACCTCTTCAAGGCCGAAAGCCCCGAATGGGCGGCGCATCATCTGGCCGACGACCTCGGCTGGAAGCAATACTGTCCGGACGTGACCGTATGGAAGATCACGGGCGGCCACGAGGATGCGTTCCAGCCGGCCAACCTAGCCACGGCGCGAAGGGCCGTGATCGAAGCGCTTGGCCTGGGTGCCCAGTGGTAGACCTTGCGCGCTGCCGATCGCAGCGGTTCAACGCGTGCCGGCGACGAGCTCCTCACGCAGGCGGTGGAGCTCGTCGAGATGCTCGCCATCGTGCTCGCGCATCTTGGCGACGAGGCCCTCGATTGTGATGGCACCCACACCCTCGAGCAAGCCGGAGCGCCGGAGCTCGGCGGGTGCTAACGCCCGCAGGCGCTCGACGACCGCCCGGCGCGCGTCCGTGAACGCGCGCAAGGCCGCGCGCAAGTCGGCACTCGGATAATCGCGCTCCCGCGCGAGCCTTGCCCCGTCGAGATCGGCGAGGAAGGGTGCTTCTTCCGCGAGCATGCGCTCGAGGCGCGCGCGGTAGCCCTCGCACTCGATGTCGCAGAGATGGCAGACATGCTCGACGAGGGCAAATCCGCCCGCCGCCGGCGGCTTGCGCCAAAGGGCGGGCGGCACCGCGGCGACGATTTCGCCAAGCTTCGCCGGCATGGCCGCGAGGGCGGCGAGCGCGCTCTCGAGACTCCGTGGCTCGGTCGCCTCGCGCTTTCGTCTTGCCGGTTCGGTCGTGTACATGAGCAACGCTCCTCGCTTCGACGGTAGCAGCCGTCGCTGCCGAGAAAAAGAGCGTTAAATCTCGGCGTGCGTCCGTGCGTTGCCGCGCCAGCCGTTGAGGAAGAGCTTGACGGCAGCGCGGGCCCAGCGGTCGAGCTCGTCAGGAGTGAGCGGCGTGCCCAGCCCGAGGGCGCGGCGCTGCGGCCCGGAGACGACCATCTGCAGGAACTCCTCGGCCGCGAATTGCGCATTCTCCAAGGTGAACCGCTCGGCGCGCGCCTGGCGCTCGAGGAGCGCCGCCACGCGATCGATCGCCTCCCGTCGCGCGCCCTGCTCGTTCAGCACCGCGGCGAGCTCGGGAAAGCGCGTCGCCTCCGCGATGATCACGCGCTGGAGGGCCAGGACCTGGGGCGAGAGGGCCGCATGCACGACGACGAGCGCCAAGCGCTCGAGTATCTCCTCGAAAGCCCCGCCCTCGAAGAGCTGCGCGTCGTTCTGCGGCCGCAGCTTCTCCACGAGACGGTGCACCACCGCACCGAAGAGCTCGGCCTTGTTCTGGAAGCGGTGATAGAAGGTGCGCTTGGAGATGCGCGCGCGCTTGGCCACCGCCTCGATGCTGGTGGCACCGTAGCCGTCTCTGAGCAGCAAGGTGGTGGCGACGTCCAGGATTTCGTCCCGGATCTCCCCCGCGCGCTCCCGCGAGGGCCGGCCGCCGCGGCGGGGCGCTGCCCCCGGGAGGTGGGGCCGATGCGCGTCAGTCGTCACATCGCCCTCCTCCCGGCGGCCGTCCGAGCGATCCTCTAATCGCGTGCGTCACGCAAGCGAGCCTCCCTCCCGGCCGTTGCCAATCCCCTGGAGCCGGCGCTTAGCGCGGCGAGTAGTAGACGGGCGGCGGGGCGTAATAGGCCGGCGGCGGAGCATAGTAGCCCCGCGGCGGATAATAGTAACCTGGAGCCGGCGGTGGCGCGTAATAGCCGGGATAGCCCGGATAGGCAGGCGGTCCGGCCAGGGCCACGACCGGGGCCGTCACGATGGTGGCGGCGGCGATGGCGGCGGCGGCACCCAGGCCGAACAAGCCGAACAGGAGGCCCCGGCCATGATGAAAGTCGTGCGCCGAGGCGGATGACAGGGGTGCTGCGGCAAGGGCGCCGGCAACAAGCAGCGAAACCGCAACTGCCTTGAACCTCATGGTGGCGTACTCCCTAGAGTGAGCGGGCACGGCCCTAGACCATGCCAACAAAAACATGCTACCACGGATTTTTACAAAACGCAACCGTTTCGTTGCGTTAAATGGCGGTTTTCTGTAACCCATTGATTCAGCACGACATTATTTCAATTGCGGTGTCAATCCAACCCGAGATAGGGCTTCGCCGCCACCTTAGAGTCTGACGCAAAATGATCCGTTCACTTGCAATCCTCTGTTCGTCACCCCGGCGAAAGCCGGGGTCCATATCCGATGCCTGGCTCGAGGCCGACGATGGATTCCCGCTCTCGCGGGAATGACGATGCGTGGCAAGTAATGCATCGAAGATAGCGCGTTCATTTCCGGCCAGCCACCCTAGGCAACCGCCCGCGGGCGCCCCTTCTCGTCGATCGCGACGTAGGTGAAATTGCCCTCGGTCACGAGGATGCAATTGCCGAGATTGCGCCGCAGGACCCAGGTCTCGATCCAGACGGTGAGCGAGCTGGTGCCGACCCGGATGAGGTCCGCGTAGACGCAGACCACGTCGCCGACATAGACGGGCTTCTTGAAGGTCATGCCGTCGACCGCCACGGTGACCACGCGACCGCCGGCGACGGAGGAGGCGAAAATGCCGCCGGCCACGTCCATCTGGCCGAGCACCCAGCCGCCGAAAATGTCGCCGTTCTGGTTGGTGTCCGCCGGCCGGGCGGCGGTGCGGATTTGCAGCTCGCCGCGCGGCTCGCTGCGCGCGCGCCGCGGCGGCTTCGCCGCCGCTTTCTTCGTGGCCTCCTTGCTCATGCGCTTATCCCCTTTCCCCACAACATCTTGTTGAATGCGGTGCAACAAGCCACAGCATGCCCTTGAAGCCGCTCCAGGCACCCCCCATAATGCGCGCCATGGCCGACCTCTTCGACTTGCCCGCCGCCGGCTCGCCCAAGGGCCGCGGGAGCTACACCGCCAAGGACATCGAGGTGCTCGAGGGCCTCGAGCCGGTGCGCCGCCGTCCCGGCATGTATATCGGCGGCACCGACGAGCGCGCCATGCTCCACCTCGTGGCCGAGCTGCTCGACAACGCCATGGACGAGGTGATCGCGGGACACGCGAGCTGGATCGAGATCGAGCTCGACGCCCAAGGCTCGCTCACGGTGCGCGACAATGGCCGCGGCATCCCCGTCGACCCGCACCCCAAATTCCCGAAGCAGTCGGCGCTCGAAATCGTCCTCACGACGCTGCATTCGGGCGGCAAATTCGGCGGCGACGTCTATAAGACCTCGGGCGGG
>DATJAC010000351.1:0-8995 GCA_035516655.1 Alphaproteobacteria bacterium | reverse complement strand
GCGCAGAGTGAGGCTCAATCGCCACCGCCCGCGGCCGCCCTGGTGCGGCCCTCGGGGCGGGGTCTTGCTCACAGGGAGACCGACCATGAAACGACATCTCTCGGCAGCCGGGCTGGGGCTGGCACTCGCCTTCGGGCTCGCCGCCACGGCCGAGGCGAAGACGCTCATCTACTGCTCGGAGGGGAGCCCGGAGAACTTCTATCCCGCGATCAACACGACCGGGACCTCCTTCGACGCCTCGCGCCAGGTCTACGACCGCCTCGCCGAGTTCAAGCCGGGGACCACCCAGGTGCAGCCGGGACTGGCGCAGAGCTGGGAGGTCTCGAAGGACGGCCTGGTCTATACCTTCCACCTGCGCCGCGGCGTGAAGTGGCAGACCACCAAGACCTACAAGCCCAGCCGCGACTTCAACGCCGACGACGTCATCTTCAGCTTCGACCGTCAGTGGAAGCCGGACAACCCCTACTTCAAGGTCACCAGCGACAACCACAGCTACTTCAGCGACATGGACATGCCGAAGATCCTGAAGTCGCTGGAGAAGGTCGACGATTACACGGTCCGCTTCACGCTCAACGTGCCGAACGCGCCCTTCATCGCCAACCTGGCGATGGATTTCGCCACCATCATCTCCAAGGAATATGCCGACGCCATGATGAAGGCCGGCAAGCCCGAGACGGTCGACCAGGAGCCGGTCGGCACCGGACCCTTCGTCTTCGAGAGCTACCAGAAGGACGCCATCATCCGCTACAAGGCGAACCCGACCTTCTGGGGCGGCAAGCCCAAGATCGACGTCGTCTTCGCGATCACGCCGGACAACTCGGTGCGCTACGCCAAGCTCAAGTCGGGCGAGTGCTCGCTCATGCCCTATCCGAACCCGGCGGACATCCCGGCGATGAGGAAGGATCCGGCCTTGAAGGTGCTCGAGCAGCCCGGCCTCAACGTCGGCTATCTCGCCTTCAATACCCAGAAGAAGCCCTTCGACGACAAGCGGGTGCGCCAGGCGATCAACTACGCCATCAACAAGAAGGCGATCCTGGACGCGGTCTACATGGGTATCGGCATCCCCGCCAAGAACCCGATTCCGCCCTCCATGTGGTCCTATAACGACGCGGTCAAGGACTACCCCTACGACCCCGCCAAGGCGAAGAAGCTCCTGGCCGAGGCCGGCCTGCCCAACGGCTTCGAGACCGACCTCTGGGCCATCCCGGTGCAGCGCCCCTACAACCCGAACGGCCGGCGCATCGCCGAGCTGATGCAGGCCGACCTCGCCAAGGTCGGCATCCAGGCGAAAGTCGTCTCCTACGAGTGGGGCGAGTACAGGAAGCGCGTCCAGGCGGGCGAGCACCAGATGGCGCAGTTCGGCTGGACCGGCGACAACGGCGACCCGGACAACTTCCTCTTCACCTTGCTTGGCTGCGCCGCGGCGGCCCCGGGCGGAGGCAACGCCGCCAAATGGTGCAACAAGGACTTCGACGCGCTCGTCACCGAGGCGCAGCGCACCACCGACATGGCCAAGCGCACCGAGCTCTACAAGAAGGCCCAGGTCATCTTCAAGGAGGAGGCGCCCTGGTACACCATCGCGCACGCGGTGCAGGTGGTGCCCATGCGCAAGGACGTTGAGGGCTACACCTTGAGCCCGCTCGGCGCCCACGACTTCACGCACGTCTATTTCAAGGCGGAGTGAAGGCGCCGGTCGCGAATGGCCCCTCTCCCGCTTTGCGGGGTCGAGTCGCAAAGCGGATCGACGAGGGACCCGCGGCCGCAAGGCCGTGGGAGGGTGAGGGACACCTCCGGCGTCCGGCAATCCCTCACCCTTCCCATCCCTTCGGGATGGGCCCCTTCCCTCTCCCGCAAGCGGGAGAGGGGTGAACGCTGATGCTGCGTTTCGTCTTCACGCGCCTGACCCTCATCATCCCGACCTTCGTCGGGATCACGCTCCTCACCTTTCTCCTCGTGCACGCGGTCCCGGGCGACCCGCTCGAGATCCTCGCGGGCGAGCGCGGGATCACGGCCGCACGCCACGCCCAGCTCCTCCACGACTACGGCCTCGACCGCCCGCTCTACCTCCAGTACCTCGTCTACATGGGCCACGTGCTGCGCGGCGACCTCGGGCTCTCGCTCATCACCCACGCGCCGGTGATCTCCGAGTTCACGCAGCTCTTCCCCGCGACCGTCGAGCTCTCGCTCTCGGCCATGCTGTTCGCGGTACTCCTCGGGCTGCCGGCCGGCATCGTCGCCGCGGTCAAGCGCAACTCGGTCTTCGACCACGGCGTCATGGGGGTCTCGCTCACCGGCTATTCGATGCCGATCTTCTGGTGGGGCCTCCTCCTCATCATCCTCTTCTCCAACACGCTCGGCTGGACCCCCGTCTCGGGCCGCATCTCGGTCGAGTACGACGTCGAGCCGGTGACCGGCTTCCTGCTCATCGATTCGCTGTGGTCGGACGATCCGGGCGCCTTCCGCTCCGCCCTCTCGCACCTCATCCTGCCGATGGTGGCCCTCGGCACCATTCCGCTCGCGGTGATCGCGCGCATGACGCGCTCCTCGATGCTCGAGGTCCTGAGCGAGGACTACATCCGCACCGCGCGCGCCAAGGGCCTCTCGCCCTTCCTGGTCGTCGGCGTGCATGCCCTGCGCAACGCCCTCATCCCGGTCATCACGGTGATCGGGCTCTACGTCGGCTCGCTCTTCGCCGGTGCGATCCTGACCGAGACCATCTTCTCCTGGCCGGGCGTAGGTCATTGGCTGGTCGAGGGCATCAACCGGCGCGACTATCCGGTCCTCCAGGGCGGGGTCCTCCTCATCGGCAGCGTGATCATGCTGGTCAATCTCGGGGTCGACCTGCTCTACGGCCTGATCAACCCCCGCATCCGCTACCGGCGCTGAGGCCTCCGATGACGGTCCAGGACGAACGGCTCTTCGAGGCGTCCCCGGCACCGCCCGGCCCCTTGCGCGAGTTCTGGAACTATTTCTCCGCCAATCCGGGGGCGGTCGCCGGGCTCGCGGTGCTGGCCCTCATCGTGCTCCTCGCCATCTTCGCCGACGCGATCTCGCCCCACTCGCCGATCGCGACCCACGACGACGCCTTCCTGAAGCCGCCCTTCTGGGAGGCGGGCGGCTCGCTCGTCTACCCCCTCGGCACCGACGCGATCGGCCGCGACATGCTCTCGCGCATCATCCACGGCACGCGCTACTCGCTCCTGATCGGCAGCATCGTGGTCTTGATCTCGCTCTCGCTCGGCGTGGTGATCGGGCTCGTGGCCGGCTTCTTCCAGGGCGCCCTCGGCATCCTCGTCATGCGCCTCATGGACGTCATCCTGACCATCCCGGGGCTGCTGCTCGCCATCGTCATCGTGGCGATCCTCGGCCCCGGCCTCACCAACGCGATGATCTCGGTCGCCATCGTCTATCTGCCCTACTTCGTCCGCATCACGCGCGCCGCCGTGATCGGCGAGCTCGCCAAGGACTACGTCACCGCCTCGCGCGTGAACGGCGCCTCGACGGCACGGCTCATGTTCCTGACCGTGCTGCCGAACTGCCTAGCCCCTCTCATCGTGCAGGCGAGCCTGAGCTTCTCCGCCGGCATCATCGATGCCGCCGCCTTGGGCTTCCTCGGCTTGGGCGCCCAGCCGCCGACCCCCGAATGGGGAACGATGCTCGCCGACTCGCGCGAGTTCGTGTTGCGCGCCTGGTGGGTGGTGACCCTGCCGGGGCTTGCCATCCTCGTCACTGTGCTCGCCGGCAACCTGATGGGCGACGGCCTGCGCGACGCGCTCGATCCCAGGCTCAAGCGCTAGGAGCACCCACGCGATGGCGCTGCTCGAGATTGCCCAGCTGAGCGTGGATTTCCCGACGAGCCGCGGCAGGCTCAAGGCGGTCGACGGCGTCGGCTTCGCCCTCGAGGAGGGGGAAGTCCTCGGCATCGTCGGCGAATCGGGCTCGGGCAAGAGTGTCGCGATGCTCGCCCTCATGGGCCTCGTCGGCTATCCGGGCGAGGTCAAGGCCGAGCGGCTCGCCTTCGGCGGGCACGATCTCCTGACCCTCGGTGCCCGCGCGCGGCGGCGCATCGCCGGCAAGGACGTCGCCATGATCTTCCAGGAGCCGATGACCAGCCTCAATCCCTGCTTCACCGTCGGCTTCCAGATCATGGAGACCTTGCGCATCCACGAGGGCGGCAGCCGCAAGGCGCGGCGCGCGCGCGCGGTGGAGCTCCTCGAGCAAGTCGGCATCTCGGCCCCCGCGAGCCGGCTCGCCGCCTTTCCCCACCAGCTCTCGGGCGGGATGAACCAGCGCGTGATGATCGCGATGGCGATCGCCTGCAACCCGCGCCTGCTCATCGCGGACGAGCCCACGACGGCCCTCGACGTCACCATCCAGGCGCAGATCCTCGAGCTCCTCCTCGGCCTGCAGCGCGAGCGCGGCATGGCGCTCATCCTCATCACCCACGACATGGGGGTGGTCGCCGAGACCGCGGAGCGCGTGGTCGTCATGTACGCGGGCCAGATCGTCGAGGAGGCGCGGGCCGAGACCCTCTTCGCCACCCCGCGCCACCCCTATACCGCGGCCCTCCTCGCCGCCCTCCCCGAGCGCAGCCACGGCGAGCGCCGGCTCCCCACCATCGCGGGCCTGGTGCCGGGCCTGGGCGACCGGCCGCGCGGCTGCCTCTTCAATCCGCGCTGCGCCTATGCCGATCAGCGCTGCCGGAGTGCCGAGCCCGCCCTCGAGGCGCTGAGCGGGGGCCGCGCGCGCTGCCATTATCCGCTCGCGGACGGAGCCTCGGAAGGGGCGGCACCATGAGCGCCGTGCCGAGCACGACGCAGGAGGAGGCCGGCCAGACCCCCGTGATCGAGGCCGCGGGTCTCACCAGGGTCTATCAGGTGCGGCGCGGCATCCTCGCCCCGCCCGCGGCCCTCCACGCGGTCGACGGGGTGAGCTTCCGCCTGGCCGCCGGGCGCACGCTCGCCGTCGTCGGCGAATCCGGCTGCGGCAAGTCGACGCTCGCGCGCCTGGCGACCTTGATCGAGCCGCCCTCGGCCGGCAGCCTCAAGCTCGTCGGCCGGGAGGTGGCGGGGGCCAAGCGGGCGGCGCTCAAGCCCCTGCGGCGGCACGTCCAGATCGTCTTCCAGGACCCCTACGGCTCGCTCAACCCGCGGCGCAAGGTGGGGGCGATCCTCGAGGAGCCGCTCGTGATCAACAGCGACTTGAGCGCCGGCGCGCGGCACGAGGCGGCGCGCGCGATGATGGCGCGGGTCGGCCTGCGCCCCGAGCATTACGAGCGCTACCCGCACATGTTCTCGGGCGGCCAGCGCCAGCGCATCGCGATCGCGCGCGCCCTCATGCTCCATCCCAAGATCGTGGTGGCGGACGAGCCGGTCTCGGCCCTCGATGTCTCGATCCAGGCCCAGGTGCTCAACCTGCTCATGGACCTCCAGGAGGAATTCCGCCTCGCCTATCTCTTCATCTCGCACGGGCTCTCGGTCGTGCGCCATATCGCCGACGAGGTGATGGTCATGTACCTCGGCCGCACCGTCGAGCAGGGCCCCAAACAAGCCGTCTTCGCCACCCCGCGCCATCCCTATACGCGGGCCCTCCTCGCCGCTACCCCCTTCGTCGACCCCCGCCTGCGCGCCGAGCGGGTGCGGGTCAAGGGCGAGCTGCCCTCCCCCCTCGACCCGCCCTCCGGCTGCGCCTTCCACACCCGCTGCCCCTTTGCCGATGCGCGCTGCCAGGCCGAGCGGCCGGCCTTGCGCGCGCTTTCGGGCGGGCTCGTCGCCTGCCACCACGCGGAGCGCATCGCCTAAGGCCCATGAACGGGTAGGGAATCCCGGCCGCCGGCCGGGGGCTGCATCCATAGGGCTTGCCGCTCGCGGCCATTTGAAAAAATCATGAAAAGATCACACGGCGGCCACTGGACGGCGCCGCCCCCTCGTTCATATATTCCTTCCTGGAGTTCCCCTTGGACTCCGGCCGCAGAATTGCTCTCGGGTTGGTGCGGCCTCAAGCGGCGTGTTGCAGGCAAAAAGACCTCGACGAGGCTAAAGGCGCGTCACTGCGGGGCGATCCGGCGCCAAGGGCGTCGACCGTGCTAACGCTCGAGCGATCTCAGCGGCCGGAACTCCGGCAGCGCTCGAAGCTGTGCAGGCTGCCGGGCGAAGCGAAGCACATCCCCCCTCCCGTGCCTTCGGCGGAACTTTCAGCCTCGTCGTTTCGTTGATTTTGCCGGCTCTGAGTGGCAAAGCGGCTCGGCGCGCAGCAGGTGCGATGCCGGTTAACGAACGCGACAAGCGAACAGACAAGAACATGCGTCGGGCAACCCTCATCATCATAGCTCTGGTAGCGCTCGCCAATCTGGGCGCCTGGTGGGCGCTCAATCGGCCCGTCGAGCTGCCCTCATGGTGGGGCGTCATCCAAGGGGTCTCCTTCAGCCCCTATCGCGAGGGCGAGAACCCGCTCACCGGCAAGTTCCCCACCCGGAGCGAAATCGACAGCGATCTCAAGCTGCTGCAGACCCGGGTCGGGGCGGTCAGGACCTACAGCACGACCGAGGGGGTGGAGGAGGTCGCCGGCCTCGCCGGCCAGTACGGCCTGCATGTCGCAGCCGGCGCCTGGCTCGACAAGCGTGCCGACAACAACCAGCTCGAGCTCGACGGCCTGGTCGGTTTGGTGCGGCTCCATCCCAACATCGACCGGGTGCTGATCGGCAACGAGTCGATCCATCGCGGCGACGTGAGCGTCGCCCAGATGATCCAGTACTTGCGCTGGGCGCGGAGCGAGATCGAGCTGCCGGTATCGACCGCCGAGCCGGCCTATGTCTGGCTCGCCCATCCGGAGCTCGCCAAGGAGGTCGACTACATCGCCGCCCACATCCTGCCGTACTGGGAAGGCATCAAGGCCGAGGACGCCGTCAAGTACCTCGCGAGCGAGTACCACCGCCTCAAGGCCGCTTTCCCCCACAAGCCCATCGTGCTGACCGAGGTCGGCTGGCCGAGCAAGGGGCCGCAGCTCGGACGCGCCAAGGCGAGCCTCGTCAACCAAGCGCGCTTCATGCGCGAGTTCCTCAACTTCGCCGACCGGGAGGGGGTGCAGTACTATCTCATGGAGGCCTTCGACCAGCCTTGGAAGGAGCGGATCGAGGGCACGGCCGGCGCCTACTGGGGCCTCTATGACGCCGATCGGGAGGCCAAATTCTCCTTCGACGGCCCGGTCACGGCCAACCCCAACTGGGCCTACCTCGCCTGTGCCGCGAGCCTACTCGCCCTGCCGGCGGAGCTCTTTTTCCTCTTGCGCTGGGGGGCGCTCCCCTTCCTCGGGCGGCTCCTCTTCGCCGCGGTTGCGCAAGTGGCCGCCTCGCTCCTGGTGTGGACGCTGCTCGCCGGCAGCGAGCGCTATCTCTCGACCACCGACGTGGTGCTGTGGAGCGTCATGGTGCTGGGCCAGCTCGGCCTCCTGGCACTGGTCGTGAGCGAGAGCGGCCAGATGGTGCTCATGCTGTGGACGCGGCGCTGGCGGCGCGAGTTCAGGCCGGCGGCGGCGGCGGCCGAGGCACCGCTGCCCAAGGTCTCGCTCCATCTCCCCATCCACAACGAGCCGCCGCACATGGTGATCGAGACGATCGACAGCCTGGCCCGGCTCGATTATCCGGACTTCGAGATCCTGGTGATCGACAACAACACCCGCGATCCCGCGGTGTGGAAGCCGGTCGAGGCGCATTGCCTAGGCCTGGGCGGGCGGGTCAAGTTCATCCATGTCGAGAGCCTCAAGGGCTACAAGGCGGGAGCGCTCAATCTGGCGCTCAGCGCCTGCGATCCGGCGGCCGAGATCGTCGGCGTCATCGACAGCGACTACGTCGTGCGCTCCGACTGGCTCAAGGCCACGGCCCCCCATTTCGCCGACGCGAAAGTCGGCGTCGTGCAATGCCCGCAGGACCATCGCGACGGCGGCGACAGCCTCTTCAAGGAAGCGGCCAACTGGGAATATGCCGGCTTCTTCAACCTCGGCATGGTCCTGCGCAACGAGGCCAACGCCATCATTCAGCACGGCACCATGACGCTCGTCCGCCGCTCCCTCCTCGACAAGCTGGGCGGCTGGGCCGAGTGGTGCATCTGCGAGGACGCCGAGCTCGGCCTGCGCATCCTCGCCGAGGGCTACCAGGCGGTCTATATCAAGGAGTCCTTCGGCCACGGGCTCACGCCGGACAGCTTCGCCGGCTACCGCTCGCAGCGCTTCCGCTGGGCTTACGGCGCCATGCAGATCATGAAGCGCCACTTCCGCTGGTTCCTCCCCGGCAACCGCACCTTGAGCGCCGGCCAGAAATTCCATTTCCTCGCCGGCTGGCTGCCCTGGCTCGGCGACGGCGTGCAGCTCGTCTTCACGCTCGCGGCCCTCGCTTGGAGCGTGCTCTTGGCCCTCTGGCCGGCGTGGTTCGAGTTCCCGCTCGGCGTCTTCGTGGTCCCGGCCCTCGTCATGGTCTCCTTCAAGTTCCTGACCACGCTGTGGCTTTACAAGGCGAAGATCGGCTGCAGTGCGCGCCAGCGCCTGGGGGCTGCGATCGCCGGCATGTCGCTCACCCATGCGGTCTCCAAGGCCGTGCTGCTCGGGCTCTTCAGCGAGGGCCGGCCCTTCATGCGCACACCCAAGTGCGAGGACAAGTCGGCCGTCATCCGCGGCATCGTCGTCGCCTGGGAGGAGTTCGTGCTGGTCGCCCTGCTCTGGCTTGCCGCCGCCGTCATCGTGCTGGGGCCCGGTGCGCTCGGCCGCGGCTGGCAGAACGACGACGCGCTCACCTGGGCCGCCATGCTGCTGGCCATGTCGCTCCCCTACGCCGCCAGCGTCTCCACCTCGCTGGTGAGTGCGATGCCGAGCCTCGGCTGGGAGAGCGCTCGGCGGCCCGTACCCGCGGCGGCTGCCGCGGCGTCGCCGGCCCTTGCGGCCGTGGCGGTGCGTCAAGCGGTCAATACTCAAGCTGCCCAGGCATCCTGAGCTGCGGGCCGCTTAG
>DATJAC010000350.1:0-7916 GCA_035516655.1 Alphaproteobacteria bacterium | reverse complement strand
CACCACGTCGCCGTGCTTGATGAAACCGAGGTCCCCGCCCTTGGCGGCCGAGGGCCCGCTCGAGTTCTTCTTCGCGAGCTCGGCGAAATCGGCCCCGCCCTTGAGCTCCTTGATCGCCTCCTTCGCCTCGTCCTCGGTCTTGGTCAGAATGTGGCGGGCGTGCACCTCGGGCTCGGGCGGGTTCGCCTTGAGGTACTCCTCGTAGTGCTGCTTGAGCACCGCGTCCGTAAGCTTCGCCTTGACGGCACGGGTGAGATACACGGTCTGGATGACCTGGTCCTCGAGCCGCACCAGGCGCGCCTTGACCTCCGGATCGGTGGCCAAGCCCTGGGCGCGGCCGGCGGCCACGAGGAGCTTGCCGTCGACGAGCCGCTCGAGGAGGGCCGGGTAGACGATCTCGAAGGGGTAGGACTGGTACTGCTGGGGCAGGTCCTCGCGCGCGGTCTCGACGTCCGAGCGGTGGATCTCGCTGCCGTTGACGATCGCCACCACCGGGTCGGCGACCGAAGCGGCAGGAGCGGCGGGTGCCGGCACCGTCTGCGCCTCAGAGGGCGTGGAGAAGGCCAAAAGTGCTAAGGCCGCCACGACGAGGGCCGCGCGCGACGCCTGCTCGGGATAGGGCAACATGGACGCACCTCCAAGGAGGACGGCGGAAATCTCGCCCTCGGGGACCCCGCCGTCCGAGCTGGCGCCCCAATGCCGCATTCTGCGGCCCGATAATGCACAAAGCGCCCCGCGGCACAAGAAAAGCTTGGCCGCGTGCCGCGCTGAGCGGGCGATCGAGCTCGCCCGCTCAGGGTGATACGCGCGCGGGTTCGGGCGCATGCGCTGCGCCCCGATCGCCGCCATGCCGGCTGCCCGAATCATTGACAGCTTCGGACGCACCGCCTATCTGTCTTTCCGGGCCTGCGTCGATCGGTGCCGGCTCCCGTCTGTCCGCCTTCGAGGACCGCCCCATGCTCGGCGCCATCGCCCGGAAGCTGTTCGGCTCTGCCAACGAGCGCTATCTGAAGGGCCTCCAGCCGTACGTCGAGGAGATCAACGCGCTCGAGCCCGAGCTCGTGAAGCTCACCGACGCCGAGCTCCGCAGCCGCACAGACATGCTCAAGGGGCGTCTCGCCGCGGGCGAAGCGCTCGACGAGCTCCTCCACGAGGCCTTTGCCACCGTGCGCGAGGCGGCCAAGCGCACGCTCGGCCAACGCCACTTCGACGTGCAGCTCATGGGCGGGGTCATTCTGCATCGGGGCATGATCTCGGAAATGAAGACCGGCGAAGGCAAGACGCTGGTCTCGACCCTGGCCGCCTATCTCAACGCACTCGCCGGCAAGGGCGTCCATATCGTCACGGTCAACGATTATCTCGCACGCCGCGACTCCGAGTGGATGGGCCAGATCTACCGCTTTCTCGGCCTCTCCGTCGGCTGCATCGTGCATGGGCTCACCGACGAGGAGCGGCGCCAGCAATACGCCGCCGACATCACCTACGGCACCAACAACGAGTTCGGCTTCGACTACCTGCGCGACAACATGAAGTTCCGGCTGGACGACATGGTCCACCGCCCCTTCCACTACGCCATCGTCGACGAGGTCGACAGCATCCTGATCGACGAGGCGCGCACGCCCCTCATCATCTCGGGCCCCGCCGAGGACAGCTCGGAGCTCTACATCAAGGTGAACGCGCTCATGCCTCACCTCGTGTCCGACGATTACGAGAAGGACGAGAAGGTGCGGGCGGTGACGCTCACCGACGTGGGAGTCAATCACGTCGAGGAGCTGGCGCGCGAGGCCGGACTGTTGAAGAGCGGCGGGCTCTACGACATCGTCAACATCTCGGTGCTGCACCACGTCAACCAGGCGCTCCGCGCCCACAAGCTCTTCCAGCGCGACACGGACTACATCGTCAAGGGCGGCAAAGTCGTCATCATCGACGAGTTCACCGGCCGCATGATGGAGGGCAGGCGCTATTCCGACGGCCTGCACCAGGCCCTCGAGGCGAAGGAAGAGGTCGAGGTCCAGACCGAGAATCAGACGCTCGCCTCCATCACCTTCCAGAACTACTTCCGCATGTATCCCAAGCTCGCCGGCATGACCGGTACCGCGATGACGGAGGCCGAGGAGTTCGCCGACATCTACAAGCTCGAGGTGGTCGAGATTCCGACCAACCTGCCGTGCGTGCGCGGCGACATGGACGACGAGGTCTATCGCACGGCGCGCGAGAAATACGCGGCGATCATCGACACCATCGCGGAGGCGCAGGCGGCACGGCAGCCGGCACTCGTCGGCACGGTCTCGATCGAGAAGTCGGAGCTGCTCTCCGAAATGCTCAAGAAGCGCAAGGTGCCCCACCAGGTGCTCAACGCGCGCTACCACGAGCAGGAGGCCTACATCATAGCGCAGGCCGGGCGGCCCGGGGCGGTCACCATCGCCACCAACATGGCGGGCCGCGGCACCGACATTCAGCTCGGCGGCAACGTCGAGATGAGAGTCAAGCAGGAGCTCGGCACGATCGCGGACGAGAGCCTGCACAAGGCGAAGGAGGCGGAAGTGCGCGCCGAGGTGGCGCGCGCGCGCGAGATCGTGCTCGCGGCGGGCGGCCTCCTCGTCATCGGCACCGAGCGCCACGAGAGCCGGCGCATCGACAACCAGCTGCGCGGCCGCTCGGGACGGCAGGGCGACCCGGGCGCCTCCAAGTTCTTCCTCTCCCTCGAAGACGACCTCATGCGCATCTTCGGCTCGGAGCGCATGGACGGCATGCTGCAGAAGCTCGGCCTCAAGGAAGGCGAGGCCATCACCCACCCTTGGATCAACAAGGCGCTCGAGAAGGCGCAGCAGAAGGTGGAGGCCCGCAACTTCGACATCCGCAAGAACCTTCTGCGCTTCGACGACGTGATGAACGATCAGCGCAAGGTGATCTACGAGCAACGCCGCGAGCTCATGCAGACCGACGACGTGGCGCAGATGGTCGAGGACATGCGCAAGGACGTGATCCGCACGACCGTCGCGCGCTTCATCCCCGAGCACTCCTATCCCGAGCAGTGGGAGACCAAGGGCCTCCACGAGGAGACCCTGCGGCTGCTCGGCGTCGACCTCCCGTTCCCCGACTGGGCCAAGGAGGAGGGCGTTTCGGGCAGCGACGTCCTCGAGCGGATCGAGAAGGCGTCGAGTGCCAAGATGGCCGAAAAGGTCGGGCAATACGGACCCGAGATCATGCGCATGGCGGAGAAGAGCATCCTCCTCCAGCTCCTCGACCAGGTCTGGAAGGACCACCTCCTCTCCCTCGACCACCTGCGCCAGGCGATCGGGCTCCGGGCCTACGGCCAGCGCGATCCCTTGATCGAGTACAAGCGCGAGGCCTTCAACCTCTTCGAGGACATGCTCGGGCGGCTGCGCGAGACGGTGACGAGCGTGCTCTGCCATCTCGAGCTGCGCATCCAGCAGCCCGAGCAGCTTGAGCCCCCTCAGCAAACGCGGCAGCTCCAGGAGCAGCACGACGAGCTCGGCATGTTCGGCGAGGTGCAAGCGACCGGCACCAATGGCGCGCGGCCGCTGCCGGCGGCACCCATCCTGCGCGGCAGGCAGCCGGGTCCGGAGGCGGGGCCGCCCGTGCCGGGGCTGGTGTGGTTCGAGCCGACCGGGCGCTGGATCAACCCGAACGACAGCACGAGCTGGGGCAAGGTGCCGCGCAACGCGCCC
The DNA here is from genome assembly GCA_035516655.1 of Alphaproteobacteria bacterium. Lineage (GTDB taxonomy): Bacteria > Pseudomonadota > Alphaproteobacteria > JACZXZ01 > JACZXZ01 > DASPPM01. The sequence continues at coordinate 4,224 of DATJAC010000350.1, read as the reverse complement.
TGCCCCTGCGGCTCGGGCAAGAAGCACAAGCACTGCCACGGCCGGGTCTGACGGCGCCAGATGTCAGGGATCAGGGATCAGATGACAGAAGGCGCTGCTGATACCTGATCCCTGTCATCTGACATCTGATATCTGGCTTCCCATCTCGAGGAACTTTGCCCGCCGGCGCTGCCTGAGCTGGTTGCCGTCGACCTTCTCGAGCGCGCGCAGCGCCTCCTCGACGGCACTGCCGACCGCGGCGAAGGCCTTCTCCTTGTCGCGGTGCGCAGCCCCTAGCGGCTCGGGTACGACCTGATCGACGACGCCGAGGCGCAACAGGTCCTGGGCGGTGAGCTTGAGCGCCTCGGCGGCCTCCTGCACGTGGCCGCCGTCGCGCCAGAGGATCGAGCCGCAGCCCTCGGGCGAGATCACCGAATAGATCGCGTGCTCGAGCATGAGTACTGCGTTCGCGACCGCGAGCGCTATCGCGCCCCCCGACCCCCCCTCGCCGATGATGACGCTCACGAGCGGCACGCGAATCTCGAGACAGGTGGCGATGCTGGTGGCGATCGCCTCCGCCTGCCCGCGCTCCTCGGCTTCGACCCCCGGATAGGCGCCCGCCGTGTCGACGAGGGTCAGGACCGGGAGCTGGAAGCGCTCGGCGAGCAGCATGAGGCGCTGGGCTTTGCGATAACCCTCGGGCTTGGCCATGCCGAAGTTGTGGCGCAGCCGGCTTTCCGTATCGGCACCCTTCTCGTGGCCGATGACGACGAGCGAGCGTCCGCGGAAGCGGCCCACGCCGCCCACGATCGCGCGGTCCTCGCCGAAGGCGCGGTCGCCCGCGAGCGGGGTGAAGTCGGCAATCAACCCCTTGACGTAATCCGAGAAGTGCGGCCGCTCCGGATGGCGCGCCACCTGCACTTTCTGCCATGGCGACAGCCGGCTGTAGGTCTGACGCAGAAGCCGCTCGAGCCTGAGCCGCAGGCGCGCCACCTCCTCGGCGACGTTGAGCTCCCCGCCGTCGCTCAGATGCCGGAGCTCCTCGATCTTGCCCTCGAGCTCCGCGATCGGTTTTTCGAAATCGAGATAGTGTCGCATGGCCGACGCCTTACCTATCACAGCTCAGTCCGTGCCGCGACGGCAAAGCGGCATCAAGCCGCAGCAATGGGGCGAATGAAATTCCCGCGCGCCGTCGCTGGGCGCCCGCGTGCGCGAGGGTGACGAGCGGGATGTCAACGCTGGCGGATCCGGCTCCAGAAAGGAGCGGACCCATGGCCGAGGTGCCAGCACCTATGGGGTGCCGCCGATCTGCTTGGCTTTCTCGACCAGCACCTGGGCCTGGCGGATGGAGGCGATGTCGATCAGGCGGCCGTCGAGGGAAACGGCCCCCTTGCCCGCCTTCTGCGCCTCGGCCATGGCCGCGATGATGCGCCGCGCCTTGCCGACCTCGGTCTCGCTCGGGCTGAACTCCTCGTTGGCAAGAGCCAGCTGGCTCGGATGGATCGCCCACTTGCCCTCGCAGCCGAGGGCGGCGGCGCGGCGCGCCTGCGCGCGGAATCCGTCGGCATCGGAGAAGTCGCCGAAGGGACCGTCGAGCGGCCTCAATCCGTTCGCGCGCGCCGCCACCACGAGACGCGCGATCGCGTAGTGCCACATGTCGCCCCAATGGCGCTCGCGCCTGCCCTCCGCGTCCTTGTCGGTAAGCACGGCATAATCCGGGTTGGGGCCGCCGATGTTGGTCGTGCGCGCGCGGGTGGAGGCCGCGTAGTCGGCGACGCCGAAGTGCAGCGATTCGAGCCGCGGGCTCGCCGCGGCGATCGCCTCGACGTTCTGCATGCCAAGCGCGGTCTCGATGATGAGCTCGAGGCCGATGCGCTTCTTCCTGCCCTTCGCAGTCTCGATCTGGCTCACCAGCATGTCGAGCGCATAGACGTCGGAGGCAGTGCCCACCTTGGGGATCATGATGAGGTCGAGCCGCTCCCCGGTCTGCTCGAGGACATCGACCACGTCGCGGTACATGTAATGGGTGTCGAGCCCGTTGATGCGAACCGAGAGGCTCTTGGCTCCCCAGTCGATCTCGTTGATCGCCTGGATGACGTTCTTGCGCGCCGCCGCCTTCTCGTCGGGTGCGACCGCGTCCTCGAGATCGAGGAAGACCACGTCGGCTGCGGATGCCGCCGCCTTCGCGAACAGTTTCACATTGCTGCCCGGCACGGCCAGCTCGCTGCGATTGAGGCGCGCGCGCGCCGGCTCGATGACCTTGAAGCTCATCCTCGACCTCTCGCCATGGCTGCCGGAGGGCGGAAATCCGCCGATTTTTCAATGCAAAAAATCTTGCCGCACCGCAAAATCGGGTTATGGGGCGCTGCCGGCGAAATGTCAACGGCACCACCCCTCGATGCCGCCCAAGCACTCCCCGGCCGAGGGATGGCACCCGCCTCGGCTGCCTGCGGGCCGGGTCCGATGTGCGGGAAGCGAGAAAAAGTTAACTTCTAGACACGCAAGACGAGAGGCCGTATCATGTCGCTCCCGTGAGCGCTACCGGTCCAAATCATGGATGCGAATGAATACCTAGAGAGAATCCTCGCCGATAGCTACCAGCGCGAGATCAATCAGGAAGAAAACCTGGCGCGAAGTCTTCCCTCCTTTGCGACTGCGTTGGCCGTATTGGCCATTTTCCTTGGCATAGCACGGCCCGCGATCCCGGCACTGGCGTGGTCGCCGTTCTCTATAGTTATTTATGTAATATTATTAGTTTTAGGCACCAGCGCATTTTTTGCAATCCTGTTCCTGCTCTGGGCGCTGTGGCCGCGCAGCTTCGCCTACCTCATGCGCGAGAACGAGCTCAACAGCTATATGCGCAACCTGCGGCGCTACTACCGGCACTCGGAGCTGACGCTTGCCGAGGTGGAGGAGGCGATCGCCGCCGACGTGCGCGACGCCATGATCGAGCAATACGCCGAATGCGCCATTCGCAACCGCGCCAGCAACTCGGCGCGCGCGAATGCCCGAGCCTCGGCGTTCGCCGCCCTCCTCCTGGCCCTTACCCTCGCGTTCGTGATGATCGCAACACTCTTGATCCATGACGGCATGAAAGGACACCGCGATGTCGCAGCAGCCGAGCGCAAGCATCGCAGCGCTTCGACACAAGAGCTCCGTGCACGACAAGAGGACCGGACAGATTTATTACAAGCCGACGCCCCCACCCATGCAGCAGCTGCTCAAGGGCGGCTGGATTTGTAAGGTGCTGCCGCCGAGCGACACGGCGGGCAAGGACGACCCGGAATAGAGCGCTCGGCCCGCCTCGGATCAGCGCCGTTGCTTGGCGAGCGGGTGGTGCTCGTTGACCAGTTGCTTGAGGCGCGCCTCGAGCACGTGGGTATAGATTTGGGTGGTGCTGATGTCGGCGTGGCCCAGCAGGCGCTGCACGCTGCGCAAATCCGCTCCGTGGCCGAGCAGATGGGTGGCAAAGGCGTGGCGCAGCACGTGCGGCGAAACCTTGGCGGCCGAAAGCCCGGCAGCTGCGGCGAGCTCCTTGAGCAGCTGGCCCAACCGGTGACGCGTCAAATGCCCGGCCTTGCCGAAGGAGGGGAAGAGCCAGCGCTGATCCTTGTCGTGCTTGTGCCGGGCGGCGCGCGCGGCGAGCCACGCGCCGAGTGCCGCGCGCGCGGGGCGCGAGAGGGGCAGGATGCGCTCCTTCCCGCCCTTGCCGCGCACGGAGAGGAGCCGGCGGTCGCGCGCCAGGGCCGCAAGCGGGAGGGCAACCAGCTCCGACGCGCGCAGGCCGGTCGCGTAGAGGAGCTCGATGAGGGCGACGAGGCGCGGCCCCTCGGCACCTTGGTACCGGCGTGCCGCGGCGAGCAAGGCGTCGACCTCCGTCTCGCTCAAATATTTGGGCAGGGTGCTGCCCCGGCGGGGACTGTCGAGGGCCGCGGTCGGATCGTCGGCGCGGACCGTTTCGTCGCAGAGGAAGCGGTGGAACTGGCGCAGTGCGGAGAGCCGCCGTGCCGCCGTGCGCGGTGCCGCTCCGCGCGCCGCGAGCTCGGCGAGATAGGCGCGGATGAGGGTGGGGTCGGCAGCCTCAAGCGCCTTGCCGCGCCCTGCTGAGAAGGCCGCAAAGTCAGCGAGGTCGCGGCGATAGGCCTCGACCGTATTGCGCGCGGCACCGCGCTCGGCGATGAGCATCTCGAGGAAAGCCTCGAGGTGCCGCGAAAGCGCTGCGGGCGGGAGCTTTGGGGGTCGGCC
>DATJAC010000349.1:0-4957 GCA_035516655.1 Alphaproteobacteria bacterium | reverse complement strand
AGGGCGGCTCGCCCTCGGCCGCCTGCAGCGATACCCAGAGCGAAGGCGCCTCAGTGACGAGATTCCTGCGGTAGTTGTCCGTCTCCGAGCGATAAAGCTCGATCTCGGCGGCACCGGCATAGAAGGTGGCCGACTCGCCCTCGCTGGCGAGCGGGGTCCAAGGGGCGGCGTCGGGCAGGCCGACGAGCACGGCGATCGGCCGCCAGATGACATCGGTCCAAGGCGAGCTCGACTTGCGCCGCTCGACGACCACGCCGACCGGAATGCGCATGAACGGTGCGCTGGCGCTCATGTGACCGCGGCCAAATGCCGGGCCGGCAACCCGGTCAAAAGATTCTGCGGCTTGAGCCGCAGCAGCTTGTCGCCCGTCATCGCCATGAGGAGATAGACCGCATCGTCAAGCTCCGCGCGCGGATCCGATTTGCCGAAGGTCAGACGGAACAGTCCCGCGACACGGCTCAACGCTGTCTCGTCGAGCTCCTCGCCCTGCCACAGCGCGTCGCCGAGGCGCGTACCCTCCGCGTCGAGACCGACGTACCAGACGAGACGGACGTCGCGCATTGCGCCGAGCGGCTCGACGGTGACCTCGACGGACAACATGTGCTTCACCCAGCGCTCGATGACCGCCGCGAGGGCCGCAAGACCGCGGCGGCCCACGCTGAGATCGAGGGCCAGGTCGAACATGTCGCTGCGGTCCCAATAGGCCTCTGCGTTGTCGTCCGAGAGCACGTCGATCTCCGCACCCGGCGGAATTCCCAGCATGGACACGAGCGGCGACAACGGCTGGGCGCCAACCCCGGCGATCTTCTCCTCGTCGGCGGCGATCAAGGCCCCCGCGTGCGTCGTCAGGCGCTGAGGGCGAAAGAAGAGCTCGGCGGCGCGCAGGATGAACGGATCGCCGCAGCCGTCGAGGACGTTGCGCAGAATCACGTGAACGAGCTGGTTGAGAAAGAGCGGAGGTGTCCTGCCCACGCCGCGGCGGACGAGATCGAGATAGGCGGCCTCGAGTGTCGCGTGACGCAAGAGATGGTCCCGGAAGGCGACCATCAGCTGCCAATTTTCCCGCGCGTCCGCGTCGGCGACCGCAGCGATCTCCTCGGCGGCGACCGGGCGGCGCGGCTCGGCGAGCAATGCCGCGTGCAGTCCGCACTCTGCGGCACAGGCATCGTCCGGCGGCGCCAGCTCGGGGCGTGCCAGATAGACTTTCAAGAACTCGTCGGTCACCAGCAGCCCACCGCCGGCGTCGCGCTCCGTCAGATGATGGCCGCAGGAGAGCCAAAAATCCTTCATGCGCGGTCCCCGCGCGCAAGGGACGTCAAGTCGACGCTCTCGTCCGGCTCGTCCTCGTCTTCGGCCTCGGCTTCGGCTTCGAGGACGGAGAAGGCGCGCCACCCCGTGGGGCCCGCGCGCGGATGCAAGCTGCGAAAGGCCTCGCGGATCGTCCCGCTTTCATCCGTGCGGTAGACCGCAATCAACGTATCCGGCGGATGATCGCAGAGCGAGGCCGCAAAATCGATCTCCTCCTCCGCGGCCTTGCGCGCTGCGCCCAGGTCGGGGGCGCCGAAGCGCTCGATCAGGCAGCGGGCCGCGAGATCGATCGCGGCTGCGCGATCCTCCGCCCCCGCTTCCACGATCTGCGCCAAGGTCGACCAGCCAAGCGACGGCAGGCCGAGAAATCCGCTGCGGAAGGCCGCGAGTTCCTTTCCCGCGAGTGTTGCCGGCTCCACATCCGCAAAAACGAAAGCCCCGGAAATCGCCCATTCGCCCGGCTCGGCGGCGGCTGGGAAGATGAAGGTGTCCGACGGGTCGAGGCGGATGGTGCGCAGCAGCTTCATAAGCGCGGGCCCCCCGTCCGCGGATCGAGCCATGCCGGCAGCTTGAGGGCCGGCAGCAGCTTCCGGCACCGAGCCGGCTTGCCTGGGCGCCGGAGCCGGAGATCGCCCTCTGCGTCGATCTCGTAGAGCTCACCGCTCCGGCGTTTCAGTCTTGCGGCATAGGTCCCGGCGATGGCGGCGAACCCGTCTTCCTGCCAGCGATCGAGTGCGGCCATGAGATGCCGCGCGAAGCCTTCGACGAGCTCGGCCGAGCCCGCATCCGAGAAGCCTTCCGCTTCGAGGGCTGTGGCAAGCGGATGCAGCCCGGCTTCCTCGTCGTTCATGGAGACGGTGCGGATCGCGGCACCGAAGACGAGCCAATCGGGTGCCACCCGCTCATCGGCACGCTCGGGCCAAGCAATCCGCCCGCCGCCGACGAGGCCGCCATCGACATAGATCGAGGCCGGCCATTCGATGGCGATCGGCTTCTCCGGGGGTGCCGACGCGGCGAGCACGTCGCCGAGTGCGACCATGCCCGCATAGAAGGCGAGGCGTGCGGTCGCGAGCGGCTGATCGGGCTCGAGGACCACGGCAAACTCCGCGAGATCGAAGCGGCCGACGAACACGAGCGTGCCCGCGCCGAGCTCGGCGGCATGGGCGACGGCGTGGGCGAAGGCGTCGCCGACCTCGCGCAACACCACCAGCCGGAAGGGCGGCGGCAGGTCGAGCGTGCGCGCGTAGGGCATGCCTGTCCGGCTCTGCTGCTGCAACGGCATTTTCGATCCTAGGCTTACCTTTGCCGTGTTAACAATATAGATTCGGGTCGACTGGAAGCCAGTTTCGCCGACGCAGCACCCGTGGTGGGAAGCCGGATGTCCGCTCGACGCACCCTCGTGGTTTGCTCCTGCGAAGACACGATGCCGCTCGATGCCGCGGCCTTGGCGCGCGGCTGCCGAGGCGTGGACGTCGTCCGCGGGCGCCAACTCTGCCGCGCCGAGCTCGAGCGCTTTCGGGCACTCGTGGGATCGGGCGACGCGATCACGGTCGGCTGCACGCAGGAGGCCCCCCTCTTCCGCGAGGTCGCGGGCGAGAGCGGCGACGAGCTGAGCTTCGCCAACTTGCGCGAAACCGCCGGCTGGTCCGTCGATGCAGCCCAGGCGGGGCCGAAGATGGCGGCCCTGGCAGCTGCCGCCGCGGTGGCGATGCCGGACGTTCCGTTCGTTCACTTCGAGAGTGCCGGGGTCGTTCTCGTCTATGGCCGCGACGAGCGGGCCATCGAGGCGGCGAGCCTGCTCAAGGAGCATCTCGACGTGACGGTGCTGCTGGCACGGCCAGGCGACCTCGCTCCGCCGCGCACGACCGATTTTCCGATCGTGGCGGGGACCATCCGAGCGGCGAAGGGCCATCTGGGCGCCTTCGAGATCGTCGTCGACGACTACGCCGCGGCACTGCCGTCCTCGCGCGCCGCACTCGCGTTCGGACCCGGGCGGAACGGTGCGGAGTCGCGTTGCGACATCCTGCTCGACCTCTCCGGCGCGCCGCCGCTCTTCCCGGCCGCCGACCTGCGCGAGGGCTACCTCCGCGCCGATCCGCGCGACCGGGCCGCCGTGCTCGAGGCGGTCTTGCGCGCGCGCGAGCTCGTCGGCAGCTTCGACAAGCCGCGCTACGTCGATTTCACCGCGGACATCTGCGCCCATTCGCGCTCGCAGATCGTCGGCTGCCGCCGCTGCCTCGATCTCTGTCCGACGAGCGCCATCGCACCGGCCGGCGATCACGTGGCGATCGACGACAAGATTTGCGCGGGCTGCGGCCAGTGCGCGGCGGCCTGTCCGACGGGGGCTGCGAGCTATGCGCTGCCGCCTTCGGACGCGCTCATGCGCAAACTGCGCACGCTGCTCACGGTCTATCGCGAAGCCGGGGGTGACGCACCCATTCTTCTCGTTCATGACGAGGATCACGGCGGTGCCCTGATCGATGCGCTCGCCCGTCACGGCGACGGATTGCCCGCCCATGTCTTGCCGCTTGCGGTCAATGAGACGACGCAGCTCGGGCTCGAGGCGATCGCCGCGGCCTTCGCCTACGGCACCGCGGCAATGCGCGTGATCCTGCGCGGCAAGCCGCGGCACGATCCCGCCGGGTTGTACCGCACGATCGCTCTTGCCCGGCCGATTCTCACCGGCCTCGGCTTCTCGGTCGAGGCGCTTGCGACCATCGAGACCGACGATCCCTTCGTCCTCGGGGAAGCGCTGCGCGCGATCGTGCTCGGCGCCGCGGCGTCCCCGCCCGCAAGCTTTCTGGCGACAGGCGGCAAGCGCGACATGCTGCGTTTCGCCTTGCGCGAGCTCCACCGCGTCGCCCCAGCACCTGTCGACAGCATAGCCCTGCCCGAGGGCGCACCCTTCGGTGCGGTCGAGCTCAACGTCGAGGGCTGCACGCTTTGCCTGTCCTGCGTCTCGGCGTGCCCGACGGGTGCGTTGTCGGACGATCCCGAGCGGCCCTTGCTGCGCTTTGCGGAAGACGCCTGCATCCAATGCGGCCTGTGCAAGGCGACCTGCCCGGAGAAGGTGATCAGCCTGACGCCGCGGCTCGACTTCCGCGCCGCTGCCGCATCGGCGCGCGTGCTCAAGCAAGAGGAGCCGTTCCCCTGCATTCGTTGCGGCAAGCCCTTCGGCGTGAAGAGCACGATCGAGCGCGTCGCGGCCAAGCTCGAAGGCAAGCATTGGATGTACCAAGGCTCCGCTAGCCGCCTCGAGCTCATCAAGATGTGCGAGGATTGCCGCGTCGCCGTCGTCACCGAGGAAGGCTTCGACCCCTATGCCGCCGCCCCCCGGCCAAAGTTGCGGACGACCGACGATTACCTGCGCGAGCGCGAGCGGAAGCCGAAGACGTGATCATTTCGTCGCCCGCTCGAGAAACTTGACGAGCGCCTCGCGGTCGGCGGCACTGCCGATGCGCTGCTCCGGCATCTTGGTCCCCGGCGTATAGCGCGCGGGGCCGATCTCGAACAGCTCTGCCACCGTTTCCGGCGTCCAGAGAATGTCGAGATGCTTGAGCGCTTCGGAAAAATTGTAGCCGGGCAGGGTCGCGATGCGTCGGCCGAAGAGGCCGTGGAGCGTGGGCCCGGCGCGGTTGGCCTCGTCGGG
>DATJAC010000348.1:0-4769 GCA_035516655.1 Alphaproteobacteria bacterium | reverse complement strand
GGCACGGGGCGAGGCGAGGAACGCCACGACCTCCGCCACTTCGCGCGCCTCCCCCATGCGTCCGAACGGGAGATTCATCTTCGCTTGAAACTCCCGCCAACGCTCCGGCGTGCCATAGGCCGATTGGCTCCAGCCGCGCAGCATCGTCGTCGCCCGTTCCGTTGCGATGAGGCCCGGATTGACGCCCACGACGCGGACTCCGAAATCGGGAGCTTCGGCACCCAGCGCGCGCGTCAAGCCCATGAGGCCGGCATTGCCGGCACTACCGAGGATGTAGCGCGCATTTGCGCGCTCGCCCGCCAAGCCGATGACGTTGACGATCACGCCCCGACCGCGCGCGCGCATCGCCGCGAAGACGAGGCGGCAGAGATTGATGTAGCCGAAGACCTTGAGATCCCACGCTTCGCGCCAGAGCTCCTCGCCCACCTCCTCGATCCCGCCGGGCGGGTTCGAGCCCGCGTTGTTGATGAGGATGTCGATCGGACCCGCTGCGGCGACGAGCCGGCGCTGCTCCTCGGAGTGCTTGAGGTCGGCGCGATGGGCGCGGGCCTCGATGCCGTGGCGCTTCGTGAGCTCGCCGGCGAGGGCCTCGAGGGCGGCCTGGTCGCGCGCGGCGAGTTCGAGATGGCAGCCCTCCCCGGCCATGCATTCGGCCACGGCACGACCGATGCCCTTGCTCGCCCCGGTGATGAGTGCTCGCCGTCCGCGCAGCTCGAGATCCATCGCTCCCCTCCCTCAGGGCAGTGCTGCGGCCGATGCGGCGCCGTGCCCGCACGTATTCTAGGCCAATTCGGACGGGCGCGACGACGGCCAGCGCAGCCATGTCTCCGCCGCCGATTTCAGGCCCGAGCGGGCGGCTTGGCCGCCCTTGCCTGGCCCGGACTTTTGTGTATGATGCGCCGCTTCCTCGCTCCTTGCCGGCCGCTGCCGGCTAGGCCCGGGCGGCTGGTCGACTTAATCGGAGACGACCGAGCGCCGGGCCGCAAAATAGCCAGAAGGAGTTAAAATTTGGCTTACTACGAAAGCGTGTTCATCGCGCGCCAGGACGTTTCCGCCGCCCAGGTGGACGGCCTGACCGAAGGCTTCGCCAAGATCATCCAGGACCAGGGTGGCAAGGTCGCCAAGAAGGAATATTGGGGCCTGCGCAACCTCGCCTTTCGCATCAAGAAGAACCGCAAAGGGCATTACGTGCTCTTCAACCTCGACGCGCCCGCCGCGGCGGTCAAGGAGATGGAGCGCAACATGCGCATCAGCGAGGACATCATCCGCTTCCTCACGGTGCGCGTGGAGGCGCTCGAGGAAGGCCCCTCGGCCGTGATGCAGAGCCGGGGACGCGAGGGCCGCGAGGGCGGCGGGCGCTTCCGCGACGATGACCGCCCGCGCTTCCGCGACGACGATCGCCCGCGCTTCCGCGATGACGACGGCCGCCGCTTCGGCGGGGGCGGAGGCGGCGGCGGGGGCCGGCGCCCGCCACGCGGCGAGGGCGGCGACACCCCTGAACCCGCTCCCGAGGGAGGGGCCCAATGAATACCGCAGCACCCCGCCGTCCCTTCTTTCGCCGCCGCAAGAGTTGCCCCTTCTCGGGGCCGCACGCGCCGAAGATCGACTACAAGGACGTGAAGCTGCTGCAGCGCTTCGTCTCGGAGCGCGGCAAGATCGTGCCCAGCCGGATCACGGCGGTGTCCACCAAGAAGCAGCGCGAGCTCGCGCGCGCGATCAAGCGTGCGCGCTTCTTGGCACTCTTGCCCTATCTGATCCAGTAAAAGCGCTCGGAGGTCGGGCGCAGCATGGATGTCCACAAGGCTCATCTTCGCTCTCGGGAGCGGGGCACTCAGCGCGGTGCTCTACGCCTCGGCACTGGTCGGGGCGCCGGGCGGCCTGATGCTCGTGCTCCTGGTCCAGCTGCCGCTCTTCCTCGTGGGTCTGAGCCGGGACCAGGGCTGGACCGGGGCGGCACTGGCGGGTGCGGTGGGCACGCTCGCGGTGGCGCTGGCGGGCGGGGTTTGGGGGGCGGGCAACTTTGCGCTTGCCGAGGCCGTCCCCGTGATCCTTCTGACCCATCGGGCAGGCTTGCATCGCCGCCACGCGGATGGACGCATCGAGTGGTATCCGGCCGGCGGCTTTCTGGTCTGGCTCAGCCTCTACGCGGCCGCGGCGTTGAGCGCCTTCATGCTCTATTACTCGACGGCCGAAGGCGGGCTCGAGGGCGAGCTGCAACGCAGCATGACCGCACTCTTCCAGGGCCTCGACTTGAGCCTCTCGCCGGCGGCCGGACAGCTGATCGCTGCCTTCGTCGGAATCCTGCCGGGCCTGGGGGGAGCGACATGGCTCCTCATCGCCGCCGGCAATGCGGCGTTGGCCCAGGCGCTTTTGCAGCGCTTCGGACACAACCTGCGACCGGGCCCCGAGCTCGCGGCCCTGGCCCTGCCGCCATGGCTCACGCTCGCCGTGGCGGCGTCGGCGGCCCTCGGGCTCCTGTTCGGCGGCCGCATCGGCTTCGCCAGCAGGAACTTCTGTTTCGTTCTGGCCGTACCTTATTTTTTCGGCGGGCTGGCATGCCTGCATGTGCTGGCACGGCGGTGGAGCGGCGGCTCCCGCCTGATCGTGCTGTACTATGCGGTGTTGGCGAGTGCGATCGTCGTCTTGTCGTGGCTCGCGATCATGGCGATCGCCGGGCTTGGGCTCATTGATCAGGTCGCCGGCTTGAGGCAGCGTCTCATGCCGCCGGACGACCGGTCGAAGGGAAGTTAGGAGCAAGCGCTATGGACGTCATCCTCCTCGAGCGCATCGAGAAGCTGGGCAAGATCGGCGACGTCGTCAAGGTCAAGCCCGGCTTTGCGCGCAACTACCTGCTTCCGCAAAAAAAGGCGCTCCGGGCGACCAAGTCCAACCGCGAGTATTTCGAGACGCAGCGTGCCGAGCTCGAAGCGCTCAATGAGGTGCGGCTCAAGGAGGCGAGCGGGGTCTCGGGCCAGCTCGACGGTCTCACCGTGACGATCGTGCGCCAGGCGAGCGAAACGGGCCAGCTCTATGGCTCGGCCTCGGCGCGCGACATCGCCGAGGCGGTCTCCGCGGCCGGACACAAAGTCGAGCGGCGCATGGTCCGGCTCGACCAGCCGATCAAAGTCTTGGGCCTCCATCCCGTGCGCGTGGCCCTCCACCCCGAGGTCATCGTCACGGTCACCGTGAACGTGGCGCGCTCGGAGGAGGAGGCTCGGCTGCAAATCGAGCGCGGCGGCGCCATCATCGGCGTGGCCGAGCCGGCGGCCGAGGAGAATGGCGCGCCGGCCGAGGGAGCGGCACCCGCCGCCCCCGAGCCCGCGGCCTCCTGAACGGTCGACGGGGCGCTCACCGCCCCTATACAGAGCGGCCAAGAGTCGGCAAGATGAGGCATTGAGAGGCGTTTGCGGCGGACGGCACTCACGTCTGCCCCCGCCGCGGGCGCTGAACCAAAGCATGGGAGAGGGCCATGCTGCTGCGCTACCTCTTCGAGCGGATCGTCCGCTTTGGCACGCTCAACGTCGTCGACGCCGGCGGCCGCGTCTATCGCTTCGGCAATGGCGACGGACCGCGCTCGACCATACGGCTTCGCAGCCGAAAATTGCACTACAAGCTCCTCATCCATCCGAGCCTCTATCTCGGGGAGGCCTACATGGACGGCACCCTCACCTTCGAGGAGGGGGAGCTCTACGACTTCCTGGAGCTCATGCTGAGCAACATGGAGCGCCAGGAAAGACCCCCGGTCCAAATCCATTACGATAGCTTGCAGCGCTGGCTGCGGCCGTTCGGCACTTTCAACTACCTGAGCAGGGCCAAGCGCAACGTAGCGCACCACTACGACCTTTCGGGCCGCCTCTACGAGCTCTTTCTCGACAAGGATCGGCAGTATTCCTGCGCCTACTTCACCTCCGACAACGAGAGCCTCGAGATCGCGCAGGACAACAAGAAGCGTCACATCGCTTCCAAGCTGCGGCTGGCGCGGGGCCACAAGGTGCTCGACATCGGCTCGGGGTGGGGCGGGCTCGGGCTCTATCTCGCGCGGGTCGCGGATGCGGTGGAGGTGACGGGTGTCACGCTCTCGCAGGAGCAGCTCGCCGTCTCGCGCCAGCGTGCGGTCGAGGCGGGCTTGGCAGACCGGGTCAATTTCGCGCTCAGCGACTACCGCGAGGTCGAAGGCAGCTTCGACCGCATCGTCTCCGTGGGCATGTTCGAGCATGTGGGGCCAGGCTATTACGCCGACTTCTTCGCCAAGGTGAAGGAGCTCCTGAGCGACGATGGCGTCTGTCTCCTCCATTCGATCGGACGCATGGAGCCGCCCGGCGGGACCAATGCGTGGCTCAAGAAGTACATTTTCCCGGGAGGCTACACGCCGGCCCTCTCGGAGGTGCTCGCGGCCGTCGAGAAGGTCGGGCTCTGGGTCACCGACATCGAGATTCTGCGCGTGCACTATGCGCGGACGCTGCGCGAATGGCGCCGGCGGTTCACGGCCAACCGCCGCGAGATTCTCGAGCTTTACGACGAGCGCTTCTGGCGCATGTGGGATTTCTATCTGACGAGCTGCGAGGTCGCCTTCCGTTACATGCGCCAGATGGTCATGCAGATCCAGATCACCAAGCGCCTCGATACGCTTCCGCTCACGCGCGGCTACATGTTCGATTGGGAGCGCGAGCACGCCACCCAAGGCGACGTCACGCCCCCGACGCAACTCAGAGGCGGCAGCATCCCACCTCCCCGAGTCGCCGCCGTTTGACAGCGCGGCCGCGTCAAGT
>DATJAC010000347.1:0-5411 GCA_035516655.1 Alphaproteobacteria bacterium | reverse complement strand
CCCCCCCCCCCCCCCCCACGCTCCGATTCCGGAACGCTGGCGCTAAGGCTTCGCCGCCGGCGCTGCCGGTGCCGCCGGTGCGGCCGCGGCCGGCGGGCTCGCGGGCGCCCTTGGTTGCCGCGGCGGCCGCGGCGGCAGGGCCGCCTGGACCTCGGCTTCCGCCTGCTTGACGAGATCGAGCGCCTTGGCGCGGTGCCCGTCGAAATCCTGGGTCGCCGTGGTGAGATGGCGCTCGGTCGTGTGCAGCGAGCGCAGCGCCAAGCGCATTTGGTAGACATCCGTGGTATCGGCGGCAAAGGCGCTGGCGGCGGTACCTGCCACGAAAAGGATCGCGGCCGCGGCCGCGACGTAACGCGGTTTCAGCATCGGCGGGCTCCCTCCTCTGCGCGCGATCCGGGTGGATCGCGTCTAGCGTGATGGTTTATAATGTAGTATGTTTCTCTCGTATAGCGAGATTTGTCAAATAGAACTTGTCCATCGCGAGAGAATGCCGGACGAGATGCAGCTCGGCCGCGTAAGCCAAGGTGGGGCTGGGAGGAAAGCGGGGGAGGATAGCCCCCGCGAGTTGGGGTGCGCTGGTTCCAAGGTGCTGCGCGCCGCGAAGTGCCGACGCGCGTCTGCGGGAGCGACGAGTTACACGGAAATGTCTTTTGACCTGCGCGCAGCGCTTGCCTAGCATCCTTGGGGTCAGGGGGCAAGATTCGCCCGGATTGCCGCCAACCATGGCCTGCGACAGCGTGCCGGCAGCCGTGCCGCCGCCAGCTGCAGGGTATTGGTCTGCGGTGCGTCAGGAATTTTCAGGGGAGCCACCGGCATGAAAACATATCTCTCGATCTCGGCGGCCCTAGCCGCCGCCATCATGGTCACGACCGCGCTTTTCGGGGCACCGGCCCACGCCGCCGGAAACATAGCGCTCTATACCGCGGACGGGCTCGAGGACTTCTACAAGGCGATCCTGCCCGAGTTCGAGAAGAAGACCGGCTCGCGCGTCAGCATGGTCGACACCGGAAGCGGGGCGCTGATCAACCGCATGGAGACGGAGAAGGACTCGCCCAAGGCCGACGTGCTCATCACTTTGCCGCCCTTCACCTATCAGGCGATTACGATGGGTTTGACGGCGAGCTTCAAGTCGAGCGCCGACGCGGCCATTCCGGCGCACCGCAAGGCGGCCGACGGCTCCTGGGCGACCTTCATCGACAACTACGCCGCCTTCATCTACAACCCCAAGCTCGTCAAGGCGCCCCAGACGTTCGAGGATCTGCTCAAGCCCGAGTACAAGGACATGGTGTCCTACTCGAACCCGATGACGGCGGGCGACGGCATGGCCGTCATCATCCTGCTCGAGAAGATGTGGGGCGAGGACAAGACCTTCGATTTCCTCGCCAAGCTCGAGCAAGGGGTGAAGTTCCACACCAAGGGTACGGGCTTCCTCGATACGCTCGTAGGGCGCGGCGAGATCACGGTCGCGAACGGCGACTTCCAGATGGACATGGACGACAAGGTGCACGGCGGCATGGCGATCGAGCCCACCTTCCTCCGCCCCGCCCCCGGGCATAAGCCCGTGACCTTCTCGCTGCCCTATACCATCCAGCTCGGCAAGGGCCCCAATCCCGAGGGCGGCAAGGCGCTCATCGACTACCTGCTCTCCAAGGAGGTGCAGGCCAAGGTGAGCGACGTGTTCGGCCTGCCCGCGCGCAGCGACGTGAAGCCGGAGGGGCCGAACGCCAAGGTCCTCGAGGATGCGATCAAGGGGGTCGAGGTCGTGACGGTCGACTGGACCATGATCATCGCCAAGCAGAAGGCGTGGCAGGAGCGCTGGCGCAGCCAGGTGATCGGCGCCTCCACCAAGACGCTCGACCGCGTCAAAGGACCGTGAGCTGAGAGCGGAGAAGGGGTAGCATAAGGCGCTCGGCGGGCGCAGAGATCGGGAACCCGGTGCCGCGCCGTGGCACCCGGGTTCCCTCCGCCGCGGCACGGGTGCTTGTCGAGCGGGGGGCTTGTGGTCGGAGCGCCGTCGGGAATCGCAACCGCCGCCGCGGGCGTGCGGGTGGTCGGGCTCACGATCGAGCTCGGCGGCCGCACAGTGCTCGACGATCTCTCGGTCGAGGTCGCGCGCGGCGAGTTCATCACCGTGCTCGGGAACAGCGGCTGCGGCAAGACGACCTTGCTGCGCTACATCGCCGGCTTCGTCCCGGCCCGCTCGGGCGAGGTGTGGATCGGGGAGCGCAACGTCACCGAGGTGCCGCCGCACCAGCGCAACATCGGCCTCCTCTACCAGAACTACGCGCTCTTCCCGCACATGACCGTGTTCGAGAACGTGGCGTTCGGCCTGCGCGCGCGCAACACGGCGGCGAGCCATATCCGCGAGCGCGTGGCGGCCGCCCTTAGAAGCGTGCGCATGGAAGGCTTCGAGAGCTACCGCCCGGCGCAGCTCTCGGGCGGCATGCAGCAACGCATAGCACTCGCGCGCGCGCTCGTCATCAAGCCCGACATCCTGCTGCTCGACGAGCCGGTCTCGGCCCTCGACGCCAACCTGCGCGCCGCGGTGCGCACGGAGATCAAGCTCCTCCACGAGGCGATGCCGGAACTCACCGTCATCTACGTGACCCACGACCGCGAGGACGCGTTGGTACTCTCCGATCGCGTCATGCTCCTGCGCGAGGGACGCATCGCGCAGATGGGCACGCCCGAGGAGCTCTACGACCGGCCGCGCGACCGCTTCGTCGCCAATTACCTCGGCCTAACCAACTTCGTTCCGACCGACGCGATCACGCGCACGCTGCCGGAGTTCGGCCGCGGCCGGGCGGGCGAGGCGGGTGCCTTCTGCATCAGGCCGGAGAGCCTGCGGCTCGACGACGCCGGACCGGGCCGGCTCGAGGGCGAGGTCGTGCGCAGCGAGTGGCGC
The DNA here is from genome assembly GCA_035516655.1 of Alphaproteobacteria bacterium. GTDB lineage: Bacteria > Pseudomonadota > Alphaproteobacteria > JACZXZ01 > JACZXZ01 > DASPPM01. The sequence goes on along the minus strand of DATJAC010000347.1, from coordinate 2,506 downwards.
GGCTCGGCCGTCCTTCTCGCCGTCACGATCGCGGAGGGAGCGGCGCCCGTCATGGTCGAGACGGCGCGGCGCGGCCGCGTGCCGCAAACGGGCGAGCGCATCGTGCTTTCCTTCGCGGCCGAGGACTGCGTCTTTGTCCGCGATTAGCCGCACCCGCCTCGTGCAGGGCGTCAATCTTGCGGCCCTTGTGGTCTTCATCTTTCTGCCCTTCATCCTCTATCCGCTGGGCAAGCTCTTTCTCCTGAGCGTGCGCACGAAGGCGGGCCTGTCGATCGAGCCCTATCTCGAGTTCTTCTCGAGCCCGTCGAGCATCGAGGTCATCCGCACCTCGCTCGCGATCGTGTTCGCGAGTGCCGCCATCGCCACGCTCACCGGCGTCGCCCTCGCGGCACTTCTTTTCTATCTGCCCTTCCGCGGCTCCGCCCTGCTCGTGCGCCTGATGGAGCTCTTCGTCGCCTTCCCCTCCTTCCTCGTCGCCTTCACCCTCATCTTCCTTTACGGGACCCAGGGCTCGGTCAACGTCTTTCTGGTGCACACCTTCCACCTGGCGCACCCGCCGATCGATTTCCTCTACGGCTTCGGCGGAATCGTGTTCGCCGAGGTGATCTACTACACCCCCTTCGTCGTCCGCCCCACCCTCACGGCCTTGACCTTGATCGACGAGCGGGTGGTCGAGGCCGCGCGCAGCCTGGGTGCGCGCCCGTCCCTCGTGGCGCGTAGAGTGATCCTCCCCATGGCGCTGCCGGGGATCGTGGCGGGCAGCATTCTCTGCTTCCTCTTCATCATGAACGAGTTCGGCATCCTCCTCGTCCTCGGCAGTGCGAAGCTCATCACGCTCCCGCTCTCGATCTACAGTGCCGCGACCGTCGACCTCGACCTCCAGGCCGCGGCGACCCAGGCCGCGGTCATGCTCGTCGCCTCGCTCAGCGTCTTCGTCGTCTATCGGCGCGTGACGCGCGGCGGCACGCGGAGCCACGCCCGTGGCTAGGCGCGAGGCGCTGATGCGCGGGGCCTTGCAAGTGCTCACGGGGGCGGTCGCCTTGTGGCTCTTCGCCGTGCCGGGGATCGTCGTGATCATCTCGGCTTTCGCCTCCGACTGGGTGGCGACCGTGCTGCCGACGAGCTTCACCTTGCGCTGGTTCGAGCATTTCGACGCGACCGACGTCGATGCCATGATCACCAGCTTCGAGGTCGCGGGCATGGTGTCGGCCCTCGGCACCATCCTCGGCGTCTGGCTCGCGCTCACGCTCAACGGGCTCGAGGGGCGGCGCCTGGGCGGGCTGCTCGACGCGCTGATCATGGTGCCGAACTCGGTGCCGAGCGTGGTCATCGGCCTGGCCGTGCTGCTCGCCTACCACGCGCCGCCGCTCGATATCTCGGGCTCCTCGGCGATCGTGGTGCTGGTGCAGACGGCCCTCGTGATGCCGTTCTGCTACCGCATGAACGCGGCAGCCCTCAAGCAGGAGATCCCTGTCTTGCGCGAGGCCGCGGCAAGCCTGGGAGCACCGCCCGCGATGGTGCTGCGGCGCGTGATCGTCCCGCTCCTCGAGCCCGCGATCCGGGCGAGTGTCGCCCTGGCCTTCGCCTTCTCGATCGGCGATCTCGGTGCCACCCTCATGGTCTATCCGCCCGGCTTCTCGACCGTGCCGATCGTGGTGATAGACGACGTCGAGCGCGGCTTCTACTACCAGGCCTCGGCCCTTGCCCTCATTCTTCTCAGCTTGGCGCTGGTGAGCCTCTTCCTCGTGGCGGGTCGCGGGCGCCGTGCCAGGGTCGTGGCGGTCGCTACGGAGCGCTGACGGCCAGTCCTCAGTGGATGTCCGCGGCCCCCTTCATCGCGGCCTTGAGCTTCGCCGCGGTGAAGCCCGGGCTGCGTGCGGCATCGAGGATGAGCTTCTCGCGCCGTGCGATCTTGTCGATAGCGGCGGCGAGGCCGTCGAGGGCGGCCGCGGGAACGACGACGGCGCCATGGCGGTCGGCATGGACGAGGTCGCCGTGGCGCACGCTCATGCCGAAGACATTGACCGGGGCGCCGAACTCGACGAGATGGACGTAGGCGTGGCTCGGCCCGATCTTGCCGGCGAGGAGCTGGAAGCCCGGGGCCAGCTGGTCGAGGTCGCGGATGGAGCCGTTGGTGATCCCGCCGAGGGTCCCGAGGCCCTTATGCACCGCCGACTGCACTTCACCCCAGAAGGCGCCGAAGCCGGGGCGCGGATCGATGTCCTGGATGACGACGACGGTCGGGTGCGGCTCCGCCGCGACGTAGTCGTAGTAGGCGAGGCGCCGCTCGCGCATCTCGGCCGCACTCGCGGCCGGCGGATCCGCGGCCCTGATCGTGGCGGTGCGCGCATGGCCGACGAAGGCGGGGAGGGCGGGATTCGCCGCGAAAAGATGCTCGGTCGTGAAGCCGGTCGCCTGGCGCTCGGGCATCACGAGCTCGAGGCCGTTGCAGATGGTGGGGGTGTCGTAGCGGGCGAGGAACGCGAGCTGGTCGGCGCTGAATTTC
>DATJAC010000346.1:0-9232 GCA_035516655.1 Alphaproteobacteria bacterium | reverse complement strand
TCGCGTTGTCGCCTGCCTTGCGCTGGATCGTCGCCATCGTCTCTGCCATGGTTCCCTCCCGGCGGTTGGTGTCGGAAACGCAAGTGCCCGAATTGGGACAGCACGTTATTTATTTTTGGCTGGCGGAGCGAGAGGGATTCGAACCCTCGATACGGGTTACCCCGTATGACGGTTTAGCAAACCGTTGGTTTCAGCCACTCACCCATCGCTCCGGGCAGGCGCGTCGCCCGGGGAGCGGTGCCGCAGGGCGCCGGGCCGGGGGCTCGTTTCTTAGCCGCCGACCGGCGGGCTGTCAACGACCGCGCCGCCGCCGGCGCTGCCGGCGGCAGCCGCGCGCGTGGGCGCTAACGGCTTGCGATAGGTGAGGATGGAGGCGTAGTCGCGGCAAATGGGGGTGAGCGTGAGCCGGCCGCGCTCCGCCGCCGCGCGCGCCCCGAAATAGCCCGCCAGTCCCTCGCGTGGGGTCACTTCGAAGAGCGCGAGCCAGCCGCGGAGGAGCCAGCGAAACCAGCCGGGCAGTCCACGTTGCTGCGAGAAATCCACCACCGCCAAGACGCCACCCGGCCGGAGGACCGCCAGGGCGCGCGCGAGGGCCGCCTCCCAGGCCGGCATCATGGAGAGCGCATAGGAGAAAAGGAGCGCATCGAAGGGCTCGGCCAGGCCGAAGGTGGTGCCGGGATCGAGCTCCTCGGCAAGGCAGCGGCGAACACGGATGCGCTCGCCCAAGCCGTGGCGTGCGATCTTCAGGCGCGCACTCTTGAGCATCTCCTCGGAGGCATCGATGCCGTAGATCGCGGCATCCGGATAGCGCCGCGCCAGGGCCACGAGGTTGCGCCCCGTGCCGCAGCCGATCTCGCAAATGCGCACGCAGCTGGCGGGAGCGAGGGCCTCCACCGCGCGCTCGCGCCCGAGGAGATAGAACTTGCGGCTCAGGTCGTAGATGTGGCGCTGGTGGCGGTACATCCGGTCCATGCGGGCGCCCGTGGCGGCACTCACGGGCTCAGCGCTCCCGCGCGTAGATGTGGAAGCCGCCGTAGATCGCGGAGCGGTCGCGGCTGAAGAGGGCGTCGGCCCGCTCCCTCGCGGCTCGCCAAGTTGCAAAGAACGCCGGCGCGAGGGCGGCCTCGAGCGGGGATGCGCGCCCGGCCGTGCGGAAGATCGCGAGCGCTGCCGGGCGCGCGGTGCGCTCGATCTCCCGCCACAGTTCGCGGAGCTGCTCGGGGCCCATCCAGTCCTGGGCGTCGAGGAGCACATAGCGGTCGATCGAGGCCGCGGGTGCGCGCGCCAGAAAGTCGGTGAGCGAGGCGAGCTCGGTCCGCACCCTTCCCGCCCGGGCCGCGAGGAGCGGGAAGGCCTCGCGCCGCAGGTAGTCGGGCACGGGGCCCTGGGCCTCGACCCCGTAGCGCCGGCCGAAGGCCTGCCAGGCGAAATAGTTCTCCTCGAGCGGGAACTCGCAGGCGAGGCGCCGCAGGCGCTCGCGATAGAGGGCGGCGAGGTCGCCCTCTGCGTCCTCGCACAAGCTCTCGAACTGTGCCGGCGGGATGCCGAGGCTGTAGAGGATCGCCGGCAGGCGGCAGAGGGCGCGGATCGGCCGCGAGTCGAAGATCGGCGCCACCCATTCGTCGAAGAGGCGGGCCTGCTCCGCGAGGCTGGTCGCGGTCAGCATGCGCTGCGGATCGCCGCCCACGAATCTCGCGGCAACGTGCAGCAAGCCGATGAAGCGCGCCTGCATGCCGTAGCGGTAGAGCCCGCTCTCGAAATGGCCGAGGCGGCGCTTGCCGAAGGGCGAGCGGCCTTCCCAGAAGGCCCGCGTCTCCGCATCGAGGTGGGGTTGCAGGTAGTGGCGGTAGAGCTCCCATGCCGCCGGGTCCGCCCCGCTGCCGAAGAGGCGATAGAAGCTCGCGTGGTCGGGCAGATGCCGGGCCGCGGCGAGCTTGAGGCGCGTGAGGGCGAGGTGTGCCGGATTGAGATCGACGGCGACGATCTCGCCGGGGTCGGCGAGGAGATAGTTGAGCACGTTGCACCCACCCGACGCGATGGTGAGGAGGCGGCAGTCGGGATGCAGCTCGAGGGCGGCGAGGTCGACCGCGGGATCCTCCCAGATCTGGTTATAGACCAGGCGGCCGAACCAGAAGGCGAAGAGGCGCTCGAGGACGGTCGCCTTGCCGGCCGCGCCGCTCTGGTAGACAGCCGCCTTGAGCAATGCCGTCCTCATGGCGCTCCCGCGGCCTCGACCATGCCCGACGCGCGCCGCACGCGGGCGGCCGGAGGAGCGATATTGCCGAGGAACTGGCGCGTGGCGTCGGCCCAGGAGAAGGAGAGCGCATGCGCGCGGCAGGCCTCGGGCGAGAGTGTCAAGGCGCCGTCGATCGCCTCGGCCAAATCCTCGGCCAGCACCCCCGCCCCGCTCTCGCCGATCACGTCAAGCGGACCCGTGACCGGGAAGGCAGCGACGGGAAGGCCGCTCGCCAGGGCCTCGAGGAGAACGAGGCCGAAGGTGTCCGACCGGCTCGGAAAGACGAAGACGTCGGCCGAGGCGTAGCAGGCCGCCAGCGTGTCGTCGTCGACGTAGCCGGTGTAGCGGACACGCGGGTACTTCGCCTTGAGCTTGGCGAGCTGCGGGCCGGCGCCGACGACATATTTGGTACCGGCGAGCTCGAGGCGGAGGAAGGCCTCGATGTTCTTCTCGACCGCGATGCGCCCGGCATAGAGATGGATCGGACGGGGGCCCGCGAGGTAATCCTTCCCCCTAGGGCGGAAGAGCCGGCCGTCGACCCCGCGCGACCAGGACTTGAGGCGGCGAAAACCGCGGGCGGCGAGACGCCGCGTCATCGTCTCGGTCGGCACCATCACGCCTTGGGAGGGCGCGTGGAAGCGGCGCATGAAGCCATAGCCGAGGGCCAAGGAGAGCGGCAGCCGCGCCTCGAGATATTCGGGAAAGGCCGTATGGTAGGCGGTCGTGAAGGGAATGGCGTGGCGCAGGCAGTAGCGCCGTGCGGCGATGCCGAGCGGGCCCTCGGTCGCGATATGCACGGCATCCGCCCGAGCGGCGTCGATGCGGCGCGCCACGGCACCGCCCGCAAGGACCGCAAGGCGGATCTCCGGGTAGCTCGGGCAGGGAATGGTGCGCATCCCCTCGGGCGAGATCACCTCGGCGGCATGGCCGAAGATCTCGAGCTGGCGGATCGTCTCCTTGAGCGTGCGCACCACGCCGTTCACTTGCGGCGGCCAAGCATCGCTGACCAGCAGGATCTTCACCGCCGTCGCCGCTCGGGACCTGATGCGCTATCCGGGAAGCCGATCACCGCCGACCACTAGATATTGTGGAACCGGCGCCCTCTTACATGAAGTCGGTGACGGATTGATGACGGCTGGGTGCGCGCCGGCCGGTGTCCAGGTTCTCAAATTTTCAAAAAGTTTGTCATTGCGAGGCACCCGAAGGGCGCCGACGCAATCCAGAACGTGCCTCGCACACGGCGCCCTGGATTGCTTCGCTGCGCTCGCAATGACGGGACTTGTTCTTCAGGCCGGCACCGCCATGCCGCGCTGCACGGCCGGGCGCGCGCCGATCGTGTCGTACCAGCGCTTCACGTTGGGGAACTCGGCGAGATCGACGGTCTGCCACTCGTGGCGCGCCGCCCAGGGATAGGTCGCGATGTCGGCGATCGTGTAGGCCTCGCCCGCGAGATATTTGGCCTCGCCGAGGCGCCGGTCCATGACGCCGTAAAGACGTCGCGTCTCGTTGGTATAGCGGTCGATGGCGTAGGGAATCTTCTCGGGGGCCGCGCGCCGGAAGTGGTGGCATTGGCCGAACATGGGGCCGACCCCGCCCATCTGGAACATGAGCCACTCGAGTGTGGTGTAGCGCCCGCGCATGTCGGCGGGGAGAAACTTGCCGCCGGCCTTGCCCGAGAGATAGACGAGGATGGCGCCCGATTCGAAGAGGGTGAAGGGCTTGCCGTCCGGACCGTCGGAATCGGTGATGACCGGGATCTTGCTGTTCGGGTTGAGGGCCACGTAGTAAGGCGCGAACTGGTCGCCCTTCGAGATGTCGATCTTGTGCACCCGGTAGGCGAGGCCGAGCTCCTCCAGCATGATCGAGACCTTGCGGCCGTTGGGCGTAGTCCAGGTGTAGAGATCGATCACGGTGTCCTCCTTGTCGATGCCGTCGTCACTCAGCCCAGTGCCGCCGCGAGATCGGCGATGAGATCGTCCGCGTCCTCGATGCCGACCGAAAGTCGCAGAAGATCGGGCGCAACTGGCGAGCCCGCTCCCTCGATGCTGGCGCGGTGCTCGATCAGGCTCTCGACCCCGCCGAGCGAGGTGGCGCGCTTGAAGAGCTCGACCTTGGCCGCGACTGCGATCGCCCCTACCTCGCCGCCGCGCACCCTGATGGAGAGCATGCCGCCGAAGCCGCCCCGCATCTGCCGGCGGCTGATGGCGTGGCCAGGGTCGCTCGCGAGGCCGGGATAATGCACGGCGAGGACCTTGGGGTGGTGCTCGAAATGGCTCGCCAGGGCCAGCGCATTCTCCGAGGCGCGCGCCACGCGGAGGTAGAGCGTGCGCATGCCGCGCAGGAGCAGCCACGCTTCGAACGGCCCGATGATGGCGCCGACGCTGCGCCGGATGCCGCGGATGCGCTGCCAGAGCGGGGTGTCGCGGGCGGCGACGAGGGCACCGCCGATCACGTCGCTGTGCCCGTTCAGGTATTTCGTGGCGGCGTGCATGACGATGTCGGCACCGTGCTCGATCGGCCGCGTGAGCACAGGTGTCGCGACCGTGCTGTCGACGGCCAGGAGCGCTCCCGCCTCGTGGGCGATGGCCGCCCATTCGGCGATATCGCTCACCGCCCAGGTCGGGTTCGCCGGCGTCTCCATCCAGACGAACCGCGTGCGGCCGGGCTTGAGCGCGCGCTTGAGGGCGGCACCGTCGCCCGTCGGCGCGAAAGCGACCTCGAGGCCCCACTCGGAGGCGAACTCGCCGAGCCATTTGCGCAGGCCCCAATACATGACATTTTGCGCGATCACGTGGTCGCCCGGCTTGAGCGCCTGGAACACCGCGGTCGCCGCCGCCATCCCGGAGGCGAAGAGCAGGCAATCCGTCCCGCCCTCGAGGGTCTGCAGAAGCGCTTCCGCCTGCTCGTAGCTCGGGTTGTCGTCGCGGCTGTAGCTGCGGCCGGTGCGGTATTGGTTGTCGGGATCGCGCAGGTAGGTCGTCGAGGGATGGATCGGCGGGACGATGGCGCGCGTCGTCTCGTCGATCCAGCCCAGCGCCTGGGCGGCGAGGGTCGCGGGCTTCAAGGGCTTGCTTTCGGTCATGGCGGCGGCTGGGCTGGCTCGGGTGGCGGGCGAGGCGCTGTTGTCGCGCGCGCGATATTGGCATAATCCGCCCGCGCGCGCACCAGGAAGGAAGGCCCCAAGGGAGGCCCCAAGGGAAACCGAAGGAGGAGACGATGGCGGCTTACGTGATCGGCGACATCGGCGAGATCAGGAACCAGGAGGCCTATGCGCAATATCGCGCGCAAGTGCTCCCCACCATCGAGAAATACGGCGGCCGCTTCCTCGTGCGCGGCGGGGCCCACGAGACCCTCGAAGGCAAATGGCGCCCCGGCCGGGTCGTCGTCATCGCGTTCCCCGACATGAAGGCGCTCAAGGCCTGGTACGGCTCGAAGGAATACGGCCCCCTCGTCAAGCTGCGCCACACCGCCTCCGAAGGCAGCCTCATCGCGGTCGAGGGGGCGTGAGAGCGGGCTTGGCCCTCTCCCACTTGCGGGCCACGTAATGCAGACATATTCGCACCACCACCGACCGCGGTCAGTCGCTCGCCCGCTTGCAGTCGGTCCTGCTACGCGGCACGAGCCGGTCGAACCGGCCTGTCGCGGAAAACAGCACCCTCGTGGTTGAGCAGCCATCGTTTGCGCTCGATGCCGCCGCCATAGCCGGTGAGCGAGCCATCGGACCCGATCACGCGATGGCACGGCACCACCACGCTGATCGGATTGGCCCCGTTGGCCAGGCCGACGGCGCGAACGGATTTGGGACATCCGAGCTTCGCCGCCAGGGCGCCGTAGCTGAGGGTCTCGCCCGGCGCGATCGCGGTGAGTGCCCTCCATACGGCTCGCTGGAACGGCGTGCCGGCCGTGCGCCATTCGATGGTGCCAAGGCAGCCGAGCTCCCCTTCGAAGTAACGCCGCAGCAGGCGCATGATGTGTCTCGGCGCTGTACCCGGTTCCGGCACGAGCGACCCGTAGTGCAGACGAAGCAGACGGGCCATGCCGGATTCGCGATCGACCCAATCAAACGCACGCAGATAGCCGGCCTCATCGGTGACGATCAACGCTTCGCCGATCGGCGTTGCCAGCCGGTCCAGTCGGAGACGTTCAGGCGGCTTGCCGGTCATGGAGCACCTTTCCAATGGGCGGGGACGCGTGAGGCTTGGACGGGTCGTGACAGCGACCAAGAAACCGTCCATCGAAACGATCGTCTCCCGTTTCAACGGCGCGGGAGCGAGCGTCGTCGTCCTTATCCATGCAACAATGTTCCCTCATGCCGCCGCAGTTGTCTCGCCGCTTTCGGACCTCAACGGCAAAGAGGCGACGATTGAGCCTGTCGGCGTCGCCGGAAGGCGACCGGCGAACCCACGAAAGCGGTTTAGCGCCGCGCGTATTGGGTGGCGCCGAAGAGGATCTCGCGCGCCTTGTCGTCGTGCGGGCCTTCGCGGCGCAGCTCGGCGAGCACCTTGACGCCGCGCTGGACGGCGGGGCGCGCCTCGATCGCCTGGTACCAGCGCTTCACGTTGGGGAAGCTCTCGAGCTCGTGGCCCTGGTTCTTGATCGAGCGCGTCCACGGCCAGGTCGCGATGTCGGCGATCGAGTAGGCCTCCCCGCCGAGATACCTGGACTCGCCCAAGCGGCGGTCCATGACGCCGTAGATGCGGCCCGCCTCGTTGGTGTAGCGGTTGATCGCGTAGGGCAGCTTCTCGGGCGCGTAATTGCGGAAATGGTGCGCCTGGCCGAACATCGGGCCCACGCTCGCCATCTGGAACATGAGCCACTCGAGGACGACGTAGCGCGCGCGCAGATCGCCCGGCAGGAACTTCCCCGTCTTGCCGGCGAGATAGATGAGGATGGCCCCCGATTCGAAGAGCGAGAAAGGCTTGCCGCCGGGGCCTTCGGAATCGACGATCGCCGGGATGCGGTTGTTCGGGCTGATCTTGAGGAAGGCCGGCGTGAACTGATCACCCCTGCCGATGTCGATCGGGTGGGCCTTGTAGGGCAGGCCGCATTCCTCGAGCATGATGTGGACCTTGTGGCCGTTGGGGGTCGCCCAGCTATAGACGTCGATCATCCCTTCCTCCTCATTTTGATTTTGAGCCCTGCGTCAAGAGATCGTAGCCCCCGCCCCAAAGGCAAGGGGGCGCCTCGACAAGCCGCCATAATGGCACCATTTTCGGCGGGCGTGGGCTACCATGAGAGAGGCCAAGCCGCCGGGGAGAACCTGCGATGACGAGCGATGGTGCTAAAGCCCGGCCCGCGGCCGAGCTCAATCCCATGGGGACCGACGGCTTCGAGTTCATCGAATATGCCGCCCCCGAGCCCAAGGCCTTGGCATCCCTCTTCGAGCGGCTCGGCTTTGCCGCTGTGGCCCGCCACCGCTCGAAGAACGTGACGCTCTATCGCCAGGGCGAGGTCAATTTCATCCTCAATGCCGAGCCCGCGAGCTTCGCCCAGAGTTTCGCGCGCCTCCACGGGCCGAGCATCTGCGCCATCGCCTTGCGCGTACGCGACGCGGCCAAGGCCTATAAGCGCGCCCTCGAGCTCGGCGCCTGGGGGGTCGAGGGCAAGATCGGCCCGATGGAGCTCAACATCCCGGCGATCAAGGGCATCGGCGACAGCCTCATCTATCTCGTCGACCGCTACGGGGCCAAGGGCACCATCTACGACATCGACTTCGAGTGGCAGGGGGGACGCGAGCGCTCGCCCAAGGGGGTCGGCTTCACCTATGTCGACCATCTGACCCACAACGTCCATCGCGGCCGCATGAAGGAGTGGGCCGAGTTCTACGAGCGGCTCTTCAATTTCCGCGAGATCAAGTATTTCGACATCGAGGGCAAGCTCACCGGCCTCAAGTCGAAGGCGATGGTGAGCCCGTGCGCCAAGATCCGCATCCCGATCAACGAGAGCTCGGACGAGCGCTCGCAGATCGCCGAGTATCTCGATGCCTACCACGGCGAGGGCATCCAGCATATCGCCCTTGCCGCGAGCGACATCCATGCGAGCGTGGAAGCGCTCCGCGCGCGCGAGCTCCCCTTCCAGAGCGTGCCCGATACCTATTACGAGCAGCTCGACATTCGCCTCCCCGGGCACGGCGAGGACCTGGCCCGCCTGGCCAGGAACCGCATCCTCATGGACGGAGCACCCACCAAGGACGGCGGCCGCCTGCTCCAGATCTTCACGCAGAACCTGATCGGCCCGATCTTCTTCGAGATCATCCAGCGCAAGGGCGACGAGGGTTTCGGCGAGGGCAACTTCCGCGCCCTCTTCGAATCGATCGAGCTCGATCAGATCCGCCGCGGCGTGCTCAAGGACGATGCGCGCTGAGGTGCCGTCGGAATTTCCCGGCACTTACCGGCACCGCTCACACCAGCGCCAGCACCTCGCCGCGGAACCGTTTCATGTTCTCGAGCGTGGCACCCACCGTGGCGCCGGAGAGCTCGAAGTCGACCGCGGCGACGCCCATCTCGCGCAGCGAGCGCAGGTCCGCCGCCAGCTCCGCCGGCGCGCCGGCGAGGAGACGTCGCTCGCCCTCGGCGGTCCGCAATTGCGCGGCAGCGCCATGCTTGGGACAGCGGTAGCCGAGCGCAATGCGTGAGGGATCGCGGCCGGCCTCGGCCGCGAGGCGGCGCAAGCGAGCGACGGCGTCGCGGTAGCGCGGAAGCGTGTCGAGCGGGTGCCGGGGGTTGACCGCGATGGGGTACCAGCCGTCGCCCAAGCGGGCGGCGCGGCGCAGTGCGGGCTCGCTCTCGCCGCCGATCCAGAGCGGGGGGTGCGGCTTCTGGGCCGGCTTGGGCGAGAAAATCACGCCCGAGAAGCGGACATAGCGGCCCTCGAAACGCGGCTTGTCCTCGGTCCAGAGCGCACGAAACGCCGCAAGATATTCGTCCGTGACCGCACCACGCTCGGCAAAGGGCGGCGTGCCGAGGGCCTCGAATTCCTCCTCGAGCCAGCCGACGC
>DATJAC010000345.1:0-16398 GCA_035516655.1 Alphaproteobacteria bacterium | reverse complement strand
GCAGCCGCTAACTGCTATTGCGCTTGAGGAAGCTCAACGTCCTTTCGTTGAACTCGGCGACGTTCTCGTAGATCGGCGCATGCGCGCAGCCCTCGAAGACCGTCATCTCGCTCCGGCCGATGCCGTTCTTCATCGCGTCGGCGAAACGGGTGGAGGTGACGACGTCGTGGCGGCCGAAGGTGATCTGGGTCGGGGCCTTGATCGCGGCGAGTGCCGCTCCGGCGTCGTGGGCGATCACCGCGTTGGATTGGCGCAGGAAGGCCTCGAGAGGCTGTGCGGGACGTCCGCGCACGAAGGCGGCGAGCGCTTCGATATAGTCCGGCTTCGCCGCGTAGAGCTCCGGCGTGAAGCACCAGGGGAAGATGCCCTGGATCACCATTTCGGTGACGCTGCCGAGGCCCTTGGCCATGGTCTGCCAGCCTCCGACCACGGCCTTGAGAAACGGGTCCGACGCGGTCCAGCCGCTGTGCAGCGACAGCGACTTGACTCTTTGCGGGTGCCTGGCTGCGAGCCACAGTCCGGTCGCGGCCCCCAACGACAGGCCGGACACGTGCGCGGACGCGACGCCGATCGCCTGCATGAACGCGGCCACGTCGTCGGCGAAGAGCTCGGTCGAGTAGCTGCCGGCCGGCTTGTCGCTCTCGCCGGCACCTCTCGGGTCGAGCGAGATGCAGGTGAAGTGCTTGGCATAGTCCGCGACCTGAAAGGCGTAGCAGGCGTTGTCCGCCGCCAGATAGGGAATGAGGACGAGCGGCTCGCCGCTGCCTTGCCGCTCGTAGTTCATGGTGATGTCGTTGACCTTGATCTTGGGCATCGCTTTTGCCTCCCTCCTCGCGTCTCTCAACCGAATTTTCTAATTGGGCCGGCCTCCTGTGGACGAGTTTGGGCATCTCGAGGGCTTCTTGCAACCATTGGCCGGGTCTCAAGCTTGCGACCCGCCCCACGAAGCCGGCCCTTGGCCGTAGCGGCGCCGGTAGCCGCTTCGGCGGCGAACATGCCGCACGTCTCTTCTGCTGCCGGCGGCCCGGAATCAGCGCGAGACTGTCGGCGGGATGCCGAGCGCCGTCATCGGCGTGGCGTCGGGCGCGTCTATAGCCCGAGAGCCTCGGCCGTGAGGCGATAGGACTGCCGCCGCGCCTCGGGATCGTGGCAGATGGTGAGAACCACGACCTCGTCGACGCCGTGCGCTTCCGCCATGGCGAGGAGCTGCTCGCGCACTCCCGCAGGCGCGCCGATGATCTGGCTGCGCCGGATCTCGGCGACGTGCGCGCGCTCGGCCTCGCTATAGGGATAGGCGAGCGCTTCCTCCACACTCGGGAAGGGGCCGTAGACGCCCTTGTCGCGACGCAAGCGCCAGAGGTCGCGGCTCGCGGCCAAGCGGTCGGCCTCGGCCGCGGTCGCGGCACAGGTGACGGAGACGCAGACGCTGCCTTGGGGGCGCTCGAGGAGGGCCGAGGCCTGGAACGCAGTCCGGTAGGCCGCCATGACCGCGGGTCCGCCCTCTTGGCTGATGAAATGGGCGAAGGAGAAGGCGCAGCCGAAGTGGGCCGCATAAGCGGCGCTGCGATCGCTCGAGCCGAGGAGCCAAAGCTCGGGGGCGCTCGTGCCCTGGGGGTTGGCCTGCACGAGGCCGATGCCGGGGACCTCGAGCTTGCCCCCGCGCACGAGGTGGAAGAGCTCGGCGACCCGGTTGGGAAAGCGCTCGAGATTCGCCGTGGTGCCGTCGCGCAAGAGGAGCGTGGTGGCATGGTCCCCGCCCGGAGCACGTCCGACGCCGAGATCGATCCTGCCGGGATAGAGCGCCTCGAGCACGCGGAAGCTCTCGGCCACCTTGAGCGGGCTGTAGTTGGTCAGCATCACCCCGCCCGAGCCGATGCGGATCCGGCGCGTCTCGGCCCCGAGGCGTGCCAGCAGCACCTCGGGAGAGGTACCTGCGAAGGCGGGGAGGTTGTGGTGCTCGGCGAGCCAGTAGCGGTGATAGCCGAGCTCATCGGCGAGGCGCGCGAGGGCCAAGGTTTCGGCGACAGCCTCGCCCGCGGTCCCACCCGCGTGCACGGGCGATTGGTCGAGCACGCTCAAGCGGAGCGCTGGTGCCATCAACTGCTGCGGCCGAAGAAGCGCTTGAGCCGCGCCCACAGCACGGCCCAGAGGAGGGCCCCCGCCTTGACCGGTGCCGCGGACGGTGCGACCGCTCCGGGTGCCGCGGCACCGGCGGACCCCGGCGCAAGGCCGCCCTCGAGGTTGCGCGCGAAGTCCGCGATGAGGCGGCCGGCGAAGTCCTTGACCAGGCCGCCGCGGGCGAATTGCGCAAGCGGGCCCTGGAGCTGGTAGTCGAAGAGAAGCTCGACCCGCGTAGCGCTCCCCCCAGGTGGTGCCAGCAGGCGGTAGGCGACCCGTCCCTTGGCGAGGCTGCCGCCGCGCGGGTCGCTGCCGCCGCCCTGCAGGGTTCCGGTCATGGCCGCGTCATCGCGCTCGAGCGTGGCCGTGCCGGCGAAGCTTGCCTTCATCGGGCCGAAGGCGACGCGCATGCGGCCCGCGAGCTTGCCGCCGTCGCTCGACTCGAGCTCGGCCCCGGGCATGGCGCGGGCGAGGCGGGGGATGTCGCCGAGGAGCCGCCAGACGTCGCGCGGGCTGGCGGCGATCTCGAAATGCTCGACGATGCGCGACCAGCCCGGCTCGGGTGCCGCCCCCCAGGCCGCGGCGGGGGCCGCCGCCGTGCGCAGCGCCACGGCCGGCTTCACGGTGAAGGCCGTGAAGGGTGTGGCCGGTGCTGCGGCCGGCGCCGGCGCCGGCGGCGCAGCGCTCGCTTTGCCGAGCCGCGCCTCGGGCGGCATCTCGCGCATCACGCGGAGGAGCGCGTTCACGATCCCCATGTAGCCCGTGCAGCGGCAGAGGTTGCCCGCGAGCTCGGCGCGGATGCGCCGCTCGTCGGCCTCGACCAGGCGGGTCACGATATCGCGCGCGGTGATCAGCATGCCCGAGGTGCAGAAGCCGCATTGGAGCGCGTGCTCCTCATGGAAAGCCTCGCGCAGCTTGGCCATCACGGGGTCGCCGTCGAAGCCCTCGACGGTGCGCACGCCCCTGCCCTCGAGTGCCACCGCGAAGGCGATGCAGGAGCGCGCGGGCGCGCCGTCGAGCAGGATCGTGCAGGCACCGCAGACCCCGTGCTCGCAGCCGAGGTGGGTCCCGGTCAAGCGCTGCTCGAGGCGGAGGAAGTCGGCGAGGCTCGTGCGCGGCTCGACCTCGGCCTCGACCCGCTTGCCGTTGAGCGTGAGGGCGAGCCGGGTCATGCGCCGAGAGCCTGCTCGATGGCGCGGCGCACGGCGACGCTATGGAGCCGGAGGGCGACCGGATCGAGGCCGGGGACAGCTGCCGCCACGGCCGCGCCGACGCTCTCGCGCGTGGCGGCACCGCGTCCTTCGCGCGCCACGCGCTCGGCGAGGGCGGGCAGCAGCACGGGTGCCCCGTCGAGCGCACCTACGACGATGCGGCTCTCCGCGCGCGCGGGATCGAGCAGCACGGCGCCGAGCGCTTCCGGGAACTCGCCGACTTTGCGGGCGAGCCTGCAATAGCCCCAGCGCGCGGCCCCCGAGAGCTTGACGAAAGCGATCGCCTCGAGCACGTCGGCGGGCCCGAGGGCCGTCGCGAAGGCGCCCTGCACGAAGTCGGGCATCGGCAGGTTGCGCCGGCCGGCGGGGCCGAAGATCGTGAGCTCGGCGTCGAGGAGCACGAGGGCCGTCAGCCAATCGGCCGCGGGGTCGGCGTGGGCGAGGCTGCCGCCGATGGTGCCGCGAGTGCGGATGGCGCGGTAGGCGATGGTCGAGGCGACATGGCACATGAGGCGAACGGCGGGCGAGGGATCGCTGCGGTCCTCGAGCATGGCACGGGTGACGCCAGACCCGATGACGAGCTTCGTCCCGCTCTCGGCGATGCGCCTCAAGCCGGCGATGCGGCTGATGTCGACCAGCCGCGATGGCGTCGCGAGGCGCATGTTGAGCATGGGGCCGAGGGTCTGGCCGCCGGCGATGAGGCGCGCCTCGCCTCCGGCCGCGGCGAGTGCTGTCACCGCCTCCTCGAGGCTCGCGGCCGCCACGTAGTCGAAGGGTGCGGGCTTCACTCGGCGGCTCCCTTGGCCTGTCCGGCTTCCGCCCGCATGAGCGCCTCGATGAGGCGCCGCGGGGTCGCCGGGATGTCGCAGAGCTCGGCGCCTAAGGGCCGGATCGCATCGTTGATCGCATTCACGATCGCACCCGGCGGCGCGATCGCACCCCCTTCGCCCACTCCCTTGATGCCGTGCTCGGTATAGGGCGAGGGAGTCTCGAGATGGAACATGCGGATGCGCGGCACCTCGGCGGCACCGGGGAGGAGATAATCGGCGAGGGTCGAGGCCAACGGCTGGCCCGCACCGTCATAGACCATTTCCTCGTAGAGGGCCGTGCCGATGCCTTGCGCGGTGCCGCCGTAGGTCTGGCCCTCGACCACCATCGGGTTCACGAGCGTGCCGCAGTCCTCGACGATGACGTAATCGAGGATCTCGACCTGGCCGGTCTCGGCATCGACGGCGACCACGGCTGCGTGCGTGGCATAGCCGAAGGCGCCGCTGTCGACCTTGGGCTTGTAGCCGACCGTCGCCTCGAGCCCGCCCGGGTCGACGTCGTCCGGCAGGTTCTCGGGCCGCAAATACCACACGCGCGCGACCTCGGCGAGCGAGACATGCCCGCGCGGGCCATGCACCTCGCCGCGCTCGAGCCGCATCTCCTGGGTGCTGCTCTGCAGGAGATGGGCGGCGATGCGCTTGATGCGCTCGCCGAGCGTCTGGCAGGAGCGCGACACGGCCCCACCCGCCATGACGATGCTGCGCGAGGCGTAGGTGCCGGTCGAATAGGGGGTGAGTGCCGTGTCGCCGTGCACGACCTTGATCGCCGCCGGATCGATGCCCAGGATCTCGTGGGCGATCTGGGCGAGGGTCGTCTCCATGCCCTGGCCGTGCGATTGCACGCCGACCCTGACCTCGAGCCCGCCGTCGGGGGTGAGCCTCACCGCCGCCTGCTCGTAGCCGGGAACGAGCGGGATGCCCCAGGCGGCGAAGACCTTGGTGCCGTGGGCGGTCTGCTCGGTATAGGTCGAGAAGCCGACGCCGATGCGGCGGCCGTCGGGCTCCGGCTGCTTCTGGCGCGCGCGCACGGCGGCGAGCCCGATCTTATCGACCGCGAGGTCGAGGCTCTTCTGATAGTCGCCGCTGTCGTAATGCTTCTTGGTCACGTTGTCGTAGGGCATGGCCGAGGCCGGCACCAGGTTCTCGCGCCGCACTTCCGCGGGCTCGCGCCCGACTGCGCGCGCAATCGCATCCATGGTGAGCTCGATCGCGAAGCAGACGCCGGGTCGCGCTACCCCGCGATAGGGCACGAAGGGCGGCTTGTTGGTGGCGACCGAATAGGTCTTGCAGCGGTAGCCGAAGAAGTCATAGGGCCCCGGCAGGTTGCCGCCGGCCTGCGCCGCCTCGAGCCCGGCCGAGAAGGGCCACACCGAATAGGCGCCGACGTCGACGGTGACCTCGGCGTCAAGGGCCAGGAGCCGTCCGCGGCGGTCGGCATAGGCGGTGACGAAATAGTGATGCTCGCGCGCGTTGGCGGCGGCCACGAGATGCTCGCGCCGGTCCTCGGTCCAGCGCACCGGCCGGCGGCGTTTGAGCGCCAACCAGGCAAGCGCCAGCTCCTCGGGCTGGAGGATGCATTTATAGCCGAAGCCGCCGCCCACGTCGGGGGCGATGACGCGGACCCTGCCCTGGTCGAGGCCGAGGTGAAGGGCGAGCCCGGTGCGGATGATGTGCGGCACCTGGGTCGAGGTATAGACCACGAGCTGATCGGCGCGGTCGTCCCAATAGGCAAGCGCACCCTTGCCCTCCATCGGCGACATGCATTGCCGCGCCAGCTTGTACTCGCGCTTGACCACGACCTCGGCCTTGCTCGAGAGCTCCTCGAAGCGGACGTCGGCCGCGGTCGTGAGGAAGAGGTTGTCGCCCCAGGCCTCGTGCACGAGTGCCGATCCCGCCGTGCGCGCGGCGAGCGCATCGGTGACCGGCGGCAGCTCCTCGAGCTCGAGGGTGAGCGCCTGGCAGCGGTCCTCGGCCACGGCGCGCGTGGGGCCGAGGCAGAACGCCACCGGCTCGCCCGCGAAGCGCACCTTGCCGGTGGCAAGAGCCGGAAAGTCCGAGCTCTTGAAGCCGGGAATGCTGTTGTTGGCCTGCATCGGCTTGACGCCGGCGAGCTCGGCTGCGGTGAAGGCCCACTCGGCGAGCTCGGGCGGCACGGCCACCCGTTTGATGCGCGCGTGGGCGAGGGGGCTGCGCCGGAAGGCGATCTCCATGAGGCCGGGCATCGCGATGTCGCCCACGAAGCTGCCGCGGCCCATGAGATGGCGCGCGTCCTCCTTGCGCTTGAGCCGCGCACCGATGCCGCTGCCCGGCTTGCCGTAGTCGGACATCCTATCCTCCTCCAGCCCTCGTCCCTTTGTCTCTGCCATCATCGCACGGCGGGGCGCAAGGCGGCAGCCGCCCCGCCCAGGGCCGCTTCGCCTCGAGCACGCGGGCGAGCCGCAAGACCTCGGCATCCTCGTACCAGCGGCCGATGATGTGCAAGCCGACGGGGAGGCCCGAGGCGGTCCAGCCGCAGGGCACGCTCAGGGCCGGATGGCCGCTCAAGTCGATGGCGTTGAGACAGGGCGCATAGCGCTGCCGCATGTCGCCCACGATCTTGCCGTTGATCTCGATGGGCTCGAGGGCTATTTGCGTGGCGAGGAGCGGGGGGCGTGCCGCGGTCGGAGTGACCACGAAATCCCAACGCTGGAACCAGCGTTGCACCGCGCGGAAAATTTGCGTGCGCGCGTAGCCCGCGTGGGTCACGGCCTGTCCGCTCAAGGCCCCGCCCGCGCGGATGCCCTCGACGAAGCTCGGGTCCATGCGCGGAGCGAGCTCGTCGATGCGCGCGAAGAAGCGTGCCGCCCAGTTCGATTGCTGCAGCACGCGCCAGGCGGGGTCGGCACTTTCGACCGGTGTGGGGTCGAGCTCGACCGCGGCACCTTCCTCCGCAAGGGCAGCGAGGGCCGCCTCGCAATGCGCCCTGACCTCGTGGTCGAGCTCCTCGTTGCCGAGAAGCGGGCGCCAGGCAATGCGTTTGCCCTTGAGCGCCAGAGGTCGCTCAAGCTTCCGCACGGCGTCGGGCGGAGGCACGCCAAGCGAATGAGGGTCGCTCTCGTGCGGGCCGGCGAGCACGTCGAGCATGAGGGCGACATCTTCCACCGTTCGCGCGATGAGGCCGAGGTGGATGAAGTTGTTGAAGGCCTCGGGCACCTGGTTGTGCGGCACGAGGCCGAGGGTCGGCTTCAAGCCCAGGGTGGCGGTGCAGCTCGCCGGCAAGCGCGTCGATGCGCCGGCATCGGTCGCAAGGGCCAGCGGGCCGAGCCCGGCGGCGACCGCGACCGCGGCACCCCCGCTCGAGCCGCCGGGGCTGTAGTCGAGGTGCCACGGGTTGCGCGTGACGCCGAAGAGGGGCGCATCGGTCACGAGCTTGTGGGCGAATTCGGGCGTCGTCGTCTTGCCGATGACGATGGCACCCGCGGCCTTCAGACGCTCGACCGCGACCGCGTCCGCATCGGGGACGTTCTCCGCCATGAGGCGCGAGCCCCAGGTCGTGCGGATGCCCTTGGTATTGATGATGTCCTTGATCGAGACCGGGACACCGTGAAGCGGGCCGACCGCGTCGGCGCGCCGAAGCGCCGCCTCGGCCGCGCGTGCCGCGGCAAGCGCCTCCTCGCGGCAGACGGTGATGTAGGCATTGAGGGTCGCCTGGCTCGCCTCGATGCGCGCAAGGATCTCCGTCACCAGCTCGACCGGCGAGAGCGTCCGCGCCCGCATCTCGCGCGCGAGCTCGCTTGCCGCACGGTAGGCGAGGCCGGGGTGGGATGCGGTCTCCACGCTGTCCTTTGCAGGCAAGCTTGCGGAAATACGGCGAGAAGCACAGTATACTGATGGTATCGGCGAAGCCGCCGGGGGTCAACGGCCTGGTACCGGGTCAGTTTCACCCCATCCTTCGAGACGCCGCCTGCGGCGGTTCCTCAGGATGAGGTGAAACCCGACCAAGGGGTCCTCATTTTGAGGAGCGTCGCGAATGCGACGCGTCTCGAAGGGTGAGGATCGAGCCGCGCCGACCCGCTACCGACGGCCCCCGAGCGGTGCCGCGGAGGGAGAAGGGCAGCTTGGCGAGCTCGCGCAATAAGGTCTCCGGCAAGGAGCGGCGTGTCGCCCGGGCGGGGCAGGTGCTTCCACTCCGCTCGCGGCCGGGCTATCTCGTGCGCCGCCTCCACCAGATCCATCTCGCCCTCTTTCTCGAGGAGTGCAAAACCTTCAACATCACGCCCGTGCAATACGGGTTGTTGACCGCACTCTCCGTCCATCCGGGCCTCGACCAGGCCTCGCTCGCCGCCGAGCTCGGCATCGACCGCTCCAACGTCGCGGACGTGCTGGCGCGCCTGGCGGCACGCGGGCTCCTGCGGCGTGCGGCAAGCGAGCGCGACAGGAGGGTGAAGCGCGCCTATTTGAGCGCGGCCGGGGTCAAGCTGACCGCACGCATGTATGGCGCCATGCAGCGCGCGCAGGAGCGGCTCCTGGCTCCGCTCGCCGCGGCCGAACGCGCGCAGTTCATGGCCTTCCTTAAGCACCTCGTCGAGGCCAACAATCAATACGGCCGCGCGCTCTTCCGGCCGCGTTGATTGCCGGCAGCCGCACGGGCCCTACCACGCGCCCAGGTCCACCGTCACCGAAACATGCTTGCCATCGCGCATGAGCTCGATGACGGCGTCCTTGCCGTGGCCCGCGGCGACCGCCTGGCGGAAGCTCGGCACGTCGTAGACCGGATGACCCGCGATGGTCAGGATCACATCGCCGAGGACGATCTCGGAGCGCGCGGCGGGCGAGCCCTTGCGGATCGCGATCACTTGCAGCCCGCGGTCGGTTCCCACTTCCTTTTGCTGGCGCGGAGTCATGCGGTCGAAGAGGATGCCGAGGCCCTGGCGCGGCAGGGGCGCGAAATAGAGCGCCCAGCGGTCGTACTGCTCGACCCCGTAGCGGATGTAGGACGGCGCATCCGCGTCGGCCGGGCCATAGCTCGATCCCACCACGACGAGGGCGGCACCCACCCGACGCGCCTCGTCGAGCACCGCGCCCGGATTCTGCGCATCGCCGTAAAATCCGGATTCGCCGATGACGGCGTAGCCCTGATCGAGCATCAGGAAGACGTCCATCTTCGGATCTCCGGCACTCTCCACGAGCCGCGGCGGGCCGTCATAGGGCTCGACGTCCGCATCCGCCATCGTGGTAAGCGTGAGGTCCTTGTAGGACTCGGCCGCGGGTGCCGCGCAGGCGGCGACGAAGGCCGCCAAGATCGTCACGGCAAGGCGCTGGCAATACGGCATCAGGGCTCGCCCGTCGGCAGGATTGAACGTTGCAGGTTCACGCTTCGTCGACGGGAACGTAGAGCCCCTTGACCTGGGCGCCGAGCTTCATCGCTACGAGGCCCACGAAATAGCGCAGCACGAAGCCCGCGTCCTTGCCGGTCATGCTGGCGACGAGGTCCGGCCCCGCGGGGAGGCGTGCCGCGCGACGCGCTGCCGGCTTCACGGTCACCACGCTCTTGAAGCGGCCCTTGTGGCGGATGGTCAGGGGACGCGCCCGCACCAGTTCCCAGGCCTTGTGCTGGCCGGCGCGGATCTCGCGGGCGAGTGTGGATGTGAGGCCCGCCGCGGTCACTCCTTCGCGGAGATGGAGATGCACCTTCATGGCACGGGAGCATCCCGCCCTGGACACGCGGAGTCAAGCAGCCCCGGCAACGCCGCATAAGCTCGAATTTCCGCAACCGGGCGCTTTCCGGACATGTGAGCGCTCCTTGCGAGGGGCGGCTCATGACGCGCAACAGACGGCCGCAATGATCCAGACCCATGTCGGCATCGGGTGGGCGTTTGCCGGAAGCTCGAACCGGGGTAGATTTCCGTCCGAGCGAGAGAGTATTTGGGGAATGTCGGTTGTAATGGACCTGCGAGAGGATAGTCCTGGCCCAACGCACAGGGGGGAGCCATGAGACGGGCGAGAGCAATTGCGGCCGCCGCGCTTGGCGCCTTGCTTGCGCCGGCGACGGGCGCGCGGGCGCGCGCTGCTAATTATTGCGACAACCGTTGCATACAGTGGGATTTTAAAGGGGGGGCTTGGTTGCCTCGGGTGGCTACGCATTCCTTGCAAAGACACAACCGCCCCTGCCCCCCGCTATGGCGCCATCGCCTATGGGCGCACGAGCGGGGCCTGGGGCTCCTCCTATCAGTGGGACAGCCGGGCAAAGGCCGAGAGCACCGCCATGCAGAACTGCAAAGAGCATGGCGACGACTGCGAAGTGATGGTGTGGTTCCACGACAAATGCGGTGCTGTGGCCGCAACCGACGGCGATACCCCCTTTTGGGGCCTCGGCGATAGCGAGGAGCAGGCGCGCGCGGACGCCCAGAGCAAGTGCGCGGACGGCGGCGGCAGGGGTTGCGAGGTGCAGGCCTCGCAATGTTCGAAGTGAGGGCTGGAAGGCGAAGCCAAGTCGAAATTTCCACTCCCCCGGATGACTGGCGCGACGTTTTCCAAGATTTCCGCGGAGATTTGCAGGGCCGATAACCGGCGTCATGCCTTGCGGGAAAGATGCCGGCAATCTATCCACGCTGGTCATCCATCTTCTCGAATCGCGTCTAAAACGGTTTCTCTACCTCCTCAAGCGATATCCCGTAGGTGCCATGACCGCTCCTGGCACTTTTGCCACGAATGAAGCCGGTCAGGGTGAGTCCGGTTCCGGCCTCTTAATGGATATCGATTGGTCAGCTGGTCACTTCGCATTTTGACCCATTAAGAGACATGCGCCCGCTGCATGAACGCCGCATCGCCGGCGTGAATTCTCCCCTTTCCGCCCGACCCGCAGCCATGAGCGCTCGGCGCCGAGCTAGCGACCGGCACCCGCGGTAGCGGACCGTCCGCCTCCGACGGAGCACGGAAGATGGTCTCCCGAACGCCCGGTTTCACGCTCGGCTCATGCAATGACAACCGGCACGCGGCCAGGCGCAGGGTGTCGCGCCTCGCCGCGCGCCCCGTCACAGGCAATCAAAGGGCATTGAGATGCCGTCTGATCGCGTTGCCGCGCCCTCCTCAGAGGCCGGCCCGAAAATGAGTGCTTTGTTTTAGATGCATTGGCCACCACCCATCGTCATTCCCGCGAAAGCGGGAATCCATTCTCGGTCAGATCCCGGGCTTCAAACATGGACCCCCGCTTTCGCGGGGTGACGAATCGTGCATTGAAAATGAATGGATTATTTTCGGGTCAGACTTTCAGGAGATGACATAATCCGGTCCTCCGACGCTCGACGGCTGCTCCTGGACTCGGGTCCGCCGGATGATCTGGTCGATCACCGCCGCGGCGCAGTTTCCGCGGCGCCACTCCTCGGATCGGCGTCCCGCCTGTTCTTTGAGCACCGGATAGTCGCCGAGTGCCGTGAGCACCGCCTGGGCGATATCCTCGACCGTCGGCTCGCCGAAGGCCACGCCGGCACCCCAGCCGTTCTGCAGGCAATCCGCCATCCACGTTCGATTGGGCACTACGGTGACGAGACCGAAGCCCACTGCCTCGGAGAACACCCCCGAGCTGCGCAAGGCATAGCGCCACCAGACATAGGGAAGCAGAATGATGTCGCTCCGCACCAGGCGACGCTGATATTCCGCGTGATCGAGCTGGCCGAATTCGACGACGCACCGCGAGGGCCCCGAGTCGAGCGGCGCCAGCTTTTCGGCGACGAAGCGCGCCACATCCTCGCGATAGATTTGCAGCGCAAAGGTGATGCCGGGCCGAAGCTCCGCAATACGCAGTATCGCGGGCACGACGAGTTCAGCACCTTTCTCGATCCGAAACTCGCCGGGAAGGCGCACGTTCACCCGCGTCTCGTCCCGCGCTCCGGACGCCGCAAGCGCGCCGGCATCGCCGTAATAGGTAGGCAGCGGACACACCCCGCAGGGATAATCGATGATCGGCTCAAGCGCCTTTGCCAAACCTACCGTGGTCGCATAGACGACCAGTTTCTCGGCGGGCAGGACCGCGCGCAGGCGCTTCATGCCATAGCGCATGCGTGAGAAGTCGCCATCGAGCCTGTTGCGCTCGCGATCGATCGTCCAATTGAAATCCGGCTGGTAAAAAATGAAAACGAAACTGGGGCGTTGCGGGACCGGGCGTCGCTCGAGCCATAGTGCGGCGCCGTATAGATCGCGTTCCGAGCCGTAGGTGACTACCGCCACGTCGGTCCCGTCGATGCCGTCTCGCTCGAGCGCGCGGCAACCTTGCGCGAAGCTTTCCGAGACGGTGATGAAGTCGGATAGTTGCTGACACAACGTGTCGGTTTCGAGCAGCACGTCGGTGGCATAGGGAAAGGCGGGAACGGCCGACAGCTCCGCGACGAGCGCCGGATCGGTCTCGCGATTGACATAAAGATGCAGGGTCACGCCGCACTCGCGGCACGCCTCGCGCCAGCCCAAAGCCTCGCCGTAATAGTGCGAATGGCGGTCCATAAGGCCTTGGTGAAGAAGAAAGAGCCGGTTCAACCTGCGTCCCCACGTGACTCGCGCTGCCACGAAAAATGCACCTCTTCATCGTCGCCGCGCAAGCTTGAGCATCGAAGGAACAATGGCCGCTTTTGGCCCTTTTCCGACGATCCGTCTGCCGCGTTGGCAGTCTGGCAAGGGTAGGAAGCAGAAATTCAGGCCCTGACCCCACTGAGGCGGTGCCGAAGCGGCCTCGCGGCACTCACCATGGCGTGCTGCCGGCGGCTATACTGCGCCATGCCGATCCGCCGCAGTGCTGCCGCCTCCGCTCTCCTGCTTATCCTCTTGAGCGCGGGCACGGCTGCCTCCGCCCGAGCCGAGGAGGCGATCGTCTTCTACCGGGCGAGCTGGGCCGGGCTTCCGGCGGCAAAGATCCGCTTCATGCTGAGCGAGGCCGCTGCCGACTATCGCGGCGAGATCGCGATCGAGACCGAGGGATTGGCGCGCTGGCTCACCCGCTTCCGCGGGAGTGCCGAGGTCGAGGGCCGCTTCGCGCGCGACGGCTCGGCCCTGCCCCGGCATTACGGCGCCCGCTACGACATCCGCAAATGGCGCGAGCGCCGCGTCGAGATGGGCTTCGTCCCGCGCGACGGGGCCCTCTTCGCCGAGCGCGGCAAGGAGGACACGAGCCACAAGCCCGAGCTTGCCGAGAGCTTCCGGCGCAACGTCCTCGACCCCATCTCGGCCGTCGCCGTCATCCGCGAGGCCTTGCGCCGCAAGCCGCCCAAGCCCGGCAGCCAATTCACGGTCCCGGTTTACGACGGCGCGCGCCGCTTCGACGTGGCCGCGAGCGTGGCCGCGGTCGGCGGCGAGGACGGCCTGATCCATCTCCGGCTCATCCTAAGGCCGCTCGCCGGCTTCAAGGGCGAATCGAGCGATGAAGGCGATCCGGACGATGCTCCCCGTCCGGCGGACGTCACCTTGACCAACGACGGCCGCTTCATGCTCGAATCGCTCACCGTGTCGGTCGTCTTCCTGCCCTTCACCGTCCGCCTCGATCATCTCTGCGCGAGCTTCGCCGCCTGCGGCGCCAAGCCCTGAGGAATTGGCTCCGCGCTGCGTATGCCGGGGTCGCCGGGCGATACCGTGCTGCGCTGAGGACGGCCGCCGAGGCGCGATCCGGTTGCTCAAGGCGCCGGCTTTGGCTACAGTCGGCACGGGTACGAGACCCTGCCGCGCATCCGCCGCGGCGAAGGGTGGGGGAATGGTCGCTACGCCACGGCGGGACGCGACCGGGGGAGGTACGATGAACTCGAAAAATATCGCAAGATTTGGCCTGACCGCGGCCGCTCTGCTGTTGGCACTCGGTGCCGCGCGGACCGTGCTGGCCGAGGATGTGACGATCAATGTCTGGAGCCACGAGGCCGACGAAGACGCCAAAGTCGCGTTCCGCGAGCGCGCGGCGAAGAACCTCGAGGCGGCGCATCCGGGGGTCCACGTCAAGATCACGTGGTACGAGAAGAACCCGATGCTGGCCGCGTTGAAGACGGCGTTGCCGGCCGGGCAGGGGCCCGACGTCTTCTACGTCGAGCCGGATTGGACGGAGTATGTCGATGCGGGCTATCTCGCACCGCTCGACGATCTCGTCAACTGGAACAATATCGAGCCCTGGGCGCGCGCGGTCTGGGTCCATAACGGCAAGACCTACGGCATCCCGCAGGAGGCCTACACCAACGAGCTCTACTACAACAAGGCGCTGCTCAAGAAGCTCGGCGTCGAGCTGCCGGCCAACGCGCAATTCACCCAGGCGCAATTCCTCGACCTCGTCAAGAAGGCCAAGGCCGCCGGCATCACGCCGATAGCACAGGGGGTCGGTGACCGGCCCTACCCCGGCGCCTATGTCGTCGGCGAGGCGCTTCTACGCAAGCTCGGCAAGGACGACTACAAGAAGCTGTGGACGGGCAAGCTGTCCTTCGAGGATCCGCGCGTCATCGCCGTCCTCAAATGGACCAAGGAGCTCGTCGACGCGGGCGCCTATCCCAAGAACTTCATGACGCTCAAGCTCGGCGAATCCCACTACTATTTCTACTCGAACCCGGGCGCGCTGATCCTGCCGATGGGCAGCTGGTACACCGGCCGCGCCTTCGTGCCGGTGGACAAGGGCGGACAGCCGCCGGACTTCCCGCTCGGCATCATGCAATATCCGGCGATGGACGGCGGCGCCTGCAACAAGTGCAAGACCTCCGGCATCGGCGCCAGCTTCGCCATCAATGCCGCGAGCAAGCATAAGGACGTCGCCGCCGAGTTTCTCAATGCGATGTCGACGCCCGAGATGGGCAAGATGTGGATCGAGACGGTCTACCTGCAGACCGGTATCAAGGCCGACGTGAAAGCTTTCAGCGGCCCGCATGCCGCCTATTTCACCGAGCTCATGGAGCGCCAGAAGGGGGAGGACTATTTCATCGGCCAACCGCTCGACTTCGTCCAGGGCAAGTGCAAGGACAGCTTCGGGCAGGTCCTGAACAGCGCCTTCCCTGGCGGCCTGCTCACGGTCGAGGAGACGGCGAAGAAGATGAACGAGGGCTGCTACAAGGGCTGAGCGGGCTGCCGAGCGGGCACGCGGGACGGCGGTGGCGGCGCGCCTCGCGAGGCTCCGGGGGCGCGCCGCTCGAGGAGCGGAGGTGGGCGCGCGCCACGCGCGCCCCGCGACGCTCCTCGTCTTCTTGGCACCCGCCTTTCTCCTCTATGCCAGTTTCACCGTCTATCCGGTGCTGCGCACTTTCTGGAACAGCATCCACACCATAGGGCCCCACAACGTCCAGCTCTTCGTGGGCCTCGCCAATTTCCGCGCCCTCCTCTTCGACGATGAAGTATTCTGGAAGGCGGTCGGCAATACCGCGATCTTTACCGTCGTCGCCACCGTCGTCGACGTCGTCGGCGGACTGCTCCTGGCCCTTTGCCTCTTTTCCGGAGCGCCATTCGCGAAGCTGCTGCGGGTCGTGTGGTTCACGCCCGTGCTGATGTCCTACGTCGTGGTCGGCATCATCTGGGTGTGGATCTACGACTACGACTGGGGCCTCGCGAACCTCATCCTGCGCTCGATCGGCCTCGGTGCCTTCGAGCAGTCCTGGCTCGGCGATCCCCATACGGCGCTGTGGTCGGTGATGGCGACGCACATCTGGAAATGGCTCGGCTTCAACATGATCGTCTTCTTGGCCGCGCTCTACGCGCTGCCGGCGGAAGTGCTGGGTGCTGCCGAGCTCGACAATTGCGGCTGGCTCGCCAAGCTCGTCTACATCATCATCCCGATGCTGCGGCCGACGATCGTGAACCTCCTCATTCTTTCCTTCGTGGGCAAGATGATGATCTTCGATCTCGTCTGGATCATGACCGGCGGCGGCCCGCTGTGGTCGACCGAGACGGTGTCGACCTACGTCTACAAGCGCGCCTTCGACTGGAACACCTTCGATCTCGGCTATCCCTCGGCGATCGCGGTCCTGTGGTTCATCATTATCCTCGCTTTCGTCTTCGCGATGACGCACGTGCTGCGCTCCCGCGATCGCTTGGAGTATTGATTGCATGGCGGCGCCCGGGAACCTATGGCTCGCTCATCTGCGGCGCTCGCCGCTGCTCCTCTTCCTGCTGCTCTACACGGTGCTTGCGGGTGGTCCCTTTCTCTGGGTCGCATCTCTGTCCCTGCGCACGACGCCCGAGATATTTGCGCATCCCTTTGCGCTCCCGGGCCCGCTCCATTGGGAGAAATTCGCCGAAGCCTGGACGCGGTCGAACTACAG
>DATJAC010000344.1:0-21514 GCA_035516655.1 Alphaproteobacteria bacterium | reverse complement strand
CAGGCCAGATTGCAGCGCGCACCGGCAGTCGTCATTGATTCAGATCAGCCGTCATATCCCGGATGACTCCCGAGCCGGCGGTGAATTCATTCGAGTGCCGCTTCTCTTGCGCCGAAGCGGACTTTCCAACCAAGCCCCCTTGCCAAGACAGCCGATCCTCGTCTTTGCTATGAGGGGCTAGCGCTTCCTTCGGCGGCACGGCCGAGGGAGACGCCAGGCGACCGCCCGGGCTCCTTGCTCGAGCGGCAGGCGGCGGGCCCCCGGATCGTGGATCGACATGGCGACTCCTTTGCAACCGTCGAGCTTGGAAGGCCTCGAAGAGGCATGCGGCCGAGCTGACGGCGATTGGACCTGCAGCACGCCTCCCGGCGGCGGAGTCGAGCTACTGCGCGCCTGGTTCGGCGGGTGCCCGTTCACCAAGCACCGTCACGACAGCTACGCGATCGGCATCACCGATCTCGGCATCCAAATCTTCGACTACCGCGGCGCCACAAGAACCAGCCTGCCGGGGCAAGTCGTGGTGCTGCATCCCGACGAGACCCACGACGGGCGCGCGGGCTCGGAGGCGGGTTTCGGCTACCGCATCGTCTACCTCGCACCAAGCAGGGTCGCGGATGCCGCCCGCTCGCTCTGCGGCGCAGCCGTGGCCCTCCCCTACATGAGGGAGCCGGTGTCGTCGAACCCGGTTCTGGCCAAGGCGATCGCCGACGCTTTCCTCTCCTTCCCCACAGCACTCGAGCCATTGGCCGTCGACGAGCTGATCGAGGGTCTCGCCCGCGGCCTCCTGCTGGCGGACTCGTCCGTCCGGAACAGGCGGCGGCGCGCGGCATGCGACATCCTCGCCGTCGAGCGCGTGCGGCAGTTTCTGGAAGCGGCGAAGACGCGCGTCGTCTCCTCCGCCGAGCTCGAGGAGGTGAGCGGCCATTGCCGCTTTTCGCTTACGCGCCAATTCCGCCGACGCTACGGCACGAGCCCCTACCGCTATCTCCTCATGCGCCGCCTCGATCTCGTCCGCAGCGAGATAGCCGCCGGCAAGGCCCTGGCACCCATCGCCCTCGATGCCGGCTTTGCCGACCAAGCCCACATGACGCGCATGTTCAGGGCGGCTTACGGCCTCTCGCCGTCGCAATTCCGGGCGCTCGCGCGGCCTCGGCCCAAGTGACGGTCCGCGCCGGCCGTGCCGCGGCAGCACCCCATTACCAGAGGATCAGGACGACCGAAGCGGCCAGGGTGGCGCCCATGACGACGTTGAAGATGCGCGCGGCACGCGCGCTGCTGAGGAGGCGCTGCATGGAGGCGCCGAAAGCGAGCCACAGGAAGCCGCTCGGAAGGGCGGCCGCGACGAAGAGGGCCGCGAAGATCGTCGCCTGAAGCACCGCACTGTCGACATCGCCGCGAAGGTAAGTCCCGGCGGCGCTGGTGCTCACCAGCCAGGATTTCGGATTGATCCACTGGAACAAGGCGGCACCCAGAAAGCCGACGGGCTTTCGCTCGGCGCTCGCGGCACTCCTCTCCGAACGTGCGATCTTCCAAGCCAGCCAAAGCAGAAACGCCGCCCCAAGCCAATTGAACAGCTGCAGAATTGCGGGGTGGCCGAGGACGAGAAACCCGACCCCCATGGCCACGCTGAAAATCAAGAGGCCCATCCCCGCGGCGACGCCGAAGAGACAGGGAAGCCCACGCCCCACCCCGGCAACGGCACCGGTCGCGGTCAGCATGATGTTGCTTGGCCCCGGTGTCGACGCCGCGACAACGGAGAAAACGAAGAATGCGGTGCTTTGCTCGAGCGTCACGCGCCACCGGCTGGCCGACCGAGTTCGTCGCCCAGGCTATGCGGCTCGACAACCCGCGTCTTGAACGATCGTGCGAGCGCCACCGGCGCTTCGCGCGCGGCTGGCTCGTGCCGGGCCGACGCGGATCGACTGGAGGCGCCTGCACCGCGTTGATGGGTGTGACCTGGGTCAGAGTGGGCAGTGACCCGCCGGCCGATCCATATCCGCCGCAGCGGAGCCAAAACGACATCCCGGATAGCCGACGGAGCATCCGATGGCGGAAATCGCGAGGAGGCGCATGACGCCCCGGAACAGCCGAAGACCCGGCGGAAGGGGTTCGGACGGGATCGCGCGAGGATCAATGTATTGCGAGCTGCGCGCAACTCCCCGTGACGTTGCCTGCCACGAGAGACTTGGCGAGGACCTCGGCGAGCGTGGTATAGCCGTAGCGGTTGAGGTGGTCCCAATCGAGCGGGCCGTGCAGCTGCTCCTTGGCGCTTGCCGCGCGCATGGCGCTGCGCGTATCGAGGAACCCGACACCCAGGCGTGCCGCCTCGGCCTGGATCAAACGGCAGATCTCGTCGCTGCGTGCCGGCACCTCCGTCGCGTCGCGCACAATTTGATATCTCGGTGAAGCATGGGGTTGGACGGCGACGGATACCTTGTCCGAGACGACGTCATAGGCGCTCAGCACGGCGGGGATGTATACGACCGTGACCGGCACGCCGGGGAAATAGTCGCGCAGAAACCTCAAGGTCGCGCGAAAGACCTCGACGCCGATCGAGGTCTGCTCCGGCGTCAGCTCGAGATCCGGGCCTTGCAGGCCGTCGGGGAGCTCGACCCTGCGGCCGCCGATGCGCGCAGCGGTCACCGTGCCGGCCGGCGCCGGGTGGAAGCGCGGCACGGGGGGATTTCTGCCCCAGAGCTGATGCCAATCGTAGCGCAGGAGGTTGAGGACGAAGTCCAAGAGGAAGGCGTTCTTCCACGGATACCATCCGTGGCGGACGCGCGCGCTTTCCTCCGCCGCCACCTCGCGCACGTAGGCGGCGACGGCTTCCTCGCTCGGACGGCCGTTCGTGCCGCGGAGAAGCTCGCGTATCTCGTGGAGATTGCGGCTCAAGCAGGCGGCCTCGTAGAAGTAGGCAAAGATCCGCTTCGGCGGATCGAGGTGGAAGGCACTGCCGATGTTGATGCTCTCGAAGGTCTTGACGGGCTCGACGACCATGTTCTGCAAGGTGCCGGTGCCGACGGCGCCGAAGGTGACGACATCGCGTCCGCTCAAATGATGCAGCACATGCGTCGCCTGGAAGTCCGGGTTGCCGTGATCGCCGACCGCGATGAGCCAGTCACCGGCGCCGGCGGCGTAAGAATCGCCAAAGATCGCGACGTAGTCGTGGGGAATGGGGCCCGCCTTCGAGCTTTGTCCGAAGACCTTTACCTTCCCGAGGTGCTGGCTCAATCGCAGCGGGATCCTGTCGATGACGTGATGGAAAAGGCCGAAGTCGAGCGCCAGATATCCCACCAGGAGGGATACCGCAACCAGCCCGGCATTGATCAACCGCTCACGCATGGTCTCGCCGTTCCTGGGAGAGGCAGAGCAAGGGTTGCGAGCGCTTCGTGCCGCGTTCAGCTCTGCCCCTGAGGCTTCGTCATTCGGGCGAGGCGCTTGTCTCTTCGGCTCCGCATCCGGCGCAGGCGCCGTTCCAGCCGCCCCGGCGGGCCGATGACGCTCCATAAGGCATCCTCGATCGCAGCCCGCAAGCGCTCGCCCGTCCAAGTCAGCATGTCCTGGCGGCCGAGATCGGCGGGCAGGAACTTGCGCGCGACCTCGGCGTAGGTGGTGGCGGCGTGGCGCACATAGCCAGGAGTCAGGCGTCCCGCGTGAAAGCGAATCGGACCGCGGAGCCTCACGTCCCACCAGCGATGGCTCCAGAGGTGAATGCTGTAGATGCCGTCGAGCGAGGTGATGCGGCCTTCGAAGAGGTCGCGCAAGCCGGCGCCTGCGAAATCGAGGTAGAAGAAGGATCTTTCCGGCTCAACGTGAATCCAATCCGGATGCTCACGGCTGAGTCGGTAGGGAGCCAGGCAGCTATGGGCATTCCAGCTTCCGTCGAAGGTTTCCTCGAGCCGCGCGAGCCACTCCAGGGCGAAAGGCGCACCCGGCTCTCCCATCATCCAGGCATTGCATAAGGAGCCTCCTGCTTCCCTGGCGGCGGCGTCGCCGAAGTCCGGTTTCTCCTTGCCCATGACGAACGAGCGCTCGAAGAAGAGCGGCGAGAGGGGCGAGACGAACACCGTATCCATGTCCGCGTAGATTCCGCCATGCTCGGCGATGATTTTGAGTCGCGCCACATCGGTGAAATGGGCGTAGCGGAAGCGCTCCAGCATGGGGTCCTTGTAGCGAAACGAGGCAATGAACGGATCAGGCTCGATGTGACGAAGCGTGAGCGCGGGGCGGATGCGCTCCCAGTATTCGCCCCAAGGCTCGTGCTGGCAGTGGAAGAACACCGCATCCGGCCGGTTGACGCCGATGCAGGAGGCGAGGCAGAGGTAATGCATGAGGTGAAAGGGTTCCGTCTGCGGTCGGAACCCGAAAATGAAATGGAAGACGTTGGGAACGCGGATCATTGAATTCGCCTCGGAGAAATGGCATGCGCAAATTCCGCGGTTTCCCCAAGCCGCGACGATGCCTTCGGGCAGCAGCAGCGTCGGCGCGCCGCAGTTTGCCGAGCGAGGCCCCGCGCGCGCATCAATCGAGCTCGAATGCCCGTTCAAAGTTGCGCTTCAAGGCCATGCCCGCTTGTCCTTCCTGAGATAGAGGTTGCCCACTCTGAGGGCCTGGAGGCCGTGTCGCCGGCTAAAACGGGGCGAAGACAGCCAAAGCGACAGCTCAGTGCGGCGAAGTGCCGAGATCGGTCGCACGCATGTTGAAAGTCAGCGTCAGCTGCGTGCCGATCGATGCCACGGCTACGACGATGGTGACCGAGATCAGCGCCGTAATCAAGCCGTACTCGATGGCGCTAACGCCCCGATTTGATTTGAGCGCCAGGAGGGCACCCAGAGTCCGAACCAATCCCGACATCTCTTCCCTCCGCTGGTCCCGGCTCACGGATTGTCGTTACGGCCGAAGTGCGTCGGCATCTTGGCACAAACGCCCCAAGCCTTTTTATGCCTCGATCCTATCTGTTACGTCCCTCTCTGGGACTGGAGAGGTGAGATGCAGGTCGGAGGGGCGTGCCATGCGACCCCCCGCGCGCGCAGGGTCGGCGGCCGGCCGATTTCTTGGGGCGCTTGCGCCATAATACTGGAAGAAAGCCGCTCGACGCCGGGCAGCGGTTTGGGCCTGAGCCTGGTGGCCGCAATCGCCGCGCTGCATAAAACGACCGTACAGCTCTCGGACAACAGTCCGGGCTTGAGAGTGCGAGTGCTCTTTGCGATCCAAGAAGTTTAGTTCGCGGCATGGCACGAAGAGAGCGGTGGAGATCACTCGTACGGTGCGAACTGCTCCGCGCGCCACTTGAGGGCGGCCGCGAGGCCGTCCTTGCGGCGGATCGAGTGGAACTTCTCGGCTTCGGGCGAGCTCGCGGCGTCCATGATGGCCGCGGCCTCGGAGGCGTATTGGATGGCGGTGCGCAGGCCCATGGTCTCGAAGGTCTGGTTGATGGCGCGCTTGTTCCATTTGAGGCAGTCGAGGGCGACTCTCGACATCCGCCGCGCGATCTTGCGCGTCTCCTGGGCGAGGCTCGCCTTGGGGAAGACCTTGTCGACGAGGCCGAGCCTGAAGGCCTCGGCCGCGTCGATGACGTCGCCCGTGTAGATGAGGGCGCGCGCGCGCTGGCCGACGAGCCAGGGCATGATCATGGTGGCGATGCCGTTCGAGAAGCGCGCCTCGACCGCACCTAGCCTCGCATCGTCCGAGCAGTAGCGCATGTCGCAGCACATGGCGAACTCGAGGGCCCCCGCCAGGCAGAAGCCGTCGATCGCGGCGATCACGGGCTTGCTGCAGTCCCACACCGAATAGGTGAAGCGGATGTCCTGCTGCATGCGCGCGCGCCACTCGACGAGGCCGCGCTTGGGCTGCAGCGCCGATTCCTTGATGTCGTAACCCGCGGAGAAGGCCTTGCCGCCCGCCGACGTTATGAGCAGGACGCGCACCTCGGGGTCCCTGTCCGCTTCGGCGACGGCGGTCATGATCTCCTCGACGAGCTTCAGGCTCAGCGCATTCATGTGCTCGGGGCGATTGAGGGTGAGGGTCGCCACGCGGTCGTCGACGGCATAGAGGAGGCATTCGTAGGTCATGCTGCAGTCTCCTGCTTGGCAGGGGCGGCGGCCTCGATCAGAACGTCGACGCCGATCACGCCCGTCTCGTGGACGATGAGGGGATTGATCTCGAGGCTCGCGAGCGTGCCGAGGGCAGCGGCACCCAACTGCGAGAGCGCGGCGAGGGCGCGCGCCGCCGCGGCGGTGTCGTAGGGACCCTTGCCGCGGGCACCCGCGAGGAGCCGGCCCGCGGGCGTCTCGCGCAGCATGGCAAGGGCTTCCGCCTCGTCGACCGGGCCCAGCCGCAGGCTCGCCTGAGCGATGACCTCGACGAAGATGCCGCCGATCCCGGCGACGACGAAGCTGCCGAAGCCCGGCTCGTTGCGCACGCCGAGGATAAGCTCGACCCCGGGTGCGGCCATGGGCTGGAGATAGATCTCGCGCGGGGCATTCGGTGCGAGCGCCTTGGCGAGGAGTGCCGCGACCGCGTCGTAGGCCGCGGCCACGTCCGCCCTGTCGCCAAGCCCGAGGCGGACGAGGCCGCGGTCGCTCTTGTGCGGAAGCTCTCGCGCCGAGCCCTTGAGCACGACGGGATAGCCGAGCCGTGCCGCCGCCTCGACCGCTTCGGCAGCGGAGGCGACGGGCACGCATTCGGCCATGGGCAGGCCTGCCTCGGCGAGGAGGCGGAAGCGCTCGACCTCGCTCCCGCCGAGTGCCGCCTCGCTCCAGGTCGAGGGCACGGCTGCCAAACGAATCCCGGCCCCCGGAGGGGGCCGGACGTAATGGCCGATGGCGGCGAGGGCGGTGCGGATGCCCGAGAGAAAGGGGATGCCCGCGCGATCGAGGATGGCGCGCACCTCGCCGTTGGGGCCGGTGCCGGTCACGTTGTTGAAGAAGACGAGGCGCTTGCCGCTTGCACGTGCTGCCGCGACGCAAGCCTCGGCCATGATGCAGGCATAGGGCACGTCGCCCCCGCCCGCACCGGGCGCGTCGACCGAGAAGGCGATGGTGCCGATCGCGGGGTCGGCGACGATGGCCTCGAGCACGGCCTTGAAGCGCTCCGGCGTGAAGCCGAGGCCCCAGGCGTCGAGCGGGTTGCGGATCGTGGCATAGGGGGGAAAGGCCGGGCGCAGCCGTGCGACGGTCGCCGCCGAGAGCGGGGCGAAGTCGATGCCGAGCTCGTGGCCCACGTCGGCGATGAGGGCCGCCTCCCCGCCCGAGAGCGTCACCGCGACGAAATCGGCGGCAGGCGGCGGGGTCGGATAGGCCGCGAGCATGACCGCGGTCTCGAGCATCTCGTCGAGGTCGCGCACGCGGTGGATGCCGAGCTTCTTGAAGAAGGAGTCGTAGAGGCGGTCCTCGCCGGCGAGGCTTCCGGTATGGGCCTGGACGAGGGCCCTGCCGTCCTCGCTGCTGCCGAGCTTGAGGGCGACGATGCGCTTGCCGTGGCGGATCGCCTGCTCGGCGGCTGCGGCGAAAGCGGCAGGGTTTCGGATGGTCTCGAGGTAGAGGAGGATGACGCCCACCCGCTCGTCGCGCGCGAAATGGCCGAGGTAATCGGCCACCCCCAGGACCGCCTCGTTTCCGGTCGTGACGAGATAGGCAAAGCCGATGCGGCGCTCGTCCTCGGCAAGGGCGATGGCGATCGACCCGCTTTGCGAGACGAGGGCGAGCGGTCCCTGCCTGATCTCGCCCATGTAGCGCGGCGTCCAGATCGCCGCCCGGTCGTGGACGTTGACGAGCCCGAGATTGTTCGGCCCGGCTAAGGCGATGCCGTGCGCCTTGGCCACGGCCTCGACGCGGCGCTGGAGAGCCACACCCTCGGCGCCGCCGTCGGCGTAACCGTTGGCGTTGATGAAGACGGCACGGATGCCGCAGGCGGCGGCCTCGTCCATGAGGGCCGGCCCCTGGGCTGCGGGGACCGCGAGGAAGGCGGCATCGGGGCACTCGGGGATGGCCGCAAGCGAAGGGAAGCAGGCGAGCCCCGCGATCTCGCCATAGCGCGGATTGACCGGATGGATGCGGCCGCGATAGCCCATGAGGCGAAGGTTCTTGATGACGCGCGTGCCGATCGCGTCCGCCCGCTCGGACGCACCCACGACCGCGATCGAGCGCGGATTCATCAGCCGCTCGAGGGGGAGATCGCTCACCGCCGCCCCGCAGAATCGCGTGCGCTATCGCGCGAGCGCGCTGCTGCCCTGCGACCGTGCTCCGACCACACACCCCCACCCCACCCTCCCCCCTCGAGGGGGAGGGGGAAGTTTGTTGCCATGCGATGCATTCCCCCTCCCCCCATGAGAGGGAGGGCGGGGAGGGGGGTGACGCTCGAACGCCGCACCTGGAGCGTCAATAGAGCGGGGCGGGCACGCCGTCGGTCGGCAGCTCGACCGCCACGCCGAACCACTTGAGCTGCAGCTCCTTGATCTTGCCGCTCTTGGTCAATTTCAGGAGCGAGGCGTCGATGGCATCGATCAAGGGCTTGGAGGCGTCGTCCTTGCGCGCGAGCCAGGCGAGATAGGCCTTGGGCCCGAAGGGCGGCAGCACGAGCTCGAAGCTCTGGGGCCGCGTCTTCACCAGATAGGCGAGGTTGGGCAGCGAGCCCGCGACGGCGACGATCCTGCCGGCCTCGAGATCGGCATAGGCGTTCGGGCTGCCGATGTACTCCTTGATCTCCTGGACCCCGCCGGGGAGCGTCTGCACGTAATCCTGCAGGAGCTTCGTCTGCGCCGAGCCTTTGGTGCCGCCGACGATCTTGCCCGCGATGTCCTGGGGCTTCATGACCGAGCTGTCGCCCTTGCGCTTGACGAGCGCCACGGTCGCGTCCGCGATCGGCAAGGTGAAGTAGTAGCGCTCCATCCTCGCCTTGGTGATCGTAGAGGTCGCCTCGACCATGTCGAACTTCTTGGCGTCGAGCCCGGGCAGCACGCTCGCGAACGGGATGTCGACGTAGCGCAGCTTCACCCCCAGATCGGCGGCCACGAGGTCCATGAGGTCGACGCTGTAGCCGACCGGCTTGCCGTTGTCGGTGAATTCGAAGGGTGCGTACTGCAGCTCGGTGCCGAGCACCAGCTCGCCCCGCGCCTTGGCCTCGTCGAGCACGCTCTCGGCCCAGGCGCTCGGCGCCGCCGCGGCCAAGAGCGTCACGGCGAGGAAAGCCGCGACCGGCCGGAACAGGCGTCCGAGAAATCCGTGATCTTGTTTCGTCATGGCGTACTCCCCTGTTGAAGCGTTCGTTGCCGTCATGGCGCCGGGTGCGGGCGCGACGCAGTACCGGGCCGATCGAGAAAGAGCGAATTGCGCTCGATCCAGGTCTCGAGGAAGCGCCGCGTCCGCTCGCTCTTGGGGCGAAAGAAGAGCTCGCTCGGCACACCCTCCTCCACCTTGACGCCGTGGTCGAGGAAAATCACGCGGTCGGCGACCTCGGCGGCGAAATGCATCTCGTGGGTCACGATCACCATCGTGAGCCCCTCGCGCGCGAGCTCCTTCATCACGCTCAGCACCTCGCCGATGAGCTCGGGATCGAGGGAGGAGGTCGGCTCGTCGAAGAGGATCGCCGCCGGCTCCACCGCGAGTGCGCGCGCGATGCCGACGCGCTGCTGCTGGCCGCCCGAAAGACGCAAGGGATACTCGCCGATCTTCTCGGCCAAGCCCACCTTCTCGAGCACGCGCCGCGCGCGCTCGCGCGCCTCCTCGGGCCGCTTCTTGTGGACGAGGATGAGCGGCTGGGCCACGTTGTCGAGCACCGTCATGTGGGGCCACAGGTTGAACTGCTGGAAGACCATGGCGAGGTCGCGGCGCAGCGTCTCGAGGTTGCGCTCCTTGTCGCGGATGCGGCGCCCGGCCGCACTGTTCGCGTAGCCGACCGGCACCCCGCGCAGGTAGATTTCGCCTTCCTCGAACTCCTCCAGGAAATTCATGCAGCGGAGCAGCGTGCTCTTGCCGGAGCCGGAA
The DNA here is from genome assembly GCA_035516655.1 of Alphaproteobacteria bacterium. Taxonomy (GTDB): domain Bacteria; phylum Pseudomonadota; class Alphaproteobacteria; order JACZXZ01; family JACZXZ01; genus DASPPM01. Next base: position 11,531 of record DATJAC010000344.1, on the reverse strand, counting down.
GGACCGATGATGCAGACCACCTCCGAGGGCTCAACCGCGAACGAAACCGAGCTCAGCACCTGGTGCGCGCCGAACCATTTCGAGACGCCGACGGCCTCGATGAGGGGCGGTGTACTCGGCTTTGCTCCGGCTTCGGCGACGGCTTCCCTCATTCGGCCCACTCCTATGGCCGCAGATAGCCGCCGAGCCGAAGCTCCGCGCGGCGGCCGAGGAACGCCACGAGCTCGGTCAGCGCCCAATAGAAGGCAGCCAAGGCCGCGAACGGCTCGACGTAGCTGAAAGTCTCGAGCGTCATTCCCGTGACTTGAAAGGTGAGCTCCGGCACCGTCACGATCGAAAGAATCGCGGTATCCTTCAAGAGAATAATGAGGAGGTTGGTGCTCGAAGGCACGACGAGCACCAGCATCTGCGGCAGGATCACGCGGCGAATTCGCGCCATGCGCGGGATGCCGAAGCTGCGCGCGGCCTCGAGCTGGCCCTCCGGGATGCTGGCGAAGCCGGCACGGAAGATCTCGGCGAAATAGGCCGCCCCGTAGAGCCCGAGGCCGGCAACGCCGACCGTGAAGGCGTCGAGCGTGATCCCGATGCTGGGCCCGCCGTAATAGGCGATGAAGAGCTGTGCCAGGAGCGGGGTGCCGCGGAAGAACTCGACGTAGATGCGGACCGGCCATGCGAGGGCTGCGACCCCGGCGTAGGAGGCGAGACCGAGCATGAAGCCGAGCGCGACCGCCAAGGCCGAGCCGAGCAGCCAGATGACCACGGTAAGCTCGAGCCCCTCGCGGAGCTGCGGCGCGTAGCTCGCGAGAAGGGAGGGGTCGAAGCTCAAAGGGTTCCCCGCGCGTAGCCGGCATTCAGGCGGCGCTCCGCCGCACGGCCGAGCAGGGCCAGGACCAGGTTGATGACGAGGTAGATGAGGGCTGCCGCCGTGTACCAGCGGATCGGGTCGAGCTCCCGCGCGACGATGTTCTGGCTCACGCGCATGAGGTCGGCGACGCCGACGACCGAGACGAGGGAGGATGCCTTGAGGATGAGGATCATCTCGTTGATGACCGTGGGGGCCGCCGCGCGCAGCGCCTGCGGAATGAGGATGTAGCGCTGGCGCTGCAGCCCGTTATAGCCGAAGGCGCGCGCCGCATCGATTTGGCCGGCGGGAATGATGAGGAAGCCGCCGCGCAGGTTCTCGGCCTGATAGGCCGCCGTGCAGACCGCCAAGCCGATCGCCGCGGCGACGAAGGGCGGCAGATCGAGGCCGAGGGCGGGGAGGAAATAATAGACGACGAGCAGCTGGACGAGCAGCGGGACGCCGCGAAAGAAGCTCACATAGGCGCTCCCCGCCGCGCGCGCACCCCGGCCCCGCGCCAGGCGCAGGAGGCAGACCGGCACTGCGATGAGAAGACCGAGCGCGTTCCCCGCGAGCGAGACGGCAATGGTCATGCCGGCGCCCGCGGCGAGGAGGGCGGAGCTTTGCCAGAGCGAGGGAAGGTGTTGGAAGGCGCTCATCGACGGAAGCCGCGGCGCGCCTCAGTCATCGAGCCAGCGGAAGCGGAAGTGGTCGCGATGGCGCACGACCCGGCCGGCGGTCGGCAGCGGGAAATGGCTTGCCAGGATGATCGTGTCCCCGTCGGCGTAGGTCTCGGCGATGCGGCGGCGGGTGGCGGCGGCGGCCGCACGATCGGCATCGGCGGCCATGGCGACCTCGGGGGCCGTGAATTGCACGGGATGGTGGATGGCGTCGCCCGTGAGCAGCGCATGGCCCCGCGGCCCCCGCACATGCACGCCGACGTGGCCCGGCGTGTGCCCTGGCATGCTCTCGAGCCAGACGCCGAAGCCGAGCTCGCGCTCGACCACATGGGCCGCGTCGACGAAGTCCGCCTGACCGCTGGCCACGACCGGCAGCACGCTGTCGGCGAAGGCGCCGCGTGCCACGGGCTGATCCGCGGGCGCCTTGCGATGGAGGGCCTCGAAGGCGTCGAACTCGCTCCTGCCCATCACGTAGCGCGCCTTGGGAAAGGTCGGAACCCAGCGCCCGTCCACGAGCCGCGTGTTCCATCCGACGTGGTCGGCGTGGAGGTGGGTGCAGAGCACCGTGTCGATGTCCTCGGGACGCAGGCCGATCCTGTTCAGGTTCTCGAGGTAGGCCGTGTCGAGACGATGCATCCAGGCAAGCGAGGGGCGCTCCTTGTGATTGCCGATGCAGGTGTCGACGAGGATGTTGTGCCGCCGGGTGCGCACGACGTAGCTCTGCATGGCGATGACGATCTTGCCGGAGGCGGGCTCGACCAGCCGCGCGTCGAGCCAATCGCGGTTCAGCTCCACCCAGTCGGGCGGAGCCTCGGGAAACATCCAGCCGACGTCGATCGCGATGCGCTCGACCTCGCTCACGGTCTCGAGCGTCACGGCACCCAAGTCGATCGGCTTCATGAAGCACCCCCGCGTCCCGCTCGCTTTTGCCGGATGCTCGCCCAATTCCCCGCGGCTGTCCAGCTTGGGCGACAATCCTCATCCTGAGAATCCGACTCAAATTGATCCGTTCACTTTCAATGCTCAATTCGTCACCCCGGCGAAAGCCGGGGTCCATGTCCGAAGCCCGGTTCGAGGCCGACGATGGATTCCCGCTTTCGCGGGAATGACGACGCGTGGCAGGTAATGCATCGAAGTTAGCGCGTTCATTTCCAGCCAGCCTCTGAGAAGCCGCCGCAGACGGCGTCTTGAAGGATGAGGTGAAACCGACGCAGCGGCCGGTGCGCAAGCTCGTTGTTCATCACGAAGGGGCATGCCACAGTTGCGGCCATGGCCGCCGCCGCAACGCGATTGCTGCTTCTCGCCTGCCTCGTGATGGCGGTGGTCCCCGCGAGTGCCGCGCGCGCAGGCAGCCCCGATCCGGCGATGGCGGCGGAGCTCGTAGCCCTCGTCAATGCGGCACGCGCGCGCGAGGGACTTGTACCGGTCAAGATCGATGCCAGGCTCATGCAGGCGGCCCAGGGACTGGCCGACGATCTCGCCGAGCGCGGGACGGTCTCCCATGCGGATCGCCGCGGCGGCCGGCCGCCGCAGCGCTTCGCCCACGTCGGCTACCGCTATGCGGTCGCCGAGGAAGCGGTCGCCGGCGGGGAGACGAGTTGCGCCGAGGTCGTCGCCGACTGGCTCGCGAGTCCCAGCCATCGCGCCATCCTGCTCGATGCCGAAGCGCGCGACGCCGGCGTAGGGCACGCCTTCCGCGCCGACGACCCCCACCGCCTGGGCCATTATTGGGTCATCGACCTGGGCTTAGCTGCGGCGCCGGCGCCTCGGCCGTGACCGGCACAGTGCCGTGCGCTCCGCGTGCCGGCGGCTACGCCAGCTTGAAGATGGCCAGCACCAGCATCGCCTGGGCGACAAAGCCGCCCGCGAAGCTCAAGGTGCGCAACACGGGGATGCCGAGCGTATAGATGACATAATGGGCGAGCCGGGACCAGAAATAGAGGACCACGGCACATGCGGTCACCCCGTTCGAAATGCCCAAGGCGTGCGCCGTGAGCACGAGCGACGCGAAGATGACGAGATTCTCGACCGCGTTGGCGTGGGCCCGCATCTGACGCTCGGCCCAGGCGGATTGCGGCGGCGCATCGGGCTTCGGATTGCCCATCGCCCCCATGAGGCCCCGCGTCATCATGCGGTCGAGAATATAGGGTATCCAAAATAGACCGGTCATTGCGGTCGTCAGCGTCAGCCAGAAAAGATCTGCGGGCATGTTCCCCTCCCTTGCGCGCCGCGCGCGGCTTGCACGCGACCGACTGCCGCAATATAGCACGAACGTGATAGTTGGAACCGTCGCTTGGGACTTTCACGCGCCGCAGCTGCAAGGGGCGAGGCGAAAGACGCGAGCCGCCGTGTCGCCGAGGATGGCGCGGCGCTCGACAGCACTGAGGGCCGTCTTCTCGACGATCCTCAAGGGTGCCGAATCGCCGATCGGGAAGGGATAGTCGGAGCCGAGCATGACCTTGTCGGCACCGGCCAGATCGCAAAGAAAACGCAAGGCACGCGGCTCGAAGAGCACCGTATCGAAGTAGAGCCGGCTGAAGCCGTCGGCCGGATCGGCGTATTTGCCGGGATGAATCGCGTGGTTGCGCTTGAGGCGCCCGAGCGCGTAGGGCAGCCCCGCTCCGCCATGGGAGACGATGAGGCGCAGGCCGGGATAGCGTTGCAAGTGCCCCGAGAAGAGCAGGCGTGCGACGGCCGTCGTCGTATCCGTGAGCCGTCCCACGGCGTTGACGAGGTCGTAATCGCGCAAACGGTCGTCGCCGCAGGCATACATCGGGTGCAGGAAGATCGCGGCTTGCGATGCGGAGGCCGCCTCCCAGAAAGGTGTCAAGTCGGGGTCGTCGAGGGCGCCGCCGCTGCCTTTCGGCTGTGTGCCGATCATCGCACCGTGGAAGCCGGCGCCAAGGGCCTCCTCGAGCACGGCCGCCGCACGCGCGCCATTTTGCAGCGGCACCGTGGCGAGGGGTGCGAGTGCCGCGAGCTTTTCCGAGCCCGAGCGCAGATGCTCGTTCATGAAGCGGCACCACTCCGCCCCCTCGTCGGGCGGCAGCTCGTAGCCGAACATGTCGAGCCAGCCGCCGACGAGCTGGCGATCGATCCCCTCCTCCGCGAGCCACGTCTCGCGCTCGGCGATGTCGCTCAGCTTGGGCGAGACCGGCCGCGTCGGCTCGGCCCCGGCAAAAGCCAGGCGGATACCGCCGGCGTCGCGCGAGACCTTGACGGAGGGAAACAGGCGGGACTGCGCCCCGAGGGCCTCGAGCAGGGACGAAGGGACGAAATGGGCATGGGAGTCGACGATCACGGCACCCCCTCGCCGCACCCTGCGAGCAGCTCGCCCAGGCGCACGGCCGTCATCGGCAGGGTTGCCATGTGGAGGCCGAGCGGGCTCAAGGCATCGTTGACGGCACTCGCCACGGCCGCGGGTGCCCCGAGATAGCCGGCCTCGCCCGAGCCCTTCTGGCCGAAGGTGGTCAGCGGTGACGGTGTCGTGTGATCGACGATCTCGATCTCGGGCACCTCGTGGGCGGAAGGGATGAGATAGTCCATGAACGACCCGCTCAAAAGCTGGCCGCTCGCGTCGTAGAGGTAGCGCTCGTAGAGTGCCGCGCCGATGCCGTGCGCGATGCCGCCATAGGTCATGCCGTGGACGATATCCGGGTTGATCATCACCCCGCAATCGTGGCCCACGACGTATTTCCCGATCTCAACGCGCCCGCTCACGCGGTCGATCTCGAGATAGACCACATGGGCCTCGAAGGCGTAGCAGGGATACATCTGGATGCGGCCGTCGGCACTCGGCAACGCACCCCCCGTCGGCACCTCCCACACATGCATCGCTTGCAGCCCGGGCGCCGTCCCGGGCGGGAGCTGGTGGAACTTGCGGTGCGCGATCGCGACGAGCTGGTCCCAGCCAAGCGCGCGCTCAGGCTCGGCTGCGACCGTTATGGTCCCGTCGCGGTAGGCAAGCGCCTCCGGTGCGGCACCCAGATTGTGCGCGGCGATGGCGAGAAGGGTTGCCTTCAGTTTGCGCGCCGCCTCGGCGGCGGCTCCCCCCAGCATGATCGCCATCCGGCTGCCGACCGGGCTGTTGCTCGGCAAAGCACCCAGCGAATCGGAATGAACGACCCTGATGCCGTCGGGATCGCGCTCGAGAATCTCGCCCACGACCGTCGCCACCAAGGTCTCGTGCCCCTGGCCCGAGGAGGAGGTCGCCATCGCGGCGGTGATCGCACCGCTCAAATCGATCTTGATCTGGCAGCCCTCCATCCAGGTCGTGGTCTCGTTCTTGGGATTGAGGAGCGGCTCGAAGGCCGAATTGCCCCCGCTCGGCTCGAGGCAGCAGGCGATGCCGATGCCCGCGAGCCGCCCGCCCGCACGAGCCGCATCGCGCCGCGTGGCTAGGGCTTCGTATCCCGCGGCGGCCAGGGCCTTGTCGAGCACGGCCGCGTAATCGCCGCTGTCGTAAGTGCTGCCGCTCGGGATGGTGTAGGGAAATTCCGACTTGACGAGAAGATTGCGCCGGCGCAGCGCGATGCGGTCCATCTTGAGCTCGCGGGCGACGAGGTCCATCGCCGTCTCGAGCGCGAAGTTGGTCGGCGCCTGGCCGAAGCCGCGCACCGCTTCCTGGGCGGTCTTGTTGGTCAGGACGCTGATCGGCTCGTATTCGACGCTTTTGATGCGGTAGGGGCCGACGATGGCGCCGACGGGCTTGCCGAGCTGCAGCGGCGCGCGCCCGGCATAAGCACCGACGTCGTCGAGGGCGCGGAGCCGCAGCGAGCGCACGACGCCGGTACGATCGAACGCGACGGCCACGTCGAAGATGCGGTCGGGGCCGTGGGCGTCCCCGCCGCGCATGTTGTCGAGGCGATCCTCGATGAGCCGCACCGGGGAGCCGAGCTGCCGCGCCAAGTGGCCGACGAGGACCGCGTGCTTGATGCCGCGCTTGACGCCGTAGCTGCCGCCCACGTCCACGTCGAAGTGCACGCGCACCGCGTTGCCGGGGAGGCGCAGTGACAAGGCAAGCTGGTCGGGGAATTTCGGCATCTGGATCGAGGCCCAGACGTCGAGCAGGCCCGCCGCCGGGTCCCAGCGCGCCAGCACGCCGAAGGTCTCGATCGGCACGGTCGAGCTGCGGTGCCAGCGCGCGCGGAAGGCGAGGCGGCGGTCGGCCGCGGCGAAATCCTCCTCGACCGGCCCCCAGACGAACTTGCGGCGGTAGAGGACGTTGCTGCCGTGCTCGGGATGGACGAGGGGCGCATCCGGGAGAAGGGCCGCTTCGGGGTCGCCCGCGTGCGGCAGGGGCTCGTAGTCCACTTGCACGAGCTCCGCCGCATCCTCGGCAATGTGACGCGTCTCGGCCACGACGGCGGCGACCCACTCGCCGACGTAACGCGCCATGCCGACGGCGAGCGGATAGCGGTGCACCTTGGGCAGATCGAGCCCGCTCAAGAGCGGCTCCGTGGCCCGCGCCAGCTCCTCTCCGCTCAAGACCGTCCTCACCCCCGGGACCGCCGAAGCCGCGGCGGCGTCGATCGCGAGGATGCGGGCGCGCGGATAGGGGCTCGCCACGAGTGCCACGTGGAGCATGCCGGGGAGGGCTATGTCCGCGACGTAGCGGCCCTGCCCTGCGAGGAAGCGGCGATCCTCCTTGGCCCGCCGCTTGCGCCCGATGTAGCGAAAGCCATGTGCCGGCTCAGGGGTTGGCGCCATGCCCGCTCCTCGCCTCGTTGGTGCTGCGCAAGCGCTCGGCGGCGAGCTCGATGGCGTCGACGATCTGCTTGTAGCCGGTGCAGCGGCAGAGGTTGCCCCCGATCGCCGTGCGGATCTCCTTGCGGGTGGGATTGAGGGTCTCCTGCAGCAGGGCATGGGCCGCGATCAGCATGCCCGAGGTGCAGAAGCCGCACTGGAGCGCGTGGGTTTCCCAGAACGAATCCTGGAGCACGCCGAGCGCATCCGCGCCCGGCGCCAAGCCTTCGACGGTAAGCACGGCCGCACCGTCGGCCTGCACGGCGAACAGGAGGCACGCGCGCACCGGGCGGCCGTCGAGGAGGACCGAGCAGGCGCCGCAGACGCCGTGCTCGCAGCCGACATGCGTACCGGTGAGGCCCAGCACGTCGCGCAGGAAGTCGACGAGGGTGAGGCGTGCGGGAACGCGGACGCGATGCAACCTGGAATTGACGGTGACGCTGATCTCGTGCTGCGACATCGCGGGCTCAGGCCCTTCCGTCCAAAGCCTCGTCGCGCGCCTCGGCGAGTGCCTGGGCGGCGAGGGCGCCGGCAAGGCGGCGGCGATAGCCGGCGGAGGCGAGGATGTCCGTTTGCGGCTCGATCGCTTGGCACACGATCGCGGCCGCCGCGTCGAGATCGCTGTCCGCGAGCCCGGTATCCACGAGCCGTGCCGAGACCGCATCGACGCGCAACGGTTTGGGCCCGGCACCGCCGACGCTCAAGGCGAGGTAGCGGCACCTCCCGTCCGTGCCGAGTGCCAACTCGACCGCCACCGCGACGAGGGCGAAGTCGCTCTGCCGCGCGCTCATCTCCCGGAAGCCGGTGCCGACGCGGCCGGCCAGCGTGCGGCGGGGAAAGCGCACGGCGGTGAGGCATTCCCCCGAGGCGAGCACGGTCGTCATGGGACCCGTGAAAAACTCCGCGACCGCGATGCGGCGCTCGCCTGCCGACGAGCGGGCCAGGACCTCGGCGTCGAGGGTGAGTGCCGCAAGGCCGATCTCGGCGGCCGGATCGGCGTTGGCCAGGCTGCCGCCCACGGTCCCCCGGTTGCGCGTCTGATCGTGGCCGACGAAGGCGAGGGCCTTGGCCAGGAGGGGTGCATGGTGCTGCACCCGCGCGTCCGCGAGGGCCGTCGCCTGGCGGGTGCAGGCGCGCACGAGCAGCTGCTCGCCGTCGAGTTCGACGCCCTGCAACTCGGCGATGAAGTTGATGTCGACGAGGACGGAAGGCCGCGCCAAACGCATCGCGAGCAAGGGGACCAGCGTCTGTCCGCCCGCGAGAAGCTTGCCGTCCTCGCCCGCGTCGGCGAGCAGGCGGCACGCGTCTGCGATGCTGGCGGCACGCACGTAGTCGAAATCGACGGCCTTCATCGCTGCTGCCCCCAAGACCCTCGGCTGGCATGCCATGTTACAGGAAATCGTGCGGTGCGGCCAAAGCGGCTTCAGGACTGCATCCATCCGGCATTCCGCCCCGTATGGAATTCTAAGCCGTGCTGGCGGAAGACAGGCTGATGCCCGCGGCGAGCATGAGGATGAAGGAGATTTCACGATGAGAATCAAACTGCTCAATGCTGCCGCGGCGATCGCATTGGCGCTCGCCGGCACTACCTTCGCGGCGAGCGATCCCATGGTGGGCGGGGCCGCGATGTACCCAAGCAAGAACATCATCGAGAACGCCGTCAACTCGAAGGATCACACCACGCTCGTGGCCGCGGTCAAGGCCGGCGGTTTGGTCGCGACCCTCGAGGGTGCCGGACCATTCACCGTCTTTGCGCCTACGAACGCGGCCTTTGCCGCGCTCCCGCCGGGCACGGTCGACACGCTCTTGAAGCCCGAGAACAAGGGCACGCTCGACAAGGTGCTGACCTATCACGTGGTCCCCGGCCGCCTCGATGCCGCGGCCCTCGAGCGGAAGATCGCGGCGGGTGGGGGCAAGGCCATGCTCAAGACCGTCCAGGGCGAGAGCTTGACCGTGAGCGGTACCGGGAAGAGCCTGACGGTGACCGACGCCAAGGGCGGCAGCGCCCATGTCACCATCGCCGACGTCTACCAAAGCAACGGCGTCATCCTCGTCGTCGACAAGGTGCTGATGCCGAACTGACGCTTGCGGAGCCGGGCGGGCGGCGTGCGCGGCCCGCCCGCCCGGCAACCTCAAGCCCGCCTCCACGCCCGGGACCCTCGGCCGATCCCCTTCTTCCTTCCGACATTGTCGGTTGACATGCCATAATGTGGAAATTTATATGGGGCGAGGGGAGCCGGCCGAGCGCCGCAAAGGCGCAAGCGATCGCAGGGGAGGCCCGTAGCAGCATGGCACGCATGAAGGGCGGCGAGCTCATCGCCGAATTCCTGGTCCGGGAGAAAATCCCTTACATCTTCGGCATCTGCGGCCACGGCAACGTCGGCATCCTCGATGCGCTCTACGACGTGCGCGACAAAATCAAGCTGGTCTCGCCGCGCCACGAGCAGACTGCCGGCCACATGGCCGACGGCTATTTCCGCGTGAAGCACAAGGCGGTCGCCACCCTCACCTCCTGCGGTCCCGGCTCGGCCAACCTGGTGATGGCGCTCGCCGTCGCCCAGACCGATTCCTCGGCCCTGCTGGCGATCACGGGGAACGTGCCGACCTCGCAGTTCAACCGCGGCCCCTTCCAGGAGCTCAACCGCCATAACCAGGCCGACTTCCCCAACGTCATCCGACCGGTGGTGAAGCGCAGCTTCCAGCCCACGCGGGTCGAGATGCTCCCGCTGGCACTCCGCCAGGCAGCGGCGACGATGACGAGCGGACGCGCGGGGCCGGTCAACGTGGACGTGCCCTTCAATCTCTTCCAGGAAGAGGCCGAGGTGACGCTCGAGCCCGCGGGAGAGGGTTTCAACGCGCGGCGGAGCGGGGCTTCGCCCGACGACGTGGCGCGGGCGGCCGAGATGATCGCTGCCGCCGCGAGGCCGGTCATCTTCATCGGCCACGGGGTCACCCTCTCGGAAGCGGGCGCGGAGCTGACCGAGCTCGCGCATCTCCTGCAAATCCCGGTCCTGAGCTCGCCCAACGGCATGGGCTGCCTCGCCATGTCCGATCCGCTCTCCCTCGGCTTCATCGGGCGCAACGGGGCTTATCCCGCCAATCAGGCCGGCCGCCATGCGGATTTGGTGCTCGCCCTCGGCGTGCGCTTCGACGACCGCTCGTCCTCCTCCTGGCTGCCGGGCTACTCCTGGAATTTCCCGGCGGCGAAGCTCATCCATGTCGACGTCGATCATGCCGAAATCGGGCGCAACTACACGCCCGACCTCGGCATCCTCGCCGACGCGCGCACGTTCATCGTGCAGCTGCTCGCCGAGCTCGCGCGCCGCAAGCTCGGCCGCAGCGCACGCCTCGGGGCCTGGCACGCGGAGATCGCGAAATGGCGCGCGGAGTGGGAAGCCTACGTCCGCCCGAAATTCGCCCTTCACTCCTCGCCGATCCGGCCCGAGCGCGTGGTGGCCGACTGCCGAGCCGTCCTGCCCGACGACGCCATCATCTCGCTCGATTCGGGCGTGCATCACAATTGGTACATGCAGTTCTGGGAGGCGCGCCGGCCCCAGACCATGCTCAATACCTGGGGCTTCTCCGGCATGGGGTTCGGGCCGAGTGCGATCCTGGGGGCGAAGCTCGCCGCGCCCGACCGGCCCTGCGTGGCGATCTGCGGCGACGGCGGCTTCACCATGGTGCCGCACGTGCTCTGCACCGCGGTCGAGTACGACATCCCCGCGGTCTGGGTGGTGTGGAACAATTTCTCCTGGGCCGCGATCCGCGACATCCAATACGGCCTCTTCGACGGCCGCGAGCTGGGCACGGCCTTCTATCAAGGGCCGAACAACAAGCCCTACAACCCGGACTTCGCCGCCTGGGCGCGCGCCTGCGGCGTGGAGGGCATCACCGTGACCAAGTCCGAAGACTTCAAAGGTGCGCTCGAGCACGCGGTCAAGCTCGACAAGCCTTGCCTCTTGGACGTGCACGTCGACGCCAACGTCAGGCCGCCCTCGACCGGCACCTGGGCGTTGCCGCCTGTGCCGCACAAGGAGCCGGCGTTCGGCAAGAAATTCATCCAGCCCGAGATGGCGGACGATTGACGCCGCACGGGCGGGCTGCTGTGCCTCAGGAGATCGCCATGGCCAAGACGGTCAAGCGCAAACCCGCGATCCGCAACATCGCCGAGGTCCCCTGGGACGAGCTCCCGGGGCATTTCGGCGGGGCCCTCTCGAAGCTCCTCGTGCATCCGGAGACGAGCGGGTCGCGCCACCTCGATCACC
>DATJAC010000343.1:0-3188 GCA_035516655.1 Alphaproteobacteria bacterium | reverse complement strand
GCGGCGGGCGCGTGCTCGATATCGGCTGCGGCAGCGGCCAGCTCTTCCCCCTCCTCGACCGCCGGGGCATCGCGAGCTACACCGGGGTGGATTTCTCGGCGGCCGCGATCGAGGCCGCTGCCTTCAGGGATGCCAGGGTGGGCTTCGTCGTCGCCTCGGCCGAGACCTTCGTCCCGCCCGCAGGGGTGCTGTATGACGCCATCCTCTTCAACGAGGTGGTCTATTTCCTCGGCGATCCCTTGGCCGAGCTCGCGCGCTACGCGGGCTTCCTCGCCAAGGGCGGCGTGCTCATCGTCTCGATCACGCGCGCGCGACCCGAGGGCGGCAGCTTCGACCGCAAGATCGACGCGTTCTGGACGGCCCTCGATGCCCCGCCGTGGCAGACGCTCGACGAGGTCTTCGTGAGCCACAAGGGCTCGGGCAATGCCTGGCGCCTGCGCGCCCTCAGGCCGGCCGCGGCGGCGGCACCATGACGCCAGCCGAGCTCGCCGGCCGCCTGCTCTACCGCGACGGCCTGATCCTCATCATCGACAAGCCGGCGGGCCTGCCCGTGCATGCCGGCCCCCGCGGCGGCGACAATCTCGAGGCCCTTTTCGCGGGGCTCAAGTTCGGCCTGCCGCGGCCTCCCGCCCTCGCCCACCGCCTCGACCGCGACACTAGCGGCTGCCTCGTGCTGGGCCGCCACAAGAAGGCCCTCGCCCGGCTCGGACGGCTCTTCGCCGAGGGGCGCGTGGAGAAGACGTACTGGGCCGTCGTCGAGGGAGCACCGCCGGAGACAGCGGGCCGCATCGAGCTCGCACTCAAGAAACGCACGCCCACCCAGGGCGGCTGGCACATGTCGGTCGACCCGGCGGGCCAGCCCGCGGTGACCGACTATCGTCTGCTCGGGAGTGCCGGCGGGTGCAGTTGGCTCGAGCTCAAGCCGCGCACCGGACGCACGCACCAGATCCGCGTGCATCTGGCCGCCCTCGGCTGCCCGGTCCTGGGCGATGCGGCCTACGGAGCGGCAGTGCCGGCCGGCCGGCATGCGCCCCTCCACCTCCATGCGCGCGCGCTCGCGTTGCCGCTCTATCCCGGCAAGGCGCCGCTCACGGTCGAAGCACCGCCACCCGCTCATATGCTTGCCGCCCTTGCCGCCTGCGGCTACCGCGCGACAGCGCCCGAGGACGGGGCACCGCCCGAGCGGATCGACGGGCCCGCGGCCTGGTACGGACCGGACATGGCCGCGAGGCGCGACTGGCTCGAGGAGCTCACACCCGTCGAGCTCGCCGAGGTCGAGGCCGCGACCGCGCACCTCGCCCAAAGCGGCATCGAGCTCGCGCGCATCGCCAAGGAGGATTTCCCGCTGCCGCGCCTGGCCCCCCGGCTCGCGCGCATCCTCGGCGACGTGCTCGAGGGGCGCGGCTTCGCCCTCATCCGCGGCCTCCCCACCCTACGCTACGACATCCGCCGTGCCGCCATCGCCTTCCTCGGCCTCGGCAGCCACTTGGGCAACTTGCGTCCGCAGAACGCCAAGGGGCACGTGCTCGGCCACGTCGCCGACCTCGGCCTCAAGAGCGACGATCCCAACGTCCGCATCTACCAGACCCACGAGCGCCAGACCTTTCACACGGACTCGGCCGATATCGTGGCGCTCCTCTGCCTGCGCGGGGCCAAGTCGGGCGGGCTCTCGAGCCTGGTGAGCTCGGTCACGATCTATAACGAGATGCGCCGCCGGCGCCCCGAGCTCGCGGAGGTCCTCTTCGACCCGATCGAGACCGACCGCCGCGGCGAGGTGCCGGCGGGAGCCAGGCCCTACTTCCGCATTCCGGTGTTCAACTGGCACGCCGGCCGTTTGAGTGCGATCTACCAGCGCCAATACATCGACTCCGCCCGGCGCTTTCCCGACGTAGCGCCCCTCACGTCCCGCCAGGTCGAGGCTCTCGACCTCTTCGATGAACTCGCCAACGACCCGGCCCTCGCGTTCAACATGGCGTTTCAGCCCGGCGACGTGCAGCTCGTGCATAACCACACGCTCCTCCACGACCGCACCGCGTTCGAGGATTGGCCGGAGCCGGAGCGGCGGCGCCATCTCCTCCGCCTCTGGCTCGCTCCGCTCGAAGCACGGCCGCTGCCCGCGGTCTTCGCCGAGCGCTACGGCTCGATTGAGCCGGGTGCCCGCGGCGGGGTGAGCGTGCCGGGCCTCGAGCTGACGACGCCGCTCGAGGCGTGCTGAGGGCGCGATTGCGCCTCAATCCACAAGCCCCGCCAGCCTTCGTGCGGCGACGATGCGCTCGCGGTGGGCGGTGTAGATGCCGCTCGCCACGATGATGGCGGCCCCGGCGATGGTGAAGCGGTCGGGCACCGTCGCGAAGATGACGACGCCGAGGGCGGTCGACCACACGAGCTGGACATAGGAGAGCGGGGCCAGGAGCGAGGCGTCGGCGCGGCGGTAGGCCTTGACCGTGAGGAATTGGCCCGCGGAGCTCGCCAGCCCGATGAAGCCGGCCAAGGCCAGCTCGGCTAAGCTCGGGGTGACCCAGACGAGCGGAAGGGTCAGCGTGAGGCCGAGGAAGCCGACGCTTGCCGCATAGACGAGCATGGTGAGGGTGCCGTCGGTGCCGCTCATGCGCCGCGTGATGACCATGGCGACACTCCAGCACGCGGCCGAGAGGATGGGAAAGATCGAGCCGGGGTTGAAACTCCCCGTCCCCGGCCGCACGATGACGACGACGCCGATCAACCCGATTGCGACGGCGGCCCAGCGCCGGATGCCCACCTTCTCGCCGAGAAAGGGGATCGAGAGGGCGGTCGTGAAAAGCGGGGAGACGAAGCCCGTCGCCGTGGCATCGGCGATCGGCAGGTAGCGCAGGGCCAGGATGAAGAAGATGCTGGAGGCGAGCAGGCCGCCGCCGCGCACGACCTGGAGGTAGGGGCGCGGCGAGGAGAAGCTCCAGAGCCGCGCGCGCCCAGCTGCTGGGGCGAGGAGGAGGACGAAGGTGAGGTAGCGGAGCCAGCCGATCTCGAGGACCGGGAGGCTTTGCGCGAGATATTTGGCACTCGCGTCGGAGAGCGAGAAGAGCAGCATGGCGCCCAAGAGGAGCAGGCAGCCGCCGATCGGGTCGTCGATGCGGGCCACGGCCAGCCTTACGTCAGTAGCTCCACGCACTCGCGCCATAGGGGGCCTTGAAGGGTTGAACAGCGGCACT
>DATJAC010000342.1:0-4710 GCA_035516655.1 Alphaproteobacteria bacterium | reverse complement strand
AGCTCGCGCAAGACGGCGAGCGCCTGGGCGGCGAAGGCCTCATTGAGCTCGACCACCGCCATCTCGGAAAGCGCCAAGCCGAGCCGGCCCAAAAGCTTCCGCGTCGCCGGTGCCGGGCCGATGCCCATGATGCGCGGCTCGACCCCCGCGGAGCCGGCACCGACCACGCGGGCCTTGGGCGTGAGGCCATGGCGCTTCATCGCGGATTCGGACGCGATGAGCAAGGCGGCGGCACCGTCGTTCACGCCCGAGGCATTGCCGGCGGTCACCGTTCCCCCTTTGCGGAAGGGCGTCGGCAGCTTGGCGAGCGCCTCGAGCGTCGTCTCCGGCCGCGGATGCTCGTCCTCGCCGACGAGCTTGGCCTCGCCCTTGCGCCCGGCGATCGCGACCGGCACGATCTCGGCGGCGAGGGTGCCGTTCTTCATGGCACGCCCGGCGCGCGTTTGCGAGCGGACGGCAAAGGCGTCCTGATCGGCGCGCGAGACCTGAAACGCCTCGGCCACGTTCTCGCCGGTCTCGGGCATGGAATCGATGCCGTACTGGGCCTTCATGAGCGGATTGACGAAGCGCCAGCCGATCGTGGTGTCGTAGATCTCGGCCGCGCGGCTGAAGGGGACTGCCGCCTTGGGCATGACGAAGGGCGCGCGGCTCATGCTCTCGACCCCGCCCGCGATCATGAGCTCGGCCTCCCCGGTTCGGATCGCGCGCGCGCAGAGCGCTATCGCCTCCATGCCCGAGCCGCAGAGGCGGTTGACCGTCGCCCCCGGTACTGCCGGCGGCAGCCCGGCGAGCAGGGCCGCCATGCGGGCGACATTGCGATTGTCCTCCCCCGCCTGGTTGGCGCAGCCGTAGATCACGTCGTCGACCGCCGCCCAGTCGACCGCGCGGTTGCGCTCCGTCAGCGCTTTGATCGGGACTGCCGCGAGGTCGTCGGTGCGCACGCTCGCGAGTGCGCCGCCGTAGCGCCCGATCGGCGTGCGCACCGCGTCGCAGATATAGGCCTCGCTCATGACGGCTCCTTCGTTCCGGTCCCGTGGGCATGCGGTGCGACCTCGCCCGCGATCACTCGGCTGTTGCCGCGGAAGAGGGCGACGAGCTCGCCCTTCGCGTTGCCGACCTTGGCGTCATAGACCCCGTTGCGGCCTTGAAGCGTCTGCTCGACCGCCTCCGCGGTCAAGACCTCGCCCTTCAGCGCGGGCTTCACGAAGGTGATCGTGCAATGCTGGGCCACGGCGTTGCGGTTATGGGAGTTGCAGGCGTAGGCGAAGGCGGTATCGGCGAGCGCGAAGATGAGCCCGCCGTGGCAGGTGTCGTGGCCGTTCACCATGTCGGGGCGCACCGTCATGCGCATGCGCGCATAGCCCGGGCGGATCTCGACGAGCGTGATGCCGAGCGCCTGGGCGGCACGGTCGCGCGCGAACATGGCTTGGCCGGCGGCATTCGCGAGGTGCGTTTTCTCTTCGCCGGAAGCACCCATCAGCGGCCCTTGAAGTGCGGCTTGCGTTTCTCGAGGAAGGCGGCGACCCCTTCGCGGTAGTCCTCGCTGCGGCCGGCGATGCGCTGGAGGTCGCGCTCGAGATCGAGCTGGTGCGCCAAGTCGTTGCCGGAGGAGGCTTCGAGCGCCTGCTTGATGAGGGCCAAGCCCTTGGTCGGCTGGGTCGCGAGATGACGCGCCAGGGCCGTGGCCTCGTCCATGAGCTTGTCGTCGTCGACGCATTTCCAGATCATGCCCATGGCTTCCGCGCGCTCGGCCGAGACGGTCTCGCCGAGGAGGGCCAAGGCGCGCGCGCGCGCCGCCCCCACCAGGCGCGGCAGGAAATAGCTCCCGCCCGCGTCGGGGACGAGGCCCAGGCGGCAGAAGGCCTGGATGAAGCTCGCCGAGCGCGCCGCCAGCACGATGTCGCAGGCAAGGGCGAGATTGGCGCCCGCTCCCGCGGCGACCCCGTTCACCGCAGCGATGACGGGCCGCTCGATCCGGCGCAGGCGGCGGATGAGGGGATTGTAGAGGCGGTCGAGGGTCGCGCCGACATCGTGCGGGGGATCGCCGGGGCCGCGTTTACGCTCGCCGAGATCTTGACCCGCGCAGAAGCCGCGCCCCGCCCCGCTCAAAAGGACGGCACGGCAGCCCGCATCGGCTTCCACCTCGTCGAGGGCGGCCTTGAGCTCGCCGTGCATGGCGGCGGTGAAGGCATTGAGCCGCTCGGGCCGGTTGAGCGTGATGGCGGCGTAGCCTTCGCGGCGCTCGAAGAGGATGGTCTCGTAAGCCATGCAGCGCTTCCCTCCGGGGGTAGTCTCTACTCCGTCAAGCTGCCGGCGCCGGCACGGCGAGTCCGAGGGCAGCCAGGCGCTCGGCGATCTCGCCTTGCCAGCGGGCGAGGAGCTCGGCGTTGGCGTGCCGGCGCAGGCCGTATGTGCGATAGAGCTCGAAGCGCTCGCTGTCGCTGCGGCCGAAGGTGGCGGCGACCCGCGGATACCAGAAGGCGACCGAGGCCGCGGCGGCGAGCCGCGCGCCGTCATGCTCGATCGCACGCCTTAGCCCCGCCTGACCGAGCCGGGCATGGACGATCTCGCGCGGCACGATATGCGCAAGCGCTTGGGAGAGCGGGAGATAGGAGCAGGCGAGCAGGTCGCCGAGCTGGATGGCGCTGGCACCCCCCATCAGCATGTTCATGGCGACCGCGTCGACCCAGCCCTCGAGCGGATAATGGAAGACGTTGAGCCGCTTGTCTCCGCCCACGCGGCGGTTGCCGAGGTCGAGCGCGCGGTCGAGCCGCGCCTGCCAGGGATGGGAGCGTACATAAAGCTCGGGGTTGACGCCGAAGCGCGTCAAGAGGGCGAGGACGGCCTCCGCGTGCGCGAACTTTTCGCTCACGATGCGGGCCGCGGTCGAGCGTTCGCGCATGCCGGGGGCGCGGTTGATGAGATCGGCGAAACCGGCGGCCCCCGCCATCTCGGAATCGACGAAGACGACCATGAGCCGGACGAGCTCGGCGCGGTAGCCGCTCGAGAGCTCGTCCCCCGCACCCAGTCTCTCGCCCCGCGCGATGCGCGCGATGAGAGCCTCGTCCTCGCCCGCCATGCCTCGTCCTCCAGGGTGCAGCCCCCGGCCGCACCCGCGTCCCTCGACTCTAGCGCGCGTGCCCGCCGCTTTGAACCGCGGCGCACGCGGACGTGCGCGACCGAAACCGATACATTCATAGACAAAAAGTGGTGCTCACAGTATCAAATTATGGCACCTCAGCACCGCGCCCTCGAGGCTCCATGGCGGACATCCTCATCCTTGTCGGCAGCGAATCGGGGAACGCGCAGATGGTGGCCGACCTGCTCGCGGAGGAGCTCGGCAAGGACGGCCACGTCGTCGCGGTCGAGGCCAAGGGCGAGGCGGCGGCGAAGCTGCTCGCGGCCACAGCACGGCCCGCGGCCGCCGCACGGCCCGCGGCCGCCGCACGGCTCGCGGCCTCGACGACGGCATTGCTGTGCTGCTCGACCCACGGCGAGGGCGAGCTGCCCGAAAACATCCGCCCGCTCCACGAGGCCCTCGCGCGCACCAAGCCCGACCTCTCGCACCTGCGCTACGGCGTGATCGCACTCGGCGACCAGACCTACCGCGAGACCTTCTGCCGCGGCGGCAAGACGATGGATGCGCTCCTCGCCTCGCTCGGTGCGGAGCGGATCGGCGAGCGGCTCGAGATCGATGCCTGTACCCAGCCGCTTCCCGACGAGGAGGCGCTTGACTGGGCCAGGGAGTGGGTGTCCCTGCTTTAGCCGAGAAGTGGGAGGGAGCAATGGTCCGCGTCTATGCGATCGACGGGGTGGTGCCCTACGTCCATCCCGAGACCTACGTCCATCCGACGGCTTCCCTCATCGGCGACGTCATCGTCGAGGCCGGCTGCTACATCGGTCCGGGGGCCAGCCTGCGCGGCGACTTCGGCCGCCTCGTCATGCGCCGCGGCAGCAACCTGCAGGACAATTGCATCGTCCACGGCTTCCCGCGCACCGAGACGGTGATCGAGGAAGAGGGCCACATCGGGCATGGTGCCGTGCTGCACGGCTGCAGGGTCGGGCGCAACGCCCTCATCGGCATGAGTGCCGTGATCATGGACGGGGCCGTGATCGGTGCTGACGCGATCGTGGCGGCCCTCGCCTTCGTCAAGGCCGGCTTCGAGGTGCCGCCCGGCATGTTGGTCGCCGGCATCCCCGCGCGCATCCTGCGCACGCTCAGCGATGACGACCGCCGCTGGAAGGCAACTGCAACGCGCGAGTACCAGGAGCTCGCCCGCCGCAGCCTCGCGAGCATGACGGAGACCGTGGCGCTCCGCACGCTCGATCCGGCGCGCCTTGCCCAGCGCACCAAGGGCGAGACCGCCGCCGAGCCGCTCCATCTTCAAAAGCGGAAGACGGGCGAGAGTTAACTCGGCGATCCCCGGGATCGAACAAGGGCAAAAGCCTCAGCTACCGGGATCGCCGCAGCCGCGGCCGTCGCGAGCGGTCTCCCCTCACGCTCGCGACGGCCTCCCGGGCATTGCGGCACAGCGCTAGAAGAGCTGCTGGGTCGCACCGAAGATATGGCTCACGCCCACGGTGAGGGGATTGACGGTATGGCAGAAGAAGCAGTTCGAGCCGTTGGCGGTGAACGTTGCGGCCCCCTGCTGGTAGGTTTCCATGGTCGTGTTGTTCATCTGGCTGGTGCCGACGTTGACGCCTGTGAGG
>DATJAC010000341.1:0-3690 GCA_035516655.1 Alphaproteobacteria bacterium | reverse complement strand
AATTCGAGCGGTTGCATGGCGCGCCCGTCTCGCTGCAGCTATTGCGGCCGTCTCGGCAGGCGGTGATGCGCGCTTAAATCCCCCCCATGCAGAGATATTTGACCTCGAGATACTCCTCGATGCCGTACTTCGAGCCCTCGCGGCCGAGGCCGGATTCCTTGACCCCGCCGAAGGGAGCGATCTCGGTCGAGATGATGCCGGTGTTGATGCCGACCATGCCGTACTCGAGGGCCTCCGCCACCCTCCAGATGCGGCCGATGTCGCGGCCGTAGAAGTAGCTCGCAAGCCCGAACTCGGTGTCGTTCGCCATGGCGACCGCGTCCGCCTCCGAGGAAAAGCGGAAGAGCGGGGCGACGGGGCCGAAGGTCTCCTCGCGTGCGACCGCCATGCTCGGCCTCACGTCCGCGAGCACGGTCGGCTCGAAGAAGGTGCCGCCCTTCGTGTGGCGCTTGCCCCCCACCACGACGCGCGCGCCCTGCCGAATCGCGTCCGCGATGTGCTGCTCGACCTTCTCGACCGCCCTCATGTCGATGAGCGGGCCTTGGGTGACGCCGGCCTCGAGCCCGTTGCCGACCCGGAGCGCACTCACCGCCTGGGCGAGCTTCGCCGAGAACTCCTCGTAGACCTTGTCCTGCACGAGGAGGCGGTTGGCGCAGACGCAGGTCTGGCCGGTGTTGCGGTACTTGGACGCGATCGCCCCCTCGACCGCGGCGTCGAGATCGGCATCCTCGAAGACGATGAAGGGCGCGTTGCCGCCGAGCTCGAGGGAGACTTTCTTGATCGTCCCCGCGCACTGCGCCATGAGGAGCTTGCCGATCTCGGTCGAGCCGGTGAAGGAGAGCTTGCGCACGATCGGATTGGAGGTCATCTCCTTGCCGATCTCGCCCGCACTGCCGGTCACCACGCTGAAGGCACCCTTGGGCACGCCCGCGCGCTCGGCGAGCTCGGCCAGGGCCAGGGCCGAGAAGGGCGTCTGGCTCGCGGGCTTCGCCACCATGGTGCAGCCTGCCGCCAAGGCCGGCCCCGCCTTGCGGGTGATCATGGCGGAGGGGAAGTTCCATGGCGTGATCGAGGTCGTGACGCCCACCGGCTGCTTGATCACCACGATGCGCTTGTCGGCCTGGTGCTGCGGGATGGTGTCGCCGTAGATGCGCTTGCACTCCTCGGCGAACCACTCGATGAAGGAGGCGGCGTAGACGATCTCGCCCTTCGATTCCGAGAGCGGCTTGCCCTGCTCCTCGGTCATCAGCACGGCGAGATCGTCCTGGTTCTCGAGCATGAGATCGGCCCATTTGCGCATCACCTTGGCGCGCTCCTTGGCGGTCTTGGCGCGCCAGGCGGGCAGCGCCCGCTCCGCGGCCTCGATCGCATGCCGCGTCTCCTCGGCCCCCATGCGCGGCACGGTCCCGAGGATCTCGTTCGTCGCCGGATTGTTGACCTTGATCACAGCGCCGTCCCGGGCGTCGACCCAGGCGCCGTCGATGTAGCACTTCTGGCGGAAAAGGCTCGCGTCCTTGAGCTGCATCGCACGTCTCCCTCGGGAATGTGGGCGGATTAAGAGCGAGTATAGGCGGCTGCAGCGGCCTTGTTAACAGCGGTCCGCCGCCCCTCAGTCGACGATGAAGACCTTGGCCCCCTTGGCCGTCGAGACCAGGTGGAAGCCGTCGCCGTCGGCGACCTGGAAGCTGGTGCCAGCACGGCTCTCGAAGCGCCGTCCGTCCTTGAGCTCGGTCGTGAGCGCTCCCTCGAGCACGAGCACGACGTGGCCGCGCGGGCACCAGTGGTCGGCGCGATAGCCGGGCGAGAACTCGACCATGCGCAGGCGCAGGTTGCCGGCCTCGACCGTGCGCTCGCGCGCCGTCCCGCTCTCGCCCCTGATCTCGCTCGCCGGCAG
This sequence comes from Alphaproteobacteria bacterium, assembly GCA_035516655.1. Taxonomy (GTDB): domain Bacteria; phylum Pseudomonadota; class Alphaproteobacteria; order JACZXZ01; family JACZXZ01; genus DASPPM01. Next base: position 1,796 of record DATJAC010000341.1, on the reverse strand, counting down.
CAAGGCCCAGTCGGCCGTCGCGAAGGGCACATTCTCGATCCGCATGGTTTGACCTCAGCGAATGCCGGCGCGCATGAAACTCTGCACGAACTGGCGCTGGAAGAGGAGAAAGGCGACGAGGAGCGGGGCCGAGGAGAGGAGCGTGGCCGCCGTGATCACCGACCAGTCGATGCCCTGATCGGTCGAGGCGAAGACCGAGAGGCCGACGGTGACGGGCCGGGTGGTGACCGAATTGGTGATGATGAGCGGCCAGAGGAAGTTGTTCCAGTGGTAGCTCACCGAGACGAGGCCGTAGGCGATGTAGGTCGGCTTCGCGAGCGGAACGTAGACCTTCCATAGGAGCTGCAGGACGTTGCAGCCCTCGATCCGGGCCGCCTCGTCGAGCTCCTTGGGGACCACCTTGAAGGTCTGGCGCAGGAGAAAGATGCCGAAGGCCGAGGCCATGTAGGGCAATCCGATGCCGAGGATGCTGTCGACGAGGCCGAGGGCCCGCATCGTGCGGTAGTTCTCGACCATCAGCACCTCAGGCATGATCATGAGCTGCACCAGCACGAGGGCGAAGAGGAGCTCGCGGCCGAAGAAGGCGAAGCGCGCGAAGGCGAAGGCGGCCAAGGTGGAGAGGACGAGCTGGGCGGCGAGGACCGAGCTCACCAGGAGGACGCTGTTGAGGAAATAGCGCGTGAAGGGAGCTGCGGCATAGGCGCGCACGAAGTTGGCGACGGTGAGCGGAGCCCAAAGATCGAAATGCACCGCGAACTCGCTGCCGTGGAACGCGGTCCAGAACGCGTAGAGGAGCGGCGTTGCCCAGAGGATGCCGAGGAGCCAGGCGCCGACGCTCTCGAGCGTGAGGCCCAGGCCGCTCGCCTGCCCGTAGAGCCTCGCCGGCGGCACCGCGGCTGCGACGGTACTCATTGGTAATGCACCCGCCGGTCGAAATAGAGGAACTGGCCGAGGGCGAGGCCCGCGAGGATCACGAGCAGCACCATGGTGAGGGCGGCACCATAGGCCGTGTCCCAATATTTGAAGGCGACCTCGTAGATATAGAAAAGGAGAAGCTCGGTCGCGTTGTCGGGGCCGCCGCGCGTCATCACCACCACGTGGTCGACCACGCGGAAGGCGTTGATCACCGCGTTCACCAGCACGAAGAGGGTCGTCGGCATGAGCAGCGGAAAGGTTACGCGGCGAAAGAAGTAAAAGCGCGAAGCCCCCTCGATCGCAGCCGCCTCGCCGAGGACCGGGGCGATCTGCTGGAGGGCCGCCAGATAGAAGATCATGAAGAAGCCGGCCTCCTTCCAGACCGTGACCGCCATGAGGCAGCCGAGGGCCGTGGTGCCGTCGCCGAGCCAATTGTGCGCGGCGAAGCCGAAGAGGTGACGGATCTGGTCCAGGAGCCCGTAGTCGGGGGTATAGAAGAAGAGCCAGATGTTGGCGACCGCGATCATCGGCAGCACGGTCGGTGTGAAATAGGCGAGCCGCAACGCACCACGGCCCCGGATCTTGCCGTTGACCCAGAGCGCCATGAGAAGGGCCAAGGCCACCGCGAGCGGAATGGTGCCGAGCGCATAGATTACGTTGTTCTCGAGGGCCCGCCAGAAGACCGGGTCCGCGGCCATGGCGCGGTAATTGTCGAGCCCGACGAAACGCGCCGGGTGCGCTCCCTTGGCCGTCGAGTGGAGGCTCTCGATGAGGCTCGCGATCACCGGATAGTGGGTGAAGGTCGCGAGCAGCACGGCCGCGGGCAGGACGAGGAGCCAGCCGTAGATGTGGACCTTGGCGCGCGCCATTACCCGCTCACA
>DATJAC010000340.1:0-7018 GCA_035516655.1 Alphaproteobacteria bacterium | reverse complement strand
GCGAAAGAGGAGCAGCGCCCCGGCTGGGTCGAGAAGTTCCGCGCGCGCAAGTGGGCGGAGAAGGCGGCCAAGGCGGGGGCGGTGGCCTATGCCGCCCATGTCGAGGCGGCGGCCAAGGCGAAGACCAAGAAGAGACGCGGGGGCTGATCCTCGATGTGCGGCATCATCGGCATCATCGGCAAGGGCGAGGCGGCCCCGCGGCTCATCGAGGCCCTCAGGCGGCTCGAGTACCGCGGCTATGATTCGGCGGGGGTGGCGACCCTTGCGAACGGCACCATCGAGCGCCGCCGGGCCGAGGGCAAGCTCGTCAATCTCGAGCGCCGCCTCGCCGAGGCGCCGGTCAGGGGCTCGACCGGCATCGGCCACACGCGCTGGGCGACGCATGGTGCGCCCAACGAGAACAACGCCCATCCGATCGCGACCGACAAGGTCGCCGTCGTGCACAACGGCATCATCGAGAACTTCCAGGAGCTGCGCGACGAGCTCGCGGCTCGCGGCCGCAATTTCACCACCGAGACCGACACAGAAGTGGTGGCGCAGCTGCTCACGGCCTATCTCGAGGAGGGGCTCTCGCCCCAGGCCGCGATGGCGAAGGCGATGCCGCGCCTCCACGGCGCTTTCGCGCTCGCCGTCGTGTTCGCGGGCCGGCCCGATCTTCTGATCGGAGCGCGCCGCGGCACCCCGCTTGCGGTCGGCTACGGCGAGGGCGAGATGTATCTCGCCTCGGACGCGCTCGCCATGGCGCCGCTCACGGGGCGCATCGCCTATCCCGAGGACGGCGACTGGGTCGAGCTCAGCGCCACGAGCGCCGTCATCCGCGACGAGGCGGGCCGGATCGTCGAGCGGCCGATCCGGCTCGCCCAGCTCTCGGGGGCCCTCATCGGCAAGGGCAACTACCGCCATTACATGCTCAAGGAGATCTACGACCAGCCCTCGGTCTTGGGCGACGTCATCCGCACCCTCGTCAACCCGACGACCCTGGGCGTGAGCCTGCCGGAGCTCCCGCTCGATTTCGCGAGGCTCGGCCGGCTCACCATCTCGGCCTGCGGGACCGCCTATTTCGCGGGCCTCGTCGCCAAATACTGGTTCGAGCAGCTCGCCCGCCTGCCGGTCGAGGTGGACATCGCGTCCGAGTTCCGCTATCGCGAGGCGCCGCTGCCGAAGGGAGGTGCCGCCCTCTTCGTCTCGCAGTCGGGCGAGACGCTCGACACCATGGCCGCCCTCAAATACGCGCGCGAGCAGGGCCAGACCATCCTCTCCATCGTCAACGTGGCCGAGAGCTCGATCGCACGCGCCTCCGACGCGGTCCTGCCGACCCTCGCCGGACCCGAGATCGGCGTCGCCTCGACCAAGGCCTTCACCACCCAGCTCGCCGTGCTGGCGGCCTTAGCACTCGCGGCCGCGCGCGCGCGCGGCACCATCGACGCCAAGCGCGAGCGCGCCCTCGTCACCGCCCTCATCGAGGTGCCGGCGAGAGTCGCCGAGATGCTGAGCCGCGACGCCGGCATCGAGGTGATCGCGCGCACGCTCTTCGAGGCGCGCGACGTGCTCTACCTCGGGCGCGGCACCAGCTACCCGATCGCGCTCGAGGGCGCGCTCAAGCTCAAGGAAATCTCCTACATCCACGCCGAGGGCTACGCCGCGGGCGAGATGAAGCACGGGCCCATCGCCCTCATCGACGACGGCGTGCCGATCATCGTCATCGCCCCCTCGGATGCGCTCTTCGAGAAGACCGCGAGCAACATGCAGGAAGCCCTCGCGCGCGGCGGCCGCGTCATCTTCCTCTCCGACCGCACGGGCATCGCCAAGCTCGGCGCGCGCGTCGAGCTCTCCCTCGAGCTGCCTGCGGTCGATCCCTTCGTCGCCCCCATCCTCTACGCGATCCCGGTCCAGCTTCTCGCCTATCACGCGGCCGTGCTCAAGGGCACCGACGTCGACCAACCGCGCAACCTCGCCAAAAGCGTCACCGTGGAGTAGGACTCGCTCGCGGGGTCGCCCGTCGCCCCCCTCAAAAGGGGAGGGAATAGATATGAGCACGCCGATAAACTTCCCTCTCCCCCCTCGAGGGGGAGGGTTGGGGAGGGGGCTATCGCGGCCCTCTGAAATTGCGCAGCAGGAGACAATGATGACCAAGATCGAGCGCCTGATGGTGCCGGGGCAGAAGGAGCCCTTGAGCCACTATTGTCACGTCGTCCGCGCGGGCAATCTCCTCTGGGTCTCGGGGGCGATCGGCGTGCGTGCCGACGGCACGGTCCCGACGGACACGGTCGAGCAGTTCCGCCTGGCCCTGGCAGGCATGGACGCCTGCCTCAAGGCCGCGGGTGCCGGTCCCGAGCATGTCGTCAAGGTCAATCTCTATTTGACCGACGTGAGCGACCGCCCGCGCATCAATCCGCAGCGCCAGGCGTATTTCGGCGCGCACCGTCCGGCCTCGACCCTCGTCGGCGTCACAGCACTCGCCCTGCCGGGGGCCAAGGTCGAGATCGAGTGCCAGGCGGTCTTGGGGTAGGGGCTCGCAAATCGTCCCCGTGAACGGGCCTCGGCGGCGATGAGCACCCTGACCGTCACCTCCGACCACTTTGCCGCAGCGGTGCCGGCCGAGCGGGCGCGCGAGCTCTTCAAGAGCTCGGTCGATCAGATCGAGATCGAAGTGTTCAGCTACTGCAACCGGGTGTGCTGGTTCTGCCCCAACTCCCACATCGACCGGCGCTCGGCCAATCGCTACATGGACGAAGCGCTCTACCTGCGCATCCTCGACGAGCTCCGCTCGATCGCCTACGGCGGCGTCGTCACCTACAGCCGCTACAACGAACCGCTCGCCGACCGGATCATCCTGACCCGGCTGCGCCAGGCGCGCGAGCGTCTGCCCGAGGCGACGCTCTACACCCACACCAACGGCGACTATCTGACGCGCGAGCTGCTCGACGAGCTGCGCGAGGCCGGGCTCAACGTCCTGCGCGTCCAGGTCTATCTCGGCAACGACGAGCATTTCGACGACGCGGCGATGCTGACCCGCATGGCGCGCCGGCTCGGCGACCTCGGCCTGCCCTTCGAGTTCACCGACGTCCTGCCCAATACCCGCTACATGGCGCGGGTGAGCTATCCGGGGATCGAGGTGACCTTCGATGCCCGCAATTTCGACCGCATCGGCACCGATCGCGGCCAGACGGTCAAGCTCGCCCGCCCGTACCGGCGGACGGCACCCTGCTTCGTGGTCTATCGGCATCTCTACATCGACTGGAACGGCGCCGTGGTGCCGTGCTGCAACATCCGTTCGGACGAGCCCAGCCACCGGCCCTATATCGTCGACGATCTGTCCGGCGGCCGCTCGATTTTCGACGCCTACGCCAATAGCGCGCTTGCCGCCTGGCGCCGCGAGCTGCTGCGCTTCGGCGATAAGCGGAAGCCCTGCGATACCTGCTTCTACGAAGTGCCGGCGGACAGCGCCGAGTTGCGGCAGACGACGGAGGCGCTCGCCCGTCGCTTCGGGCTCGCCTAGCGGCCGCGGGTGGCGGTACCCGAAGGCTCCCGGACCGGCTCAAGGACGATACGGCCCGGCTTCGGCCCGAAGCGGACCCTCTCGCTCGGGGCTCGCGCTCGAGAGCTACCTCTGCTCGCTCGCGAGCCTGAGGCCGAGTGCTATCAGGGCGGCACCGGTGATGCCGGCGAGCCAGCGCTTGATCGTCGGCCGGCGCAGAACGTCGCCCGCGCGTGCCACAGCAAGCGCATATCCCGCGAGCCAGACGAGCGTCATGGCGGAGAAGACCGCACCGAGGGAGGCGAGGCCGGCGAACGAGGGGCTGCCTGCGGGAGCGAACTGCGGCAACAGGCTCATGAAGAAGACCGCCATCTTCGGATTGGCGAGATTGCTGATGACCCCTTGCCGGAAAGCGCTCGCCGGTGCGAACAGCGCGAGCCCGCCAGGTGCGGAAAACGGCGCATCGCCCCCGGCGGGGCGCAACCCTTGCCAGAGCGCCTCGAGGCCGAGGAAGACGAGATAGCCGGCCCCCAGGAGCTTGATCGCGGCAAAAAGGACCGCGGACGCGAGGAGGAGGCTCGCGACCCCGGCACTCGTGGCGAGCGCCCAGATCGCCTGGCCGGTCGAGACGCCGAATGCGGTGAAGATCCCACAGGTTCGCCCGCCGAGGAGGCTGTTGCGGATCGTGAGAGCCGTGTCCGGACCCGGTGTCACGATGACGAGGAGCGCGATGCCGAGGAAGCTCCAGAGATGACCGCTCATGAGACCCGAATCTCGCGGAGCGGCAGGGGCCGGTCAAGGGGTGTGGTCCCTGGCTGTCACGCCAGCGTCACGCTATGCTGCTATGGGGCTGGTGAACCACGACGGGGGGATGGGCAAGCGTGCACGCGGTCTCGCTGCAGGACGTGAGCAAGCTGTGGGGGGCCTCCCGGGCGGTCGATCGGGTGAGCTTCGAGGCCGAGGCGAGCACGCTCGTCGTCCTCCTCGGTCCCTCCGGCTGCGGCAAGTCGACGACCTTGCGCCTGATCGCGGGGCTCGAGGCGGCGGACGAGGGCCGCATCCTCATCGACGGCAGGGACGTGACGAGCCTGCCGCCGGCCGAGCGCCGCATCGCCATGGTGTTCCAGTCCTATGCGCTCTTCCCCCATCTCTCGGTCGCCGAGAACATCCTCTTCGGCTTGCGGGTGCGCGGGGTCGCCAAGGACGCGGCCCGCGCGCGGCTCGCGCGCACGGCCGAGCTCTTGGGCCTCGTCGGGCTCCTCGAGCGCAAGCCGAGCCAGCTCTCGGGCGGCCAGCAGCAGCGCACGGCCCTCGGCCGCGCCATCATCGCCGAGCAGCCGGTCTGCCTGATGGACGAGCCGCTCTCCAACCTCGACGCCCAGCTGCGCCAGGAGATGCGCCACGAGATCCGGACCCTCCAGCAGAAGCTCGGCATGACCATGCTCTACGTCACCCACGACCAGAGCGAAGCGATGAGCATGGCGGATCGCGTCGTGCTCTTGCGCGAGGGCCGGGTCGAGCAGATCGCGAGCCCGGCCGAGCTCTATGCGCGGCCCGCCAGCATCTTCGCCGCCCGCTTCGTCGGCACCCCGCCCATGAACATCCTGCCGCTCGCCGACGGGCCCGGCGGCGCCGTGGTCAAGGGTACCAACGGGCCGGTGATTGTTCCGGGCACGGGCGAGGGCCTGGCCCTGGGGCTCCGGCCGGAGGAGCTGACCCTGAGCCATGGCCTGCAGGCCGATGCGACGGCCTTGGCTGCCGAGGTCGCGGGGATCGAATATCTGGGTGCGGATACGATCGTGAGCCTGCGCGTGGGCAATGAGCGAGCTGCCGTGCGCGTGGCGGGTGCCGTCGCCTTCGAGTGCCGCAGCCCGGTGCGGCTCGGCTGGCGGCCGGCGGCGATCCATCTTTTCGAGCTCAAGAGCGGGATGCGGAGCGCGCGCACGGTCGAAAGCGTTGTGGGCGGGGTGCGGCGCGTCCGCGCGTGAAGGCGAGGTCGTGACAACGAAGAACGGGTCCACTCAGGGAGGCGGGAATGAAAGAAGGCATTTCGAAACTGCTCGCGGCACTTACCCTCTTGTCGGTGCTCGCCTGGGGTGGTGGTGCCGCGAGGGCCGAGACCACGCTCCAGTTCTATTATCCCGTCGCGGTCGGCGGGCCGATCACCAAGCTGATCGACGGCATGGTCGCGGATTTCGAGCGCGCCAACCCGGCGATCAAGGTGAAGCCCATCTATGCCGGCTCGTATCAGGACACGACCGCCAAGGTGTTGACCGCGATCAAGGGCGGGGACGTGCCGCAGACCGCGGTCATCCTCTCGACCGACATGTTCACCCTCATCGACGAGGACGCGATCGTGCCCTTCGAGGGCATGGTGAAGACCGACGCCGACCGCGATTGGATCGCCGGCTTCTATCCCGCCTTCATGGAGAACAGCCGCGCCGGCGGGAAGACCTGGGGCATTCCCTTCCAACGCTCGACCATCGTGATGTATTGGAACAAGGAGGCCTTCAAGGAGGCCGGCCTCGATCCCGAGAAGCCGCCGCAGAACTGGGACGAGCTCGTGGCCGACGGCGAGAAGCTCACCAAGCGCGACGCGGGCGGCAACGTGACCCAGTGGGGGGTCGAGATCCCGTCCTCCGGCTTTCCCTACTGGCTCTTCCAGGGTCTCACCACGGCGAACGACGTGCGCCTCATGAACGAGGCGGGGACCGAGACCCATTTCGACGATCCCAAGGTCATAGCAGCCCTCCAATTCTGGGTCGATCTCAGCCGCAAGTGGAAGATCCATCCCCCCGGTATCGTCGAATGGGGGACCACACCCAAGGACTTCTTCGAGCGCAAGGTAGCGATCATGTGGACGACGACCGGCAACCTCACCAACGTGCGCACGAACGCCAAGTTCCCCTTCGGCGTCGCCATGCTGCCGGCGCACACGCGGCGCGGCTCGCCCACGGGCGGGGGCAACTTCTACGTCTTCAAGAAGTCGAGTGCCGCGGAGAAGTCCGCCGCCTTCACCTTCATCAAGTGGATGACCGCACCCGAGCGTGCGGCTCAGTGGGGCATCGATACCGGCTATGTCGCGGTGACCCCGGCGGCGTGGCAGACGCCGGCGATGAAGGCCTACGTCAAGGACTTCCCCGCCGCCGCGGTCGCGCGCGACCAGCTGCAATATTCCGTGGCCGAGCTCTCGACGCACGACAACCAGCGCGTGACCAAGGCGCTCAACGACGGCCTCCAGGCGGCCCTCACGGGTACCAAGCCGCCGGCCGAAGCGCTCAAGGACGCCCAGGCCGAGGCGGAACGGATCCTGAAGGCGTATCGGTGATGTCGCTCTCCAGGGATGCGGCGTCATTCCGGAAGCTTAGGCGAGCCCGGGAAAAGCGGAGCTTTTCCGGGTTGCGAGCCTTGCTATCCGGAATCCATGGAGTGGCTCGCGCTGCCCCGCGATGGAGTCCGGATCGCGCAAATCCTTGTTGCACAAGGATTTGCTTGTCCGGAATGACGGACGATTTTGTGAGCGGGTAATGGCGCGCGCCA
>DATJAC010000339.1:0-5222 GCA_035516655.1 Alphaproteobacteria bacterium | reverse complement strand
GACTGCTCCAGGCGCTTGCGCATGGTCACGATCTCGGCGGCACTCGCCGGCCGGTCGAGGCTGTCCATGGCGCCTAAGCGCAAGGTGGAGTGGCCGACCTGGCAGGCCGCATTGATGGCAGGCGGGGTCTGGTCGAGGGCGTCGAGATAGGTGCTGAAGCTTTCGAAGTAATGCTCGGGCTTCTCGCCCACGAGATCGAGGGGTGGGGGAGGGCGGCGATCGATCTTGAGGGGCGCGAGGTTCACGCCGCAGTTCCCGGCGATGACCGTCGTCACCCCCTGGCTCGCCTTGCACGCCATGAGCGGATCGCTCAGAAGGGCGCGGTCGTCGTGGGTATGCACGTCGATGAAGCCGGGTGCCAGGGCCTTGCCGGCGGCGTCGATCTCGACCCCGCCCCTGAGCGTGCCGAGATCGCCCAGCGCCAGGATGCGATCGTCGCCGACCGCAAGATCGCCGACCGTGCCGGGAGCCCCGCTGCCGTCGAGCAGCAGCGCCGAGCGGATGATGAGGTCGGGATGAAGCGTGGCGGCGGTCGGCATGGCGGCGCTCCTGTCAGCCTCGGCCGATGCATCTCATTCGCTTGATTCCGTCACGTAACGGGATGGAATGAACTGGCGCTGGGGTCATCGTAAAGACAGCAGCGGGGAGGTGGCAAGGTCCCATCCATTCACGGCAGGGGGCCGATTATGGAGCGCCTCGCGGCGGCGGGCAGCGACGGCTATGCCCTTTCGCGACTTGGAAGGAAGGTCTAGTTTGGTCGACCATCCGGGGACGTAGGCAATATATCTTGAAGATCGTTTTGAGCAATATGACGACAATCACGGAGCGCTGCGACGAAACAAGCTCGCGAATGGAGTGATCTCGATGAAGGAGCCGAGAGATACCACGATCGGCGGCACGCAGGACGTCTTCTATTCCCGCGCAGGCATCGCGGCATTGCCGCTCATTGCCCGCGCCGAGGGTGTGCGCATGTGGGACGAGGCGGGCAACGAGTACATCGATGCCTCATGCGGGCCGATGGTTTCATGTCTTGGTCACGGCAATGAGCGTGTCATCGAGGCCATGGCTTCCCAAGCCCGACGGCTCGATTACGCGTTTACCCTTGTCGCTCGGAACCGACCCAACGCGGCACTCGCGGAACGTCTGGCACGTCTCGCCGGCCCCGGCTTCGAGCGGGTGGCCTTCGCATCCGGCGGCAGCGAGGTCATGGACCGCGCACTCCAGTTCGCGCGCCAATTTGCGCTTGCGACGGGACATCCATCGCGGCGAGCGATCATCACTCTCGAGCCCTCCTATCATGGGGGAACGCTCGCCACATCCGCCATCAGCGGTGATCAGTCGCGCTCGGCTTTCTTCAAAGGTTTCACCCAAGTCTCGCACACCGTGCCGGCTCCGATGCCTTACCGGCGGCCAGAAGGCGTTTCCGTGGACGCGCACGAGGCCGCCTGCGCGGCGGCTCTCGAACGAAAGGTCGCCGAACTCGGCGCGCAAAATGTGTTGGCATTCGTCATCGAGCCGATCGGCGGAATTTCCCGCGGAGCGGTCGTGCCGTCCGGCGGCCATATGCGCGCCGTCCGCGATATCTGCACGCGGCACGGCGTCCTGCTGATCTTCGACGAGATCATCACCGGCGTGGGTCGGACGGGGCCATTCTTCGCGATGAGCCATTGGCCGGACGCCAAGCCTGACATACTGGTGATCGCCAAGGCGCTTGGCGCCGGATACGCGCCCATCGGCGCAATGCTCGCGCCGGCGGCCATGGTCGATCGGCTGGCTGATCTCACCGGCTTCGAGTTCGCCTATTCCTACAATGCCAATCCCATTGCTTGCGCGGCGGCACTTGCGGTTCTCGATGAGATTGAGGAGCGCGACTTGCTGGCCAACGCGCGGCTTCGCGCCGTCCAGTTGGAGGCTGGACTGCGGGGACTGGCCGAGCGCTTCGCGATCATCGGCGATGTGCGCGGGCGAGGGCTCTACTGGGCTGTCGAGCTCGTGCGCGACCGCCAGACGAAGGAAATTCTGCCGCAGGAATTTCGGCCGACCGACAGGATTCGAAACCACGCCCTCAGGCACGGTCTGATGGTCTATGCGCGCATCACATCGCAGGGCCGCTACGGCCATTGGTTCACGATAGCACCCGCCCTGAGCACGACTGAATCGGAGTGCACCGAAATTCTCCAGCGACTTGAGCAAGCGCTGAGCAGCTTCGAAGACGAGCTGCATAAAGCCGGACTGCTGCTCCGGCATGCCAGCGAAGTGGCGTCATAGTCGCCTTGAAAGTTGTGTAGACTTGGAAGCGTCCGCGAGCTTCCTTCAGCACCAGCCGGCCTTGAGCGATCAGATCACGCGCTATCGTAGAGGTGGCACGCGGTACTCGCGCCAGCGAAATGCCGCGGCACGGGCCTGCGCTCCGTACAGACGGGCATGGCATGGGAGCAGCGCGGGTGGAATGCGCATCCCGTGGGCGGGTCGAGGGGGTTGGGGAAGGCGATGCCGAGGTGGGTGTCGGGCACGCCGAGCCCAGGCTCCGGGGTCAGCACGGAGGAGAGCAAAGCCTGCGTGTAGGGATGGCGCGGGGCGCTAAAGAGGGCGGTCGTCTGGCTCTCCTCGACGATGCGGCCGAGATACATCACCGCAACCCGCGTTGCCATATGCTCGACGACCGCGAGGTTGTGGCTGATGACGATGTAGGTCAGACTGAATTCCCTTTGCAGGTCCTGGAGCAGGTTGAGAATCTGCGATTGCACCGAGACGTCGAGCGCCGAGGTCGGCTCGTCGCAGAGGACCAGCTCCGGGCGCATGATGAGGGCCCGCGCGATCGCCACCCTCTGGCGCTGGCCGCCCGAGAGCTGGCCGGGAGAGTCATGGTAGAGGCGCCGTGCCAGCCCCACGCGGTCCATCATCTCTTCGACCCTTGCCCGCCGCTCGGAGCGAGCCCCCACCTTGTGCACGCGCAAAGGGAGGCCGATGATGCTGCCGATGCTCTTGCGTGGATTAAGCGAGGAATAGGGGTCCTGGAAGACGGGCTGCACGCGGCGTGCTAAGGCAGCACGGCCGAGCTGCGCGACCGGCTCGCCGTGGAAGAGGACCGTCCCGCGCGTCGGCGCCAGGAGGCCGAGCACCACACGTGCAAGGGTTGACTTGCCGCAGCCCGACTCGCCCACGAGGCCGAGCACCTCGCCGCGCGCGAGTGCCAGGCTGACCCCGCCCACGGCTTGCAGCGCGCGCTTCGCCTTGAACAGGCCGCCCGACACCCAGAAGCGGCACTCCACCTCGCGGATCTCGAGGAGGGGCTCGGTCATGCGGCCGTGCCCACGCGCGCGTTCAACGCGCATGCTTCGGGCGTGAGCAGGCAACGGTAGGCGTTACCCGGAGCGACCTCCGCGAGGGGCACCGTCTCGACCGCACAGGGTGCGAAGCCATAGCTGCAGCGATTGCGGAAGCTGCAGCCGCGGAGTGGGCCCAAGAGGCTCGGCACCATTCCCGGGATCGAGCCGAGATGAGCGCCCCGCCGGGTCTTGCCCGGGACCGGGATGCAGCGCAGCAGGCCCTGGGTGTAGGGATGGAGCGGGTGCCGGAAGATCTCCTCCACGCTTCCCGTCTCGACGATCTCGCCCGCATACATGACCGCAACCCGGTCGGCGATGCGGGCGACGATGCCCAGGTCGTGGGTGATGAGCATGACGCCCATCTCGAACTCGCGCCGGAGGGCGGCGAGGAGGTGGAGGATTTGGGCCTGGATGGTGACGTCGAGGGCCGTCGTCGGCTCGTCGGCGATGATCAACTTGGGCGCGCACATGAGCGCCATCGCGATCATTACGCGCTGGCGCAAACCGCCCGAGAGCTGGTGAGGATACTGTGCCAGGCGCTCCGCCGCCGCCGTGATGCCGACCTTGTCGAGAAGATAGAGGGCGCGCGCGCGGGCCTCCTTGCGCGAGACCTTGCGGTGGCGCAGAAGCGCCTCCTCGAGCTGATTGCCGATCGTGAAGGCGGGATTGAGGCTCGTCATCGGCTCTTGGAAGATCATCGCGATCTCGTTGCCGCGCACGTCGGCCATGGCGCGCTCGTCGAGGCCGCGGAGGTCGCGCCCGGCGAAGCTCAGCTGCTGCGCTGTGCGTCGCGCCCGGCGCGGCAGGAGGTTCATGATGGCGAGCGAGGTGAGCGATTTTCCGCAACCCGACTCGCCGACGATGCAGAGCGTCTTGCCGCGCTCGACCTCGAAGCCGACGGAGCGGACCGGGCGGAGGGTCCCGATCGCAAGCGGAATCTCGACGTCGAGCCCTTCGACCTTGAGGAGTGCCGTCAAGCGCGGCTCTCCGGTGCGCTCAAGTCGCGCACGCCGTCGCCCAAAAGGTTGATCGCGAGCACGAGCGTGAAGAGGGCCAAGCCCGGAATGGTGATCACCCAGGGGCTGAAGAACATGTACTCCTTGCCCTCGGCGATCATCAGGCCCCACGAGGGGAGCGGGGAGGGCACGCCCAGGCCGAGGAACGAGAGGGCCGCCTCGAGCAGGATCGCATTCGCCATCTCGAGTGTTGCGACCACGATGATGGCGTTGACGATGTTGGGCAGGATCTCGTTTGTCAGCACGCGCAGGCTCGAGCAGCCGACCGCCTGGGCGGCGGCGACGTAATCGAGCCCGCGGATCTGGACAGTGACGCTCCGGGTCACCACGGCGAAGCGGTCCCAGAGGAGGAGGCCGAGCACCAGGATCACGTTTTCGAGCGAGCTGCCGGCAAGGGCCGCCACGGCGAGGGCCACGAGAATGATCGGCATGGCGAGGCGCGTGGTGACGATGAAATTGATGGCGAGGTCGACCTTGCCGCCGAAATAGCCGGCGAGCACGCCGAGCGTGGTGCCGATGATGCCCGACATCAGCATTGCCGCGGTGCCGATGAGGAGCGAGATGCGGGTGCCGTAGATGAGGCGGCTCAGATAGTCGCGGCCGAGCTGGTCGGTGCCGAGGGGGTGGGTCCAGCTCCCGCGCTCGCTCCAGATCGGCGGAATGAGGCGCTGGGAGAGATCCTGGGCATAGGGATCGTGCGGTGCGAGCCAGGGAGCAAAAAGGGCGACGAGCAGGATGAAGCCGAGCGTACCAGCACCAAGGACGAAGGTGGCGTGGCCGAAGACGCGGCGCCGCAGGAGGGCGGCGGCCGAGGGCTGCAGCCGCTCGCCCAGGCCGATGAAGCTCTCGACGGTCATCCGGCCAGCCCTTCAGCCCA
>DATJAC010000338.1:0-9414 GCA_035516655.1 Alphaproteobacteria bacterium | reverse complement strand
GTGATGATGAACGTCAACTTTCCCGATGTGCCGGCCGAGCGCGTGCGCGGGATCGCGGTGACGGCACAGGGCCGGCGCAAGATCGGCGGCGAGCTCGAGCGCCGGCTCGATCCCCGCGGCACGCCCTATTACTGGATCAGCACGATGCGCACGGAGGAGCCCTCTCTCGCGGGCAGCGACTTGGCAGCCGTCAACGGCGGAGCCATCTCGGTGACCCCGCTCTCGCTCGATCTCACCCATAAGCCGACGATGCGCGCGCTCAAGGTGGTGTTCGGGTGACGCTCGAGGCGCGCAAGATCCGCATGATCATGGAGCTGCGCAGCTCGGGCGTCACCGAGACGCGCGTGCTCGCCGCGATCGAGCGGACCCCGCGCGAGCTCTTCGTGCCCGAGCCCTTCCTCGACCAGGCCTATGAGAACGTGGCCCTCCCGATCGGCCACGGCCAGACGCTCAGTCAGCCGGTCGTGGTCGCGCGCATGACCCAGGCGCTCGAGATCGGCCCGCGCATGAAGCTCCTCGAGATCGGCACCGGCTCGGGCTATCAGGCGGCGATCCTGGCGCAGCTCTGCCTCAGGCTCTACACCATCGAGCGTTACCGCGCCCTCCTGGCCGAGGCGGAAAAGCGCTTCAAGGAGCTGCGCCTCAGCAACATCACGAGCAATTTCGGCGACGGCAGTCTCGGCTGGTCGGCGCAGGCACCCTTCGATCGCATTCTCTTGACCGCGGCGGCGGCCGAGGTGCCGCAGCGACTCGTGCAGCAGCTCAAGGTTGGGGGTATCATCGTGCTGCCGGTCGGCAACCGGCACGGCGAGCAGCGCCTCATGCAGGCGAGGCGGCTCCTCGATGGCATAGAGACCAAGGACATGGGCCCGGTGCGCTTCGTCCCCCTCGTATCGGCGCCGGCACCGCCGCAGAGGCGGCCGGGTGGCTGATCGCCGCCCCAAGCGCCTTGCGCGCGCGCCGGCACTGGCGCTTCTCGCCGGTCTCTTGACGGGATGCGGCTTTCTCGCCGTGCCGGCCCCCAAGGAGGCCGTGGCACCGGCCGCAGCCCCGGTCGCCGCAGCGCCGGCCCCAGCCGCAGCCCCGGGAACGGTCATCGTCCAGCCGGGCGACAGCGTCTATTCGATTGCGCGCCGCAACAACACGCCGATCCGCGCCATCATCGAGGCCAACCACCTCGAACCGCCCTTCGCCCTCCGCGCGGGCCAGACGCTCCTCGTACCGCACCCGCAAACCTACGTCGTGCGGCCGGGCGACGCGCTCTATGCGGTGGCGCGTCAGAACAACGTCGACTCCAGCGAGCTCGTGCGCGCGAACGATCTCAAACCGCCTTATCGCTTGATCATCGGGCAGACGCTGATCTTGCCCGGCACGATCGCAAGCGAGCCGTCGGCGGCCCCGATAGCGCCCGCAACCTCGGACGAAGTGCAGCGCGTCGAGCTGTTGCCGCCGCCGGGCTCCACGAATGCGCCCGCGGCGAATGCGGTTGTCGCGTCAACAAGCAGCACTTCGGAGGGCGGGGTGATCACGACGGTGCCGCTGGCTCCGCCGCCGCAGCTGCAGCAACCGCAATCCCAACCGGAGCAGGTGCCGCAGACCCCGCCGCAGCAAGGACCCGAAACCGCCGCGAGCGGAAGCACGCCTCCCGTCGTCGTCGTGCCGTCGCCGCCGCCGGCGGCGGTCACCGACTATGCGGCACCCGCGAAAACGGGCGAAGCTGCGGAGACGCCTGCGGCAGCGGCCCCGCCCTCGGCCGGCACCAAGCTCGCGGCACTGCCGCCTGCCGGGAGCGTACCCGCAGGGCCGGGGGGTGCGAGCGGCGGGCGCTTCATTTGGCCGGTGCGCGGCAAGATCATCTCGGGATACGGGCAGAAGGAGGGTGGGCTCTTCAACGACGGCATCAACATCGCCGTCAAGGAGGGCACCCCGGTCGTCGCCGCCGACGAGGGCGCGGTGGTCTACGCCGGCAACGAGATCCGCGGCTTCGGCAACCTCGTGCTGATCAAGCATGCGAACGGCTGGATGACCGCCTATGCGCACAACAAGGAGCTCCTCGTCCGACGCGGCGAGGAGGTGCGGCGCGGTCAGATGATCGCGCGAGCCGGATCGAGCGGCACTACCCCCATCCCGCAGCTCCACTTCGAGATCCGCCGCGGCTCCCGCGCCGTCGATCCGATGAAATACCTCGAGGGCCTGTCGAGCTGAGGGGGCGTCGCATCCGAAGGCGTTTGTCATTGCGAGGCGTCCGAAGGGCGCCGAAGCAATCCAGGGTCTCGCACCAGGAACGTTGGATTGCTTCGCTGCGCTCGCAATGACGTTAGAGCTGAATCCGATCAAGTAGAACATCTCTTTCGTCACCCCGGCGAAAGCCGGGGTCCAGGGGCAACGGCCCATCACCTGGTCCTGGGTTCCCGCTTTCGCGGGAACGACGATGTGGATTGATTCCACTTGATCGGACCGCGCTCTAGTGTCCGTCGGAGACGAACTTCCAAAGCGGGCAATTAATCCAGCCGCTTGCCGAGCCGCCCCGCCAGGTCCTGGATATATTGCCAGGCGACGCGGCCCGAGCGGGCGCCGCGGGTGATCGACCATTCGCTGGCCTCGCGCTGCAGCTCGGCGGTGGCGAGCTCGAGGCCGTAATGCCGGGCGTAGGCCTCGATCATGGCGAAATAGGTGTCCTGGTCGCAGTGGTGGAAGCCGAGCCAGAGGCCGAAGCGGTCGGAGAGCGAGACCTTCTCCTCGACCGCCTCGGAGGGATTGATCGCGGTCGAGCGCTCGTTCTCGATCATGTCGCGCGGCATGAGATGGCGCCGGTTCGAGGTGGCATAGAACACGACGTTGGACGGCCGCCCCTCGATCCCGCCTTCGAGCACCGCCTTGAGGGACTTGTAGGTGGTATCGGCACCGTCGAAGGACAGGTCGTCGCAAAAGAGCAAGAAGCGCCGTTGGCTGAAACGCAGCTTGTCGAGCAGACGGGGCAGCGAAGGGATGTCCTCGCGGTGGATCTCGACGAGGGCGAGGGCCTTGGGGCGCTCGCGATTGATGTGGGCGTGGAGCGCTTTGACGAGCGAGCTCTTGCCCATGCCGCGCGCCCCCCAGAGCAGCGCATTGTTGGCCGGGAGACCCGCGGTGAAGCGCCGCGTATTGTCGAGCAGGATTTGGCGCTGGCGCTCGATGCCCTTGAGGAGATCGAGCTCGACCCGGTTCACGTCCTCGATCGGCTCGAGCCGCGCGCCCTCGGCGTGCCAGATGAAGGCATCGGCAGCCTTGAGGTCGGCCGGCGGTGGGGGGGGCGGTGCCAAGCGCTCGAGTGCCGCGGCGATGCGGGCGAGAAGCGTGTCGAGATCGGGTTCGGCCATGGCGGTCCAGCTGCGGCTCCGAGCGGCCGGCACCCTAAGCATCCGGCTGCACCCAGTCAAACGGGAAAGCGGGCCGCCCGGGGGTGCGAACGCCCCCAGGCCCGTGATCAAAGGCCGTTTGCGCTCGGCCGTGCGAGCGGGTAAGGTTGCGCGCCTCGGAGACCGGTTTGCCGCACGAGAAGAGGGGAAGCGCACATGTTGATCTCGACTGCCTATGCCCAGGCGGCCGGCGGCACTGCCGGGGGCGGCTTCGACTTTGTCCAGCTCGCCCCGCTCGTTCTCATCTTCGTCGTCTTCTACTTCCTTTTGATCCGGCCGCAGCAGAAGAAGGCCAAGGACCATCGCGCCATGCTCTCCACGTTGCGTCGCGGCGACCGCGTCGTGACCGGGGGCGGCATCATCGGCACGGTCTCGAAGGTGCAGGGCGAGGAGGAGGTCGTGGTCGAGCTGGCCGAGGGGGTGCGGGTCCGCGTCGTGCGCAGCACCATCCAGTCGGTGCTCACCCGCACCGAGGCGCCGGGCGATAAGGACAAAGGCGACAAGGACAAGGCCGAGGACGCCAAGAAGTAGCCTCGGCCCTCGTTGCCTTAGCACGGCGCGGGGGCGTCCTGCCGCAGCGCCCTCGCGTCAAAACGCAAGACCGCCGCCATGGACGTGACCCCGCCAATTCCCGCCGATCGGCAGCTCATCCAGGCTTACGGCGAAGGCCATTTCCGCATTTCGAACGTCGTCTACGAGGGCTCGGTCCTCGTCTTGCCCGAGCGCACGCTGGCCTGGCCGGTCGCGGCATTTGCCGAGGCGACGCTCGCGAGCCTCGATCCCCTCTTCGCGGCCGGGTCGAAGGTCGAGCTCCTGCTGCTCGGCTGCGGCAGCAGGCCCGCACCGCTCAAGAGCGAGCTCCGCGGCAGCTTGCGCGCGCGCGGGGTCATGCTCGAGCTGATGGATACAGGAGCGGCCTGCCGCACCTACAACGTGCTGCTGGCCGAGGAGCGCCGCGTCGCCGCGGCCCTCATCGCGGTCCGCTGAGGCACTCGAGCGGCCTTCACGCCCGGGCAAGCAAGCGCTGGATGACGAGGCTCGAGACGCCGACGGCCGCGATCAACCCCGCCATCGGCACTGCGCTCGCGGCATTGATGGCACCCAGGAAGGCGCTCGCGAGCGCGCCGGCGAGGAACTGGAGCGTGCCGACGAGGGCCGAGGCGCTGCCGGCGCGGGTGGGGAAGAGGGCGAGGCAGGCAGCGACGGCATTCGCACCCACGAGGCCGATCGAGGCGAGATAGAAGAAGAGCGGAATGAGCAGGGCCACGAGCCCGCCCAGTCCGGAGAACGCCACGATACCGACGAGGGCGCCCGAGACCGCGGCCAAGAGCACGCCGAGTGCCAGCATGCGATCGACGCCCAAACGCATCACGACCCGGCGGTTGATGGCGGCCGCCGCCAGGAGGCCGAGCACGTTCGTGGCGAAGATGAGTGCGAAGCGGCCCGGAGGGACGCCATAGAGCGAGATGATGACGAGGGGCGAGCCGGTGAGGTAGGCGAACAGGCCGGCAAAGACGCAGGCACTGCTGAGAGCATAGCCGAGGAAGCGCCTGTGGGTGAGCGGTTCAGCGTAGCCGAGCACGAGCGTCAGGAGACCGCCGCGGATGCGCCGCTCGCGGGGAAGCGTCTCGCGCAGGAGGAGTGCCGTCGCGGCGAGGATGAGAATGCCGAAGCCGAAGAGTAGGGCAAAGATCGCGCGCCAACCGGCGATGCCGAGGACTTCGGCGCCGACGAGCGGCGCCAGCATGGGGGCGATCCCCATGACGAGCACCATGAGGGACAACACGCGCGCGGCGCGGTCGCGCCCGTAGAGATCGCGCACCACCGCACGTGCGATGACCGGGCCGGCGCAGCCGCCGAGTGCCTGGATGAAGCGGCAGGCGATGAGGGTCTCGAGGTTGCGCGCCAAGGCGCAGCCGAGGGTCGCGAGTGCAAAGAGAACGAGGGCGGCGATGAGCGGCGCGCGCCGGCCGAAGCGGTCGGAGAGCGGACCGTAGACGAGCTGGCCGCCGCCGAAGCCGAAGAAGAAGGCGCTGAGCGTGAGCTGCGCGCGCGCCGGCAGCGCCCCGAGATCGACCGCGATCGACGGCAGCGCCGGCAGATACATGTCGATCGAGAGCGGGCCGAAAGCCGTCAAGGCGCTCAGGAGCAGGATGAGAGCGCCCTGCGGGAGGCGGCTGTCCGAGACTTGAGACTGAGGCGCGGTCATGGCATTGGCAGTGGCCCATCGGCATCGCGCGCCAACAGAAACGGGGCCTCGCGGCCCCGTTCCCGCATTCGAGCTCGGCCGTGCTCAGGTCAGATGCACGGCACCCGCCATGCCGAAGAGCATGGGGATCGAGAGCATGGTGTTGATGCGCGAGGCCATGCCCGCCATGCGCGCGCCGGCCTTCTTCTCGTCGGCGGTCGCCTCGACGATGCCGAGGATCTTCTTCTGGTTGGGCCAGATGATGAACCAGACGTTGAACCACATGATGGTGCCGAGCCACATGCCGATGCCGATCACGAGCGAGTGCCAGTCGTGGCTGAGGAAGCCGAGGGTGTAGCCCTGCAAGAGCTCGTGATTGAGGGCGGCCAGGATCCAGCCCGTGACGATCGTCGACATCGCCCCCCAGCGGAACCAGAAAAGGGCGGAGGGTGCTATCACCTTGGTGATGGCCGGCTTCTGCTCGTCGGGGATCTTGGGCATGCCCGGCGTCTGCACGAAGTTGAAATACCACAGGAGGCCGATCCACATCACGCCGCTGATGATGTGCAGCCAGCGGAAGAAGAAGGGCCAGAAGATCACATTGTCGAAGCCTTCGATGAGGAGGTAGAGCAGGAAGAAGATGAACGCCAGGACGAAACCGGCGATCACCGTTCGCTGCAGGGATGAGAGAAATTCCGCCATTTTGTCCACTCCCCACTGATTTTTCGTGGCGTCGGTTCACCGCAACCACGCCTCCCGCCCGCCGCCGGGCAGGACCGCCTCTCGAGCCCCTCGGGCACCCTCCGGGGAGGCGGCACGGCAGGCCCTCGTGCGGTGAAGCTTAAGACCTCCCGCAGCCCTTGTGAAGGGCCGTGCGCATTTCGTGCGCGAACAGGGGTGCCGGGATCGGCCGGGCCCGAGTCGCTATTGGGGACTCGGACCCTGGGTCACGCGCGCGAGGGACTCGGGGCGCACCAGCCCGGCGAAGGCGGCTTCGATGTCGGCAGCACTGGCGTCGAGATAATGCCGTGCGGCCAAGGTGGGCTCGTCGAGGGGAAGCTCGAGCTGCGAGCGGTCGAGGAAGCCGCGCGCAATTGCACTGGTACTCGCCTCGCGCAGCGGGATATTGCGCAAGAGGGTGGCCTTCGCGCGCTGCAGCTCCTCCGCCGTGACGGGTGCCGTCTGCATCGCCTGGAGCTCGCGCACGATGATGTTCTGCACCTTGGTGACGTTCTGCGGGTCGCAGGCGTATTGGACGAGATAAGTGCCGCGCGTCTGGTCCGCCTCGAAGTAGGACGAGGCGAAATAGACCAGCCCGGACTCCTTGCGCAGATCGCGACTGAAACGCGAGGAATAGAGCGAGCCGCTGAGCACGGCATTGCCGAGCTGGAGCACGTAGTAATTGGGGTTCGCGCGCGTGGTGTCGACGGTCTCGGCAAGCTCGACGCGATCCTGGACCCGGCTGGGATCGGGTATGGCCGTGGTGCTGGCCTGGCTCAGGGGCACGGGAGGCAGGACCGTGGCCGGCTTGGGGCCTGCCGCACTCCAGGCGCCGAAGTACTTCTCGACCGCCGCCTTTGCCGCCTCGGGTGCGATCTTGCCGATGACGACGATGGTCGAGAGATCGGGCCGGAACGCCGCGCGATAATAGGCGCGCAACTCGTCGAGCGTGATGGCCCCGACCGTCTCGGGGAGGGCCTGGCGTAAGGTGGGGTCGCCCTTGGGGTAGAGCGCGCCATGGAGCGCACGCCCGAGAAGATAGTTCGGGCTCTTGAGGCGGCCGGCCACGATCTGGGAGATCTGACGCTTGACGACGTCGAAGGCGGCCGGCGGGAAGGCCGGATGCAACAAATTGTCGGCAAGCAACTCCACCCCGCGCGAGAAATTCTGCGCCAGCACCTCGATGGCGAAGTCCCCGCCCGCCTCCTCTTGGGCACCGATCTCGTCGAGGGCGCGCTGGAAGGCGAGACGATCGAGCCGCTCGCTGCCGTAGGCGAAGAGCTCGTCGAGCACCTGCGACAGGCCTTCGCGTTCCCGCGGCACCAGAAGCTCGGGCCGGACCATGACGCGGCCGAAGACGGTCACCGCATCGCTCACGTCCTCGGGCTGCACGATCAGCTTGATGCCGTTCTCGAGCGTGCTGACGACGGGATGGACGGTCGAGGGCGGTACCTCGAGGTGGGCAAAGGCGGCATCGGCCCAACCCGGCAGCGGCGTGGGCTTGGCCTCGCCGAGGGCGAAGGACTCGAGGCCGCCGAAGCCCTTCGAGGCGAACGGCTTGCCCGCCCCTTGCGGCGTCAGCACGGCCGAGACGGCATGGTCGAGGTCGAGGTATTTCCGCGCCACGCGGTTCACGTCCTCGACCGTGACCTTCTCGATGCGCGTGAGGTCGTCCTCGGGAGCGGCAAGCCCGTAGACCGCGACCGCCTCGGCCCACACCATGGCCAGGCCGGAGATCGAATTCTTCTCGAATTCCGTATTGCGCCGCTCCTGCAGCTTGGCCGCCGCCACGAGATCGGCGCTCACCCCGTCCTTGGCGATCTTGCCGAGAACCTCGCGCACGTCGCGCTCGACGGCTTTGGCATCCCCGCCCGCGGGGAAGCCGACGGTGGCATAGCCGAGCCCGGCCTTGGCCAGGGGGTTGAGGGAGAAATCGGTGTAGAGCGCCTTGCCCTGCGGCACGAGCTCGTGAAGGCTGCCACGCTCGCTGGTCAAGACGTCGACCAGCACCTCGGCGGCGGCGAAGTCCGAACTTTCCAGGCCCGGCATGCGGAAGGCGAGCACCTGGAGCCCGTAGGGGAGGTCGGTCTTGAGGGTGAACGACTGCGCGCTGACCGGCTGGAGCGTGAGGGACGGACGCGGCGGCAGCTTCTTCGCCGGGATGGCGCCGAAGAGCTCCCTGACCTTGGCGAGGGTCGCGGCCGGGTCGAGATCGCCCACCACGATCAGCACGGCGTTATTGGGCGCATACCACTTGTCGTAGAAGGCCTTCAGCATGGCACCCGTGGTCTTGTCGAACGAGGGGCGCGTGCCGAGCGCGTCGTGGGCGTAGGTGGTGCCCTTGAAGAGGGCTGCGCGCAGCTTGGTGAAAAGGACATAGGTCGGGCTCGAGAGGTCCTGTGCCACCTCCTGCTCGATCGCGCCGCGCTCCTTTGCCCAATCCTCCTCCCGATCGAGCACGTCGCGCATGCGCAGCGCCTCGATGTGGAGTGCCACCTCGAGGTCCTCGGCGGGAACGGTGAAGTAGTATTGCGTGACCGTCTGGCGCGTGTCGGCGTTGAAGCTGCCGCCCATCACGCTGCCGATGTTGGCGAGCTGGTCGGCGGAGAGGCCGGGGCTGCCGCGGAACATCATGTGCTCCTGGGCATGGGCCATGCCGGGGAAGCCGGGCGGGGTCTCGTCGGCGCCGACGATGTAGTTGACCGCGGTGGTGACCACGGGAGCAAGCGTGTTGCGGACGATGACGACGCGCAAGCCGTTCCCGAGCGTGGCACGGACGATGCCGCCCGCCGCTGTGTCCGCCCCGCGCGTGGGAGCAGGGGCGGCGGCGAGGGCGAGCGTGATTGCGGCAAGGAAGAGGGGCCAGCGGACGAAGCTTCCGAGGCACCGGGACGAAAGTGAACTCATGCGCACTCCGCGGTTCTAGATCGCTCCCCTCGCTTGTGGCGCATTTAGACCATGAATTATGGCAGATGCAAGGCTGCGCTCTGCGCGCGCGGTTCGTCGGCGCGCCGGTTCGCCCCGCCGCAAAGGCAGCGTTGACGACATTAATTGCAATATTATAACGTATCCTTTAAAATGATATATTGTAACAAGTCGAGCCGGCAG
>DATJAC010000337.1:0-8541 GCA_035516655.1 Alphaproteobacteria bacterium | reverse complement strand
ACACCCGATCCCATTCCGAACTCGGCCGTGAAAACCCTCAGCGCCGATGGTACTGCGTCTCAAGACGCGGAAGAGTAGGTCGCCGCCAGGCCCTCCAAACACAGACCCCCATGCCCCCAACCCTCACGTCCTTCCCAACCGCAACCGCCGCCTATGCGCTGCCGCCCCCTCCGGCGGGAGCTTTGCCGATGGCCCCTCGGAAGATAAGAACGTAGACTTACGCCACGTCCGGTTTGGGTCATGTCCAAGCCACGGGGGGCGACATGCGGTGTCTCGTCATCGAGGACGAAGCGGAAACCGCCCGCTATATCTCGAACGGGCTCAAGGAGGCGGGCCTTACCGTCGTCTGGTGCGGCAACGGCGCCGACGGCCTTCACCTCGCGACCAGCGAGCATTGGGACGTCATCATTCTCGATCGCATGCTGCCGGGCGGCGTCGAGGGACTGTCCATCGTCCAGGCGCTCCGCGAGCAGCGCAAGTCCACGCCTATCCTGATCTTGAGCGCGCTCGCCAGCCTGGACGAGCGCGTGCGCGGGCTCCAGGGCGGGGGCGACGATTATCTGACCAAGCCCTTTGCCTTCTCCGAACTCCTTGCCCGCGTACGGGCGCTGCTGCGCCGCCCGGGGATGCCGCAGGACGAGGTCTCGGAGCTGTCGATCGCGGATTTGAAGCTCGACTTGCGCAGGCGCAGGGTGGAGCGCGCGGCGAAGCCGATCGCGTTGCAACCGCGCGAATTCCGCCTTCTCGAATACCTTGTGCGTCATCAAGGGCAGGCGGTCACGCGCACGATGCTTCTCGAATCGGTCTGGGACTATCATTTCGATCCGCAGACCAACGTCGTCGATGTCCAGATCAGCCGGCTGCGACAAAAAATCGACAAGGATTTCACTCCGCACCTGCTCCATACCCTGCGCGGCGTCGGCTACATGCTGTGCGTCGATGATTAGGCTCTTCGGCTCGGTCATTTTCCGCTTGGCCATCGGCTACGGCGCATTGGTAATCGGTGCCATGGCCATGATTTCGGCGGTCCTGTATTTCGAGACCGTCGGCGTTCTCAGCCGCGGGATCGACGCGAAACTCGTCAATAACTCCGCGCGCCTTTCGCAACGCCTCGAGAACGACGGTATCGATAGGCTCGGAACATATATCACCAAGCTTCTGCACGACGGCGTCGAACAGGACACCGAGGACTACCTCCTGCTCGATCCCGAGGGACGAAAAGTCGCGGGAAATCTCGGGAGTGGAGACGGGAATGCACTGCCTTTCGACCGCCCGAGCGATCGGAGGGTGATGCGTTACGATCGCCCGTCCGCAAGCCGAGTTCTGCCGCACCGATTTCCGGACGGCACCGTTCTGGTCGTCGGGCGCGACATGAATGATATGGCCGAGATTCGGCAGCTCGTGATCCGCGCCCTTGCCGTGGGAGGCGGGATGACGCTGCTGCTCGCGGTCGGCGGCGCATTCCTGTTCCGACGGCAGCTCGAGCACCGCATTGCCGCCATCCGCCGGACCGCTCTCGAGATCGAGGCGGGAGACTTGAGCCGCCGCATCTCCGTCCCGGAGGCGGCGGACGAATTCACGCGGTTGAGTCTCGACATCAATCACATGCTCGATCGTATCCAACATTTGATGGAGGGGGTACGGGACGTCTCCAACGCCATCGCCCATGATCTTCGCACCCCGTTGAGCCGCATCCGCAGCCTGCTCGACGAGGCCCTTCGGCCCGGCAAGAGGCCAGCGCTGCTCTCCGACGCGGCGGGCGAGGCCATTCGCGCGATCGACGGGCTCATCATCGTCTTCGACAAGCTGCTTCAGATCGCCGAGGCGGAGTCCGGGACCCGGCGCCAGTCCTTCCGGCCGATTGCACTTGGAGACGTCGTGACGGACGTCGTCGAGCTCTACGATGCGAGCGCCGAAGCGAAGGGAATGGCGCTCGTGCTCGACGTCGATGGCGAGCCTATGGCGATCGGCGACATGGATCTCTTGCGAAGTGCCGCGGCGAATCTGATCGACAATGCGCTCAAGTACGCCGGCAGCGGAGCGAAGGTAGGGGTGCGTGCGACGCAAGAGCGGGACACCGTGTCGATCGTCGTCGAGGATGACGGTCCCGGCATCCCTCGCGACGAGAGGGCAAAGGTCATCACGCGGTTCTATCGCCTCGATCGGAGCCGGAGCCTGCCGGGCAACGGCCTCGGCCTTCCTATCGTGGCCGCCATCAGCAAGCTTCATGGCGGAACGTTTTCCCTGGAGGATGCGCATCCGGGGCTGATCGCGCGCATCGTTCTCCCGCGTGCGAGTGCTGCGGCCCTCGAGAGCGGCTACGTGACGGAGAGGGCAAGAGCGCCGAGTCCGCACCCTGGGCGCGGCACGCTCATGAACAATAGGCGGAGCAAGGCGAGGGCCTGATCCTGCCCGGTCGCCGCTCTTGCACGTGCTCGCGCCGGCCGTCCTCAGCGCCGCTCGGCCGGCGGCTTCCGCTTGCGGCCGGCAACAAGGCGCTCGAGCTCGGCCTTGACCCGGCGCAGCACGCTGTCCCAGTCGCCGAGGGCCGGTTGGCGGAAGAGGCGCAGGCTCGGGTACCAGGGGCTCGACTCGCGCTCGAGCAGCCAGCGCCAGTCCGGAACGAAGGGCACCATCACCCATGCCGGCTTGGCCAGGGCACCGGCGAGATGAACGGGTGCCGTGTCGACGCTGATGAGCAAGTCCAGATTGGCGATGGCCCCTGCGGTCTCGCTGAAATCCCTGAGGTGCTTCGCGAGATCGACAATGCGGCCGGGCGGCAGCTCGGCAAGCTCGCGTGCGGCCGGGCCGGTCTGCAGGCTGAACCAGCGCGCGGGCACGGCCTCGATGAGCGGGCGCAAGCGGGCAAGCGCGAACGAGCGGTTGCGGTCGTTCACGTGCCTGGCGCTGCCCGCCCAGACGAGTCCGATCTTGAGGCCCGGCTTGGGGCCGAGCAAGTGCTTCCAGCGGTTGACGGTCGCCTTGCGCGGGAAGAGATAGGGCACTTCGGCCGGGATGTTGTCGAGGCGCGTCGCGAAGATGCGTGGCAGGCTCGCGAGCGGGCAATGGAGATCGAAGTCGGGGAGTGGCGCCCCCTTGCTCACCACCACGAAGCGGCCCGGAATGCCCGCCGCGAGGCGCACGAGCGCCCGCTGGACTTCGACTGTCACGGCGCCACCCCGTGCGAGCACGAGCGGCAGGTAGCGCAGGAAATGGATGCTGTCGCCGAAGCCCTGTTCGGCGTGCAGCAGGATGCGCTTCCCCGCGAGCGGCTCGCCCTGCCACATCGGTTGCCGGAAGTCGCGCTTGTCGTAGTCGAGGCGCTTGAAGCGCCACTCGTACTTCTCCCACCCGGCCTCGAATTCGCCGCGCATCAGATGAAGGAGGGCTGCGTTGACCTGGGCGTCGGGGTATTCCCATTTGAGCTCGAGGGCCCGGCGATAGCACGCCATCGCCTCGTCGAGCTTGCCTTGCGCCTGCACCACCGCACCCAGGTTGCTGTGCGCCTCGGCGAAGGTGGGCCGTGCGGCCAGAATCTGGCGGCAGCAGTCGACCGCCTCGTCGAGCCGGCCGTTGTCCTTGAGGGCCAAGATCATGTTGAAGCGGACGTGGGGGTCGCCGGGCTTGAGCTCGAGCGCGCGGCGATAGTGGCGGACCGCCTCGTCGAGCCGGCCGGACTTCTCGAGGGCGAGCGCCAGCCCGTTCAGCGCCGTGACGTGGTCGGGACGGAGGGCGACGGCGCGTTCGAAGCTCGCCGCCGCCTTGGCGAAGCGCCCCTTGGTGAAATGCGCGTTGCCGAGGTTGAAGTGCGCATCGACGTAGGCGGGATCGCAGGCCACCGCGCGCTCGTAGCAAGCGAGGGCCGCGGCATCTTCCCCCTTGCTCGCGAGCGCCTCGCCGAGATTGTTGTGGGCGGGCGCGTGGCCGGGATCGAGTGCCAAGGCCAGGCGATAGCACACCATCGCCTCGTCGATCTTGCCCTGCCGGCGCAAGGCGACGCCGAGGTTGTTGTGGGCGCCGATCTGACGCGGGTCGCGCGCGATCGCCTGGGCGAAGAGCTCGGCCGCGCCCGCGACGTCGCCCTTGCGCATGCGCGCGATGCCCTCGCGAAAGCTGGTGTCGGCGGCATTCAGGGGGGCCGGGCCGGAGGCCGCCTCGGCCGTCACGGCTGCTCCCTCGCGACCCGCGAGCTTGACCTCGAAGGTCTTGAGGAGGCCCGCCGGTGCGGGGGCTTTCGCGGAGCGGGCTGCGGTCATGGCGGCTCGGCGCTTGCTGCTCGGGACGGCGGCTATCTTAGCATCGCTTCAACGCTTCGCGGCAAAGCGCTCAAGCTCCTCGCCAACCCGGCGGATCACGCTCTCCCAGTCCCCGGGTGCGGGCTGGCGGAAGAGGCGCAAGCTCGGGTACCAGGGGCTCGTCTCGCGGCCGAGCATCCAGCGCCAGTCCGGGATGAAAGGCAGCATGACCCACGCGGGTTTGGCGAGGGCACCTGCGAGATGGGCAATCGCCGTATCGACCGTGATGACGAGGTCGAGATTGGCGACGCAGGCGGCACTCTCCGCGAAATCCGTGAGCGCCTGCGAGAGGTCGGTGACCTGGCCCGGCTCGAGCTCCGCGAGATCGCGCGCGTGCGGGCCCGTCTGCAAGCTGAGCCAGCGCACCGGGGCTGCCGCGAGGAGCGGGCACAGCCGCGGAAGCGCCAACGAGCGATTGTGGTCGTTGCTGTGCTGAGCGCTCCCGGCCCAGACCAGTCCCACCTTGAGCTCCGTCCCTGCGCCGAGCCGCGCGTGCCAGCGCGTGATCGCCTCAGCACGTGGGAAGAGATAGGGGACTTCAGCCGGAATGGTCTCGAGGCGCGTTCGGAAGCGGAGCGGCAGGCTCGCGAGCGGGCAATGCAGGTCGAAATCCGGCAGCGGCATGCCCCTGCCGATGACGGTGATATCGCCCGCTAGGCTCGCCGCGAGCAGGACGAGCGGAGCTTCAACCTCGAGGATGACGCGGGCCCCCTCGGCGAGCACGAAGGCGATGTAGCGCAGATACTGGATGCTGTCGCCGAAGCCCTGATCGGCGTGCAGCAGGAGCGTCTTGCCGCTGAGCGGCGCGCCGCGCCACCGCGCCTGCGCGAAGTCCCGCCGCCGATAGGCCGGCAGCTGCTCGCACCATTCGTACTTCTCCCAGCCGGTCTCGAAATCGCCGCGCAGCAGGAGGAGGAGCGCCTCGTTCACCTGGGCGTCGGCGTAATCCTCCTTGAGCGCTTGCGCGCGACGATAGAGCTGCAAGGCCTCGTCGAGCTTGCCTTGCGACTGGAGCACGACGCCGAGGTTGTTGTGCGCGAGAGCGAAATCGGGCCGTGCGGCGATGATCCGGCGGCAGCAATCTGCCGCCTCGTCGAGGAGCTTGGGGTCCTTGCGTGCCAGGATCAGGTGGAAGCGGAGCTCAGGGTCGCCGGGCTTGAGTGCCAAGGCGGCTTCGAGTTGGCTCACCGCCTCCTCGCTCCGGCCGAGCCTGTCGAGCGCCTGGCCGAGATAGTTCCGCGCCGCGACGTGGGCGGGCTCCAACGCGATCGCGCGCGCGTAGGCCGCCGCCGCCTCGGCGAAGCGTGCTTGGTTGAAATTCCAATTGCCGAATTCGACGTGCGCCTCGCATGCCGTGCTTGCGCGCCATTCGAGCTCGACGTGGGGCGGGCGCTCGCCGATCTTGGCGAAGCCCAGGCGGCCGCAGAGGCGCAGGGAGGCCTCGTTGTACCAGATCACGTCGACGCGCACCGCGCGGTCTTGGGCGGCCGCCTCCTCGATGAGGGCCCCGATGAGGGCGGTACCCAGGCCGGCCGTCCGCCGCTCGGGCGTGAGGGCGAAATCGACGAAACGCACCGCATCCGCCTCCGGCACCGCGATGAGGCGGCCGATGGCCCGGCCGTCGAGCTCGACGATGTCGAAGTGCCCATCGGGATAGCCCGCCCGGTAACCGGCACTCTGCGCGCGGAACTGCATGTCGAGGAGGGCGGACTTCGCGGCGGCATCGAGGGGCGCATGGTCGAGCATCGACGCTTGCGTCGCGACGAAGAGTCCGCGCAGGAATTCGTCATCCTCGGGCCTCTCGGGACGCAGCGTCAGCGTGCCCTGCTTGCTCGCGAGCCTCCGGCCGTCGTGCATCGAAAAAGGGGGGGCGGTCAGTGCGGCCGCTCCGGCGCGCCCAGTGCCTCGCGGAGCGGGCGCAGCAGCTCGCCATAGGGCCGAGCGCGGCCGATGGCGCTACGGTAGATCGGCTGGCGCACCTGGACCGCACTCGCGGTCCGCACCCGCCGCGCGGTCTTGTAAAACGCGAGGCAGGCGTCGTCCCAGTCGAGGCCCGCGTGCTCCACGATGCGGCGCGCTTGGCGCTCGAAATCGTCGACCAGCGCCTCGTACTGCACCTCGAGCATGACGCCCGGCGGGAGCACGGCCTGCCAGTGCTCCATCAGCTTCGCATAGGCGCGGTAGTAGCGGCCGATCTCGCCCAGATCGTAGGCGTAAAGCTGATGGCCCGCGAAGAGCTGCGAGAAGCAGGAGAAGCAGTTGTCGACGGGATCGCGGCGCATGTGCACGATGCGTGCGTTCGGCAGGGCCAGATGGATGAGGCCGGCGAAGAGGAAATTCATGGGCTGCTTGTCGACGATGCGCTCGGCCGCGGGTGCCAGGGCGCTCGTGAGGGCGAGATAGTGGAGCGCGACCCGGCCCAATTCCTCACCCGACATGGCCGCCGCCGCTTCCGGGTAGGGCGTATCGGCGCCCCCCGGCCAGCGCCCGCGCGGCACGGCATCGCGGAAGAAGAGCAGCTCGCCGGCGCCGAAGGCCTTCGGATGGCTCGCCAGGATCTGCTCGGCCAGCGTGGTGCCCGAGCGCGGCATGCCGATGACGAAGACCGGCAGTAGGGAGGGGTTGCCGAGACCCGCTTTGCCGCGCATCAGCTCGGGCGTGAATGAAGTCCGGACGCGCTCGAAGAGTGCCAGCGTCTGCGCCTCGTCGTAGACGACGAGCTGCCGCTTGAGCGCATTCCCGGCGACGAGGTGGCGGAACGAGTCCTCGTGCCGGCCTATGTCCGCAAGGGCCTTGGCGAGCGCGAAATGGAGCTCGATCCGCTCCTCTTGGCCGAATGCGGCCGGCTCCTTCGCCAGCTCTTCCATGGCGGCGAGGATGGGGTCGCCGGCGGCGAAGCGCTTCGTCATGGCCAACTGGCGGTAGAGCGTCGGCTTGCGGGGTGCCAGTGCCACCGCTTTCTCGGTGGCCTGGCGCGCCTCCTCGACACGGCCGAGCTCCATCAGGAGATATCCCAAATTGGCATAAGCCC
Organism: Alphaproteobacteria bacterium; assembly: GCA_035516655.1. Classification (GTDB taxonomy): domain Bacteria; phylum Pseudomonadota; class Alphaproteobacteria; order JACZXZ01; family JACZXZ01; genus DASPPM01. The sequence goes on along the minus strand of DATJAC010000337.1, from coordinate 1,215 downwards.
CGGCGGAGTCGGGCTTGAGCTCGAGCGCTTTCTCGTAGTGTGCTATGGCCTCGGCGCTGCGGTCGAGGGCGACGAGCGCGTTCCCGAGGTCGTTGTGCGCCTCGGCGTGGCCGGGCTCGAGGGCGAGCACCTGCTCGAACTGGGCTGCCGCCTCCCGGCGGCGCTCGAGGGCGGAGAGCGCGTTGCCGAGCTTGAAGTGGACTTCGGCTTGGCCGGGCTTGAGGGCCAGCGCCTGCTCGAACTGTGCCGCCGCCTCGCCGGGACGCTTGAGGGCCAGGAGCGCGTTGCCGCAGTTGAAGTGCATCCCGGCGACGCCGGGCTTGAGGGCGAGTGCGCGCGCGAAGTGCGCGAGTGCCGCCTCGCTGCGGCCGAGGGTAACGAGGGTGTTGCCGAGGTTGTTGTGCGCCTCGGCGGAATTCGGATCGCGCTCGACCGCCTTGCCGATCAGCCGGGCTGCCTCCTCGTGCCGGCCTTGCTGCGCGCGGACGAGCCCGAGATGGTGGAGGGCGCCGAAGTGGTCCGGCTCGGCCTCGAGGATCGCCTGATAGAGCGCCTCCGCCTCGCCGATCCGGCCGCGCCGATGGAACGTGCTCGCCTCAGCGAACGCCCGTGCGGGGTCGCTCGCCCTCTTGGGCCGGTTGGGCGAAGCCTGGTCGGTCACGCCGGCATCCTCGCTCCTTGGCGGCACGCGAGAATGCTAGCGAATGCGGCCGGAGAGGGAAACGGCAAAGGCGGCAGCGCCAGCGTGCGGGCGAGGAGCCCGCGCGCGCGGTGCACTCCAGCCGGCGCCTGCTAGTTGGGCGACGGGAAGATGCCCACGAGGGCGATGCAGAAATTGAGCGCGAGGTAGGGCATGAGGTTCGGGTGCGGCTGGCCGCCCGAATTTCCGACTGCCTGACCCGGCGCCCCGCCATTCGACAACGCGACGTTGACAGCGGAGGTGCTGTAATAATTGAACTTGGTGGCCGTGCCAGCGTGCGGACGGTACCACCCGCTGGAGAGCGCCGCGGTGGAGGTCGCCGACTCGCTGTTGTTCGTCGCCGCAGCTGGCTGCGGCTGCGCCTTGAGTCCATGGTTATGGCTGGGCATCTCCGGGGTCCCGAGGGTGTGGGTCTCCTCGCCTGCCTTCTGGCCGAGCGTGTAGCTGCCGCCGAAGGAGATGGGCACGCGGCTCCTCATGTCGGGAAGGCCGAAGTTGGTGCGGCCGTCGCCGCC
>DATJAC010000336.1:0-5365 GCA_035516655.1 Alphaproteobacteria bacterium | reverse complement strand
CCGGCGGGCGCGGTCCGGCGCGCGCGATCATGCTGCCGGTGAGCGCTCCTTTCCATTGTGCGCTCATGCAGCCGGCCGCGGACGCGATGGCCGAGGCTTTGGCAAAGGTCGCCATGGAAGCGCCCATCGTCCCGCTCGTCGCGAACGTGACCGCGAGTGCCGTAAGCGACGTGCTCGCCGTCCGCAACCTGCTCGTGGCCCAGGTGACCGCGCGCGTGCGCTGGCGCGAGTGCGTGCTGGCGATGCAAAAGGACGGCGTCGATTGCCTCGTCGAGATCGGCTCGGGCAAGGTGCTTTCGGGATTGACCCGGCGCATCGCGCGCGAGCTCAATGCGGTGTCGATCCAGTCGCCTGCCGACATCGAAGCATTTCTCAAGACCGTTTGACCCGAAACGCGGGAGTGGCGCTTGTTTGATCTCAAGGGCAAGACAGCACTCGTGACCGGAGCCACCGGCGGGATCGGCCATGCGATCGCCAAAGCGCTGCATGGGCAGGGTGCGGTGGTAGCGCTCTCCGGCACGCGGACCGACGCGCTCGAGCGCCTCAAGGGCGAACTCGGCGAGCGCGTCTTCGCCTTCCCCTGCCGTTTAGACGAGCGCGAGAGCATCGAAGCGCTCGCCAAGCAGGCGGAGGCCGCGATGGGCTCGATCGACATCCTCGTGAACAACGCCGGCATCACGCGCGACGGGCTCGTGGCGCGCATGCGCGACGAGGATTGGCAGCAGGTGATCGAGGTCGACTTGACCGCGACCTTTCGCCTGACCCGTGCCGCACTGCGCGGCATGATGCGCAAGCGCTGGGGGCGCATCATCAACGTGGGTTCGGTCGTCGGTACCACGGGCAACGCCGGCCAGGCCAACTACGCTGCGGCCAAGGCAGGGCTCGTCGGGCTCACCAAGTCGCTGGCGGCCGAGATGGCCCCGCGCAACATCACCGCGAATTGCGTGGCCCCCGGCTTCATCGACACCCCCATGACGCAAGTGCTCGACGCGAAGCAGCGCGACCTCATCCTCTCGATCGTGCCGCTCAAGCGCCTGGGGACGGGGTCCGACGTGGCCGCTGCCGTGGCATTTCTCGCCAGCGACGAGGCGGCCTATATAACCGGGCACACTTTGCATGTGAATGGCGGTATGGCCATGCCTTAGGCCGGCCGCGACGGGGGTCCGAGCCGGCTGGCCAAGGCCCCTGAAAATGTGTTAGAGAAGCCCGCTTTCGCTCCGGAGCCTGCTCGCTGCGGACGCTGGCGGGGAGGGTTCATTTCCGCGGATCTTTCCAGGGATTCGGCGGGTAACGAGGGTCAAGCATATGAGTGACGTTGCCGAGCGCGTGAAGAAGATCGTCGTAGAGCACCTCGGAGTCGACGAGGGAAAGGTCACCGAGAGCGCCAGCTTCATCGACGATCTCGGTGCCGACAGCCTGGATACGGTCGAGCTCGTGATGGCCTTCGAGGAGGAATTCGGCTGCGAAATTCCGGACGAGGCGGCGGAGAAGATCGTTACCGTCAAGGACGCGATCCAGTTCATCGAGCAGCACGTCTGATCACGCATCACGGAGGCGAGCGCGCTTGCAGGCGCCATTGGACGGTCCGAGCAACCGTGCAGGCGAGGTCCCCATGAGACGCGTGGTCGTCACCGGCATGGGCCTGGTTACCCCGCTCGGCTGCGGCGTCAAGCCGGTGTGGGAGCGCCTCGTCGACGGCCAATCGGGCATCCGCGCGATCCAGAGCTTCGATGTCTCCGACCTGCCGTGCAAGGTCGCGGCCCAGGTGCCGCAAGGCGAGACGTCGGCCGGCTACTTCAACGCCGACGACTGGATGGCGCCCAAGGATCAGCGCAAGGTCGAGCCCTTCATTCTCTACGGCATGGCCGCGGCCGTGCAGGCGGTCGAGGACTCCGGCTGGAAACCCGAGGACGAGGAGGGGCGCGAGCGCACCGGTGTCATGATCGGCTCGGGGATCGGCGGCCTCGAGGGGATCGCCGACGGAGCTCTCCTCATGAAGGAGAGGGGCCCGCGGCGCTTGAGCCCGTTCTTCATTCCGGCCTGTCTCATCAATCTCGCCTCCGGTCACGTCTCGATCCGCTACGGCTTCAAAGGGCCGAATCACGCGGTGGTCACCGCCTGCTCGACGGGGGCCCACGCCATCGGCGATGCGACGCGCCTGATCCGGCTCGGCGATGCCGACGTCATGGTGGCGGGCGGCACCGAGGCCGCGGTGTGCCGCCTCGGCATGGCCGGCTTCGCCGCAGCGCGGGCCCTCTCGACGGCCTACAACGACGACCCTCCCGCCGCCTCGCGGCCGTGGGACAAGGACCGCGACGGCTTCGTCATGGGCGAGGGTGCCGGCATCGTCGTGCTCGAGGAGCTGGAGCACGCGAAGGCGCGCGGCGCGAAGCTCTATGGCGAGGTATTGGGCTATGGCATGTCGGGCGATGCCTACCACATCACGGCACCCGCACCCGACGGCAACGGCGCCTTCCGCTCGATGCGCAACGCGCTCAAGAGCGCGAACTTCGAGCCCGAGGCGATCGATTATATCAACGCGCACGGCACCTCCACCCCGCTCGGCGACGAGATCGAGCTGGGTGCCGTCAAGCGCCTATTCGGTGCGCAGGCCTACAAGCTCAGCATGTCCTCGACCAAGTCGGCGATCGGCCATCTCCTCGGTGCCGCCGGCAGCGTCGAGGCGATCTTCTCGATCCTCGCCATCCGCGACGACGTGGCACCGCCCACGCGCAATCTCGACAATCCTTCCGACGGCTGCGACATCGACCTGGTGCCGCATCGCGCGAAGAAACGTCCGATCACCTACGCCCTCTCGAACTCCTTCGGCTTCGGCGGTACCAACGCGTCGTTGATCTTCGGCCCGGCGCCCTGAGCGAGGGCTGGGGCGTGCGCGGTGCGTAGGCTCTCCCCATGGCTCGGGGGATCGGCCTTGCTGGCGCTTCTCGCCGCCGGCGTGCTGATCTGGGGCTACCTCGAATTTACAGCACCGGGGCCGCTTGCGGAGACGAGGGCCCTCGTCATCGCCAAGGGGCTCAGCGTGGAGGGCATCGGCCGCCGCCTGGCCGAGGGCGGGGTGATCCGCGACCCGCGGGTCTTCGCGATCGGCGTGCATCTCTTCCGCAATCGCCACGCCCTGCGCGCGGGCGAGTACGAGTTCCCCGCCCATGTGAGTGCCGAGCAGGCGATGGAGGTGCTCATCTACGCCAAGCCGGTCGTGCGCCGTCTCACCATTGCCGAGGGGCTCACCACGGCGGAAGCGCTCGCGGAGATCGAGCGCAACGAGGCGCTCGAGGGCCCCGTCGAGCGCACTCCGGCCGAAGGCAGTCTGCTGCCGGAGACCTACAACTTCTCCTGGGGCGACAGCCGCGAAGGTTTGGTGCTGCGCGCGGAGAAGGCGATGAGCGAGACGCTCGAGGGGCTGTGGCAGGCGCGCGCGCCGGATCTCGCGTTGGCGACGCCGGAGCAGGCGCTCGTGCTTGCCTCGATCGTCGAGAAGGAGACCGCCAGGCCCGAGGAGCGGCCGCGGGTCGCGGCCGTGTTCCTCAATCGCCTGCGCCACCGCATGCGTCTGCAGTCCGATCCGACCGTGGTTTATGCATTGACGCACGGCAAGGGACCGCTCGGCCGCGCGCTCGCGCACGCGGACCTCGACACGCAGAGCCGCTACAACACCTATCTCGTCGACGGCTTGCCGCCGACGCCGATCGACAATCCAGGCAAGGCGTCGATCATGGCCGTCTTGCACCCGGCCGCGAGCGACGACCTCTATTTCGTCGCGGACGGCAGCGGCGGCCACCTCTTCGCGCGCACACTCGCCGAGCACAATCGCAACGTGGCCAAGCTGCGCCAGCTCCAGAGCGGCTCGGGTGCCGAGAAGGCGGAGTAGGCGCTTCCCTCTATTCCTTCTTCGGCAGCCGCACGAGCAAGCGGTCCGTGAGCGCCGGCGGCAGGGCCGCGAGCAGCCACATCGCCGCATAGAGCCGGAGGGGAAAGGCGATGCGCGCCTGGTTCCGCGCCAAGCCGCGCTTGATGATGGCGGCGGCGCGCGTGCTCTCCATGAGGAGCGGCATGGGGAATTTGTTGGCTTCGGTCATGCGGCTCTTGACGAAGCCGGGACAGATGACCGAGACCGCAATGCCGAACGCCGCGAGCTCGCCGCGCAACGCTTCGCCGTAGGCCTTGACCGCCGCCTTGCTCGCCGAATAGGCGCCGGCACTGGGCAGGCCCCGGAAGCCGGCGAGCGAGCTCATGAGTGCTATCTGCCCGCGCTGCCGTGGCGCCATGAGGGCGATCGCAGGCTCGACGGTGTTGACCACACCCATGAGATTGACGGCGAAAGTGAGCCGCACGCGCTCGGCGCGCTCGTCGAGCCCGCCTGCGGGGAGGGCCACCCCGGCATTGGCCAGGACGAGATCGAGGGGTTGGGCGTTGTCCGCTCGACCCATCCAGTCGGCCATGGCGGGCGCATCGGCGACATCGATTTGCGCGGTCTCGACCTCTGCACCTTGGCTGCGGCAGCGGGCGGCTGTAGCCGCAAGCCGGGCCGCATCGCGGCCGGCAAGGGCGAGACGGATGCCGGGGCCGGCATAGGCCAAGGCCAAAGCCGCGCCGAGGCCGCTGCTCCCTCCGGTGATGAGAATATGCCGCGGCCTCTCCATGAGCTCTCCCGGCACGCGCGCGACATTGCGGCCTTGTTGCCCGTTATGCCGCCAGATATAGTGTGCCCTGCTCGACCGGATCACAAGTTAAAGGGGCTTCGTGTCCATTTCCAGCATGACGGGGTACGCCCGCGCGGCCGGCCACGACGGGGCGCTCGGCTGGACCTGGGAGGTCAAGAGCGTGAACGGCCGCGCGCTCGATCTCCGCTTCCGGTTGCCGATCGGCATGGACCGGCTCGAGGTGCCAGCACGGGCGCTGGTGAACCGATATCTGAAGCGCGGCTCGCTCTCGGCCTCGCTGCAATTGAGCCGGGCGGAGGCGGGGGCTGCTTGGCGCGTCAACCGAGCCTTGCTCGACCGGCTCCTGGCCTTGCACGAGGACTATGCCGGACAGGTGGCACCGGGCCCGGCACGGCTCGACGCCCTCCTGGCCGTGCGGGGCGTGGTCGAGCAAGTCGAGGAAGCGGCGAGCGAGGAGGCGGCGGAGGAGCTGAGTGCCAAGATCATGGCGAGCTTCGAGACGGCGCTCAAATCCCTCGCCGCGGCGCGGGTGGCCGAGGGCGGCCAGCTCGCGGCATTGCTCGCCGGGCATCTCGAGGAGATCGCACGGCTCACCGCTGCCGCCGAGGCGCTCGCCTCCTTGACGTCCGCCGCGGTCGTGGCGCGGATAAAGGATCAGCTCGCGACCCTTCTTGCCGCCGAGC
>DATJAC010000335.1:0-7705 GCA_035516655.1 Alphaproteobacteria bacterium | reverse complement strand
TGGCTCGAGGGGGTGATCGTGCAGCTCGGCGGGCAGACCCCGCTCAAGCTCGCGGCGGCGCTCGAGGCGGCGCACATCCCGATCCTCGGCACCTCGCCCGACGCGATCGACCTCGCGGAGGATCGCGAGCGCTTCCAGCTGCTGCTCGGCCGGCTCGGCCTGCGCCAGCCGCGCAACGGCATCGCGCACTCCGTCGAGGAGGCCGAGGGTGTCATCGAGACGATCGGCTATCCCGTGGTGATCCGCCCCTCCTACGTGCTCGGCGGGCGCGCCATGGAGATCGTGCACGACCGCTCGGGCCTGCTGCGCTATATGAGCGAGGCGGTCAAGGTGTCGGGCGAGGACCCGGTGCTGATCGACAGCTATCTGCAGGACGCGATCGAGGTCGACGTGGATGCGGTCTCGGACGGCAGGGAGGTGCATGTCGCCGGCATCATGGAACACATCGAGGAGGCGGGAATCCATTCCGGCGATTCCGCCTGCTCCCTACCGCCCTACTCGCTCTCGGACGCCGTGATCGAGGACATTCGGGAGCAGACCAAGAAGCTCGGCCTGGGCCTGGGCGTCGTCGGCCTCATGAACGCGCAATATGCCGTCAAGGAGAACGACGTCTACATCCTCGAGGTCAACCCGCGCGCCTCGCGCACCGTTCCCTTCGTCGCCAAGGCGACCGGGGTGCCCATCGCCAAGATCGCAGCGCGTCTCATGGCCGGCGAGCCGCTCGGACACTTCCGCCTCGAGGGTGCTCGGCGTCGCCACGTCGCGGTCAAGGAAGCGGTCTTCCCCTTCGCCCGCTTCCCCAACGTCGATACCCTCTTGGGGCCCGAGATGAAATCGACCGGCGAGGTCATGGGCCTCGATGTCGACTTCGGCCGCGCCTTTGCCAAATCCCAGCTCGGCGGCGGGACCGAGCTGCCGTTCCAGGGCACCGTCTTCGTCTCGGTGCGCGAGAAGGACAAGCCGGCCATGGTCGCAGTGGGCAAGCGCTTGATCGAGCTCGGTTTTTCGCTCATCGCCACGCGCGGCACCGCGGCCCATCTGCGCCAGCATGCGCTCAAGGTCGAGGACGTCAAAAAGGTGATGGAGGGCCGGCCGCACATCGTCGATGCGATGAAGGACGGCGGCGTCCAGCTCGTCTTCAACACCACCGAGGGGGCGCAGGCGATGGCCGACAGCTTCAGTTTGAGGCGCACCGCACTCATGAACAAGATCCCCTATTACACGACCGTTGCCGGCGCGCGGGCGGCCGTCGCCGCAATCGCGGCACTCAAGTCCGGCAAGCTTGAAGTTGCACCGCTGCAGTCCTATCTTGAGGGGTCGTTTTAGGACCCCCCTCAAAGCCCCGGGCGAACGCGAGGCCTGTCCGGTGCCGGGGGGTATTGTCTGTTCAGGATCGGGTTGGACGCAGCCATGGAGAAAATGCCCATAACACCTGAGGGGCTGGCCCGCCTTCAGGAGGAGCTGCGCCGTCTCAAGACGGTCGAGCGCCCGGGGGTCATCCGCGCGCTCGAGGAGGCGCGCACGCACGGCGATCTGTCGGAGAATGCCGAATACCACGCGGCACGCGAGCGTCAGAGTTTCATCGAGGGCCGGGTCGCCGAGCTCGAGGACAAGATCCGGCGCGCCGAGGTGATCGACGTCAGCAAGCTGACGGGAAAGGCCGTCAAGTTCGGCGCGACCGTGCATCTCATCGACATCGATACCGACGAGAAAGTGACCTTTCAGATCGTCGGGGCCGAGGAGTCCGACATCACCTCGGGCAAACTCTCGATCGTCTCCCCGCTTGCCCGTGCGCTCATCGGCAAGGAGGTCGGCGAGAGCGTGGAGGTCTCCACCCCGCGCGGCTCGAAGGTCTACGAGATCCAGAAAGTGAAATTCTGAGGTCGGACGCCGACGACGGATGACAGAGGACGAAAACTGCCCGTCTTCTCTCATCTGTTCTCCGTCGTCTGTCCTCCGTCATCCGATTCGACCGGAATTCCGGGGACCGCCTTGGACGTGCGGATGACCTGGATGGTGCGGACGTGCACGACGTGCGCTGCGGACGTGAGTTTCGTCGTGAGCTCGTTCTCGTGGGCCGTGTTGCGCGCGACGAGCTTGAGCACGAAGTCGTCGGCCCCGCGCGCCATGAAGCACTCGCGCACCTCGGGCCAGCTGCGCACGGCCTCCTCGAACTGGGTGAGTACCGCCTCCGATTGGCTGTCCAGGCCGACGAGAGCGAAGAACGTCACCTCGAAGCCGAGGCGCTCCGGATCGAGCTCGGCGTGGTAGCCGCGGATGAAGCCGGCTTCCTCGAGGGCCCGCACACGGCGCAGGCAGGGGGGCGCCGAGATGCCGGCCCGCTTGGCGAGCTCGACGTTGGTGATGCGGCCATCCTCCTGGAGGTCGCGCAGAATGCGCCGATCGATGCGGTCGAGCTTCACCCTTCGCATGGCCGGAAACTCCACCCCCGTGCCGACAAATCGTGACGCAACAATATTTCAACTCTAGACCTATGCGCATTGAAATAATATTTCAAGGCCGTCGGGCAAGAAATATAGTTGCGAGCCCTGGCCGCCCCTTGCCCGCTTTGCGTCCGGCTCGCCATAGTGCGCCGCCGCTTTCCGGAGTCCCATGACAAGGCCGAGCTGCTGGATTGTTACCGAGGGTGCTGCCGGCATGGAAAGCCAATGCCGCGGGCTCGCCGAGGCGCTCGGCCTCGAGGCTGTCGTGAAGCGCGTCGATCCGCGCCTGCCGTGGCTCGCACTCCCGTCCAGCTGGTGGCCCGTCCCGTTCCGCTCGCTCGGGCGGGGGAGCGACCGTTTTGCGCCTCCCTGGCCGGACATCCTGATCAGCTGCGGACGCAAGAGTGTCGCGATCGCGCTTGCGGTCAAGCGGGCGAGCGGGGGGCGGACTTTCCTCGTCCATGTCCAAGACCCGCTGATGCGCACGGCCGCCTTCGACCTCGTGGCAGCCCCCCGGCACGACGCGGTCAAAGGTGCCAACGTCGTCGCGACACGCGGCGCGCTCCATCCGATCACGCCGCAGAAGCTCGCCTCGGCCGCGGCGCATTTCGCCCCGCTTCTGGCCCATCTCCCCCGCCCGCTCGTGGCCGTGCTGATCGGCGGACCCAACGGCCGCGTCCGCTTCCAGCCGCGCGACGCCGCGCGCATCGCTGCAGCACTCGTGACCCTCGCGCGTACGACCGGTGCGGGCCTCGCCGCCACGCCGTCGCGCCGCACCGGCCGCGAATGCGAGCGCATCCTGCGCGAGCGGCTCGCCGAGGTCGGTGGCTACCTCTGGGACGGCAGCGGCGAGAACCCTTATCTCGGCTTGTTGGCCCTTGCCGACTACATTCTGGTGACCGCCGATTCGGTTTCGATGGCGTCGGAGGCCTGCGCCACCGGAAAGCCGGTCTACGTCATCCCGCTGTCCGGCGGCTCCAAGCGCCACCGCAGCTTCCACGAGGCACTCCGCAAAGAGGGCCTGACACGACCGTTCGCAGGCGTACTCGAGCGCTGGAGCTATGCCCCGCTCCGCGATGCGCACACGGTGGCCGCCGAGGTGGAGCGGCTCCTCGCCGGCCGCGCGCGCGCGAATATTGCGGTACCGCGCGCGCAAAATCGGCTATAAGCGCGCACGGAGCGCAAGGAGAGGCGGGCCGAGATGGCGCTCGAGATCGAGACCTTCAGCAACCTCACGGGCGGCAACGCCTTCTTCAAGGCGATCGGCCATCCCCACGCCGCGGCAAAGGCGCACGAGCTGATCGAGCGCCTCAAGGCGCTGACGCCGCTCGCCGTCTACGACCCGCTCGGCATGGCCGAGGGCTTCGCCGCACTCTATCCCTTGACCGGGCTCGAGCTTGCCGGCGTCTTCGTGCAGAAAATCGAGGACGTGGGCTCGCTCCGGCTCGGGTGCAGCAGCCAGCCGGTGACCGAGCTTGCCGCATCGCATGCCAAGTGCCTGCTCGTGATCGCCTTCGATGCCGCCCGGCTCATCGACCATCTGCGCGCGTTTCTTCCCCCGGGAATCGCGATCGAAAGCCTCGATGCGATGAAGCTGCCGCCCGCGATGCTGGGACGCGGCCGGCGCTATCTCGACCCGCTCAATTTCGCGACGAATTTCGTCTTCTTCCGCGACAGCGGCGGCCTTCACACGCGCCTCGTCGGCGCCAACTACTGGTCGGGCTATGGCGCTTCCGAGGTGGCACTCTGGCTCTCGCTCTTCGATGAGCGCGGCAAGGAAATAGCGAACTGGCGCGAGGAGCTGCCGCCCGGGCCCGGCTCGATCGTCGTCGACAGCCGCGAGGTGCGCCGGCGCTTCGCGCTGCCGCCCTTCACCGGCCAGCTCTTCCTCCACGTGATCGGTGCCGTGGGGCACGACGTGGTCAAGTATGCGCTCGACATCTACGGCGATTCCGGGACCGACCTCTCCGCCACCCACGACGCCAACTCCTGGCCGGCCGATCGCTATGCGGGCCTGCCGGCGCCGCGCGAAGGCGAGCGCGTCATCCTTTGGGTGCAGAACAGCCATCCGACGCCGATCCCGGCAGGGGCGATCGGCCTCAACTTGATGGGGAGATCGGAGGTCGCCTGGCTGGAGCGTGCGGTCGGGCCCTTCGCCAGCTTGGCCCTCGACGTGGCGTCGCTCCTGCCGCGCGCGCGCTGGCCGCAGCAGCTCGAGGTGCAGGCCGGCAAGTATTTCGTGCGCCCGCGTTACGAGATCACGGGGGCGAACGGGAAGCGGCGCATCGCGCACGTCAACGTGGAGCGCAGCGACCTCAAATGCGACCCGCGGATCGCCGAGCTCGGCAATCTCATGGGCAAGGGCTTTCTTCTCCCGGCACCCTTGCTGCCGCCGGGCGAATTCCGCACGACGGTACTGCCGACCCCGATGGCGACCTGCCAGGACGACCTGCCCACCGCCCTCCTCGTCTACGACTCGGGTGGGAAGGAATGCGCGCGCCATGTCTTCGGTTGCCTCAAGCGCAGCGACAGCGTGGCCCTCGATCTCGCCGAGCTTGTCGACGGCGGCGGCGGACTCGCGGGCGGCTACGGCCACGTCGAGCTCGTCTATGATTTCTCCCGCGGCGGGGCCGCCGACGGCTGGCTCCACGGCATCTTCCGCTACGAGGACAAGGCGAGCGGGCACGCGGCCGAGACGAGTTTCGGCGCCCATATCTTCAACACCCTCCTCACCTACCGCAACGAGCCCCAATCCTACGCCGGTCCGCCGCCCGGGCTCAGCACCCGGCTCTTCCTGCGCCTGGGAGAGGAGCCTTTCGACACGCTCTGCCACCTCATCTACCCGGCCTCGACGACCTGGCATGCCCGCTCCTCGACCGAGCTCATTCTCTGCGATGCCGGCGGTCGTGAAGTGGCGCGGCAGCGGCTCGAAATCCCTTGCGGCGGCTCTCGCCTCTGGCGCTACGCCGCCACATTCGACACAGCTGCACGCAAGGCGGCGGGGGAGCATGCCTATATCATCGTGCGCGATGCGAGCTGCCGGCTTTTCGGCTACCACGGCCTGCTCGGCAAGGACCGCAGCTTCAGCCTCGACCACATGTTCGGCTTCTGAGCGGCACCGCGGCCGGGCGCCTTTTTGCCGCCCGAGTCGCCGGCGAACGCGCGGTGCGGGCAAAGCATGGCTTGCCTGCCGCGCATGGGCCTCTTATCTTTCATGCCTATTCGGCAGGTCTCGCCACCTTCCAGCCCAAGCCTCGGACAGCACGTCATGGCCGCCATCCATCGCAGCAAGACCGTCATCATAGGCTCGGGCCCGGCAGGCTACACCGCGGCCATCTATGCGGCCCGGGCCAATCTGAAGCCGCTCCTGGTCGCCGGCATGGAGGCGGGCGGCCAGCTCGCGGTCACGACCGACGTGGAGAATTACCCGGGCTTCGCCGCGGTGATCCAGGGCCCCTGGCTCATGGAGCAGATGCAGGCCCAGGCCGCCCATGTCGGCACCGAGATCGTCAGCGACGTGATCGTCGAGGCGGACTTCACGGGGCCGCCGTTCCGCCTCACGGGCGATTCGGGCGACCTCTACCTCGGCGAGAGCGTGATCATCGCCACGGGCGCGCAGGCGCGCTGGCTCGACATCCCGAGCGAGACGGCCTTGCGCGGCCACGGCGTTTCGGCGTGCGCCACCTGCGACGGCTTCTTTTACCGCGGCAAGAGCGTGGCGGTCATCGGCGGCGGCAATACGGCCGTCGAGGAGGCGCTCTTCCTCACCAATTTCGCAAGCCAGGTGACGCTCGTCCATCGGCGCGACAAGCTGCGCGCCGAGAAGATCCTCCAGGATCGCCTCTTCAAGAATCCGAAGGTGTCCGTGATCTGGGACCACATGGTGAACGAGATCGTGGGCGGGGGCGAGCCGAGCGGCGTCACGGGTATCGAGCTCAGGCACGTCAAGACGGGTGCCCTGCGCACGCTCGCGGCCGACGGCGTCTTCGTCGCCATCGGCCACGACCCCGCGACCGCCGTCTTCAAGGGCAAGCTCGAGATGGATCCGGGCGGCTACATCCTCACGGCACCCGACAGCACCGCGACGAGTGTCCCGGGCGTGTTCGCCGCCGGCGACGTCAAGGACAGGATCTTCCGCCAAGCCGTGACCGCAGCCGGCATGGGGTGCATGGCCGCCCTCGAGGCCGAGCGCTATCTCGCCGCCCGCGACCAGCACTCCGAGCGCAGCGCGGCCGAGTGAATCTGCAACCGACCGGAGGGCTCGGCGCCAAAGCGGGCCGGTGCCGTGATCGAGGCAAGGATATGGACTGGGACAAGCTCAGAGTGTTTCACGCCGTCGCCGAGGCGGGGAGCTTCACCCATGCGGGCGAAGTGCTCAAGCTCAGCCAGTCGGCGGTGAGCCGACAGATCAGCGCGCTCGAGGAAAGCCTCAGCATCACCCTCTTCCATCGCCACGCCCGCGGCCTCATCCTGACCGAGCAGGGCGAGCTCCTCAATCAGACGGTCAAGGAGGTCTTCGGCAAGCTCGCCATGACCGAGGCGATGCTGACCGAGAGCAAGGAGCGTCCGAAGGGGCCGCTCAAGGTGACCACGACGGTCGCCTTCGGCTCGACCTGGCTGACCCCGCGCATCCGCGAGTTCCTCGATCTCTATCCCGAGATCGAGATGACGCTCTTCCTCGACGACGGCGAGCTCGACCTTTCCATGCGCCAGGCCGACGTGGCGATCAGGATGGCCCCGCCCCGCCAACCGGATCTCATCCAGCGCCAGCTCATGAAGGTGCATGTCCACCTCTTCAGCACCAAGCAGTATCTCGATGCTGCCGGCACGCCGAAGACGGTCGAGGATCTGGAGGCGCACAAGATCGTCATCTTCGGCGAGGAGGCCCGCCTCCCGGCGACGAGCGTCAATTGGCTCTTGGACCTCTGCAAGGCGCAAAAGCACATGCCGAAGCAGGTGCTGAGGGTCAACAACATCTACGGCATCTACCGCGCCGTGCGCGGCGGGATGGGTATCGCTTCGCTTCCCGATTATATGGTCGCCAGCACGACCGAGCTCGTGCGCGTGCTGCCCGATCTCCAAGGCCCGGACATCGATGCCTATTTCGTCTATCCGGAGGTGCTGCGCCATTCCAAGCGCATCGCCGTATTCCGCGACTTTCTCGTCAAGCGCATCGCCGAGTCGCAGTTTTGAGCTCGGCGCTCGCGGCGCTAGTCATGCGAAATATGCATATCTCGCTTGACTTTTTTTGTGTGGCTTTT
>DATJAC010000334.1:0-4209 GCA_035516655.1 Alphaproteobacteria bacterium | reverse complement strand
GCCTGCTCGGGGCAATCGAATGGCCCATCTTCGCGACCCGTCGGCGCCAGAGGGTGCTCAAGCGGAGCCTCGCCGAGCTCAATGCCCAGTTCGAGGACATCGGCGCCGACCGGCCGCGCCTCCACGACACGCTGAAGGTGGTCGGCGAGCATTTGCGCGCGGTGCGCGCGGAAGCGGGGCGGCGGGACGCGGGGGCTTGAGCGTGCAGGGTTTTGGCCCACGGCCGGCAATTGCGGCGACGAGGTAGCGCTATGGCGGATGAGGCGGAGGAAACGCGCGGCCGGCCCGCGACGAGCCGCCGCTTTCGGATGCTCCTCGCCGTCGTGGTCTTCGTCCCGCTCGGCGTCCTGGCTGCCGCGGTCGCGGGCGTCAACCTCTTCCTCCTCGCCTCGGAGCTGGTGAAGCTCGTCAGCTGGTGAATTCACCGACTGCGGCGTCTACCGCGGAATGTGATCGAGTTGAATCAGTGATTTCTTCGTCATTGCCGCGATAGCGGGACTCCGGCGGCGCCATGAACCCCCGCGTGCGCGCCAGGTGATGCACACAAGTCCAAAGATCACCGGCAAATCGTGATGCTGCGCCGTGCAATGGTGCCTCGGACGGCGTGTGGTGCGTCCTTCGAAACGCTCGCTGCGCCCGCTCGTCAGGATGAGGTTAAGTCTTTATGCACATGCAAATCTGCCTCGCCCTGAGGAGCGCCCCGAAGGGGCGCGTCTCGAAGGACCCGCGACCGCACTGCAAACGTCCTCGAGATGTGTGCATCACCCGGCGCGTGCGCGGGGGTGACGATCGTGGCGCGTCACCCTGATCGCATCCTGCTCTATGGCAGGAGCGGCACTTCCGTCACTTCGATCCGGACGCGTAGCGCTCCCTGATCGCCATCGTCGCCTCGATGTCCTCCTCGGTGACGCGCAGCTCCTCGGCGATCGACTGCATGAGCTCGAGCAGCTGCTTGTGGTCGGCCTCGACGTCCTCGAGATGGGCACTGAGCTCGGCGACACTCTTGCCGAGGGCGGCCTGACGCCGGCGGATCGAGCGAACCGGCCACTCGGTCGAGCCGAGAAGCGCCGTGCCGAATCCGGCCAGCCGCAGCACCACGAAACCGAGCACGATCAGATTGACGCCGCCGAGCACGACCGCAGTCCAGCCGAGGGCCCGTGCCTGCACCGCGGCCTTGTCGGCGTGCTGCGCATGCTCGAGGATTTGCACGTCCGGCGCGTCGTCGGCCCGCACGCGCCCCGAGGCGCCGAGGAGTCCGATCGCGGCAATCGAGAGGAGCCAAAAGCCGAAAAATGCCCTGCGTTTCATTGCGTTTTACCAATGCTTGGGAAGCCGCCATCCGCTCATAGAGCTATATAGAGCTATACTGCATGGGCCGTGGCCGTGCAATTGCGGCGTGAGCCGCTTCACCCTCCCGCCGGTTGCGTGCGGGTCAAGCCGGGCTCGGCCTCGAGGATGGTCCAGTAATAGTCCCCGGTATAGCCGGCGCGTTCGAGCAGCCCGCGCCACTCCTCGGGCCGGAGGTAGGTCTTCGCCGTCAACATCCAGTCCTCGAAGAGCGCGCGTTCCTGGGGCGTGCGGTAGGCATCGACCTGGATGAAGCCGGCGCGGGGCGAAACGCGCTGCAACTCGCGCACGGCCTCTAGGCAGCGCTCGGGCTCGAGGTTGTGGACCGTGTTGATGGCGAGTGCCAGATCGAAGCTGTTGTCGGCGAAGGGCAAGCGCTCGCAGCTCGCGCGCACGAGGCGCTTCGCGGTCGCGGGATGAGCGTGCGCGATCGCGTAGGTCGAGATGTCGATGCCGAATGCCTCCACGCCGGGAAGCACCTCGAGCAGGTCCTTGATGAGAAAGCCCTTGGCGCAACCGATATCGAGCACGCGGCTGCCGGCGCGGAGCCGATAGATCTCCACCAGCTTCTTGGCGACGGCTATCCAGCGGCCATCGTATTTGTAGCCGCCGTAGCCTTGCTCGCGCGTGCCGTCGAAATACTCGAAGTCGAACTTGAGCGCGAGCCGGCGGTTCTCCTCCTTGTTCGCCTTGCGCGCGCCGATATCGCGGAGCACTTTGGGTGCCGTTGCCAGGAGGTTGATTTCGCGCATTGCTTCCGTCTGTGCCGCCCGTGCGGGCCCCGTAGATAGCATGCGTGCGATGGCGGTGCAACGCGCGGAGCCGCCCGACGCCCGCCCGGATGCGCCGCGCGCTAGGGACCGCCAAGGGCGGCGTCGAGCTCGGCCGAGCACTCGAGCGACGCGATCCCGTAGAAGGGCAGAAGCTCGTGCTCCCACGCAACGTGGAGCGGGCCGAGCCCGGTGCGGCGGTCGTGGCGGCGCCATCCCGCGGAGCTCTCGGCGCCCGCGCGATCGTAGGCGGCGAGGGTGATGGTATATTCGCCGGGCTCGAGCGCTAAGGTGAGGCGGAAGGTGACCGCCCGGGCCTCCCCGTGCGCGAGTGCCGGCAGCGCGACACCGAGTCGGCCAAGCGAGACTCCGGAGACGAGGCGATTGAAGCGATCGTAAAGCTCGAGCTCGAGCTCGGGCTCGCTCACCGCGGCCTCGGCCGCGACCAGGAGCTGGATGGCGATGCGTTCGCCCGCCCTAACCCGCGTGGTGTGACGGCCGTGCTCGTCGAGCAGGCGGGCGGCGGCGATGCGCAATCCCGGCACCTCGGGGTGCGTGCGCGCGCTGAGGATCGAATGGCGGCGAAGGGCCGCGGCCAGATCGGCCGGAGTACCGGCTGCGGATGCCGCCCCGCCGAGCGGGCCCTCCGCCTCGATCGCCGGGGCACCGCGCGTGAAAAAGCGCGCTATCGCCTCTTCCGCAGCGCCGATGAAGGCGATCTCGCCGCGCTCAAGCAGGATGACCCGCGTGCAGATTTGGGCGATCGCCGCCATGTCGTGCGAGACGAGCAAGACGGTCGTGCCGCGCTTCCGGGTGTCCGCCATCGCGGCAAGGCATTTGCGCTGGAAGAAGATATCGCCCACCGCGAGCGCTTCGTCGACGACGAGGATGTCGGGGGCGAGGTAGAGAAAGGTCGCGAAGGCGAGACGCGTGCTCATGCCCGAGGAATAGACCTTCATCGGACGATCGAAGAACGGGCCGATGTCGGCGAAGGCCTCGATCTCGCCCATGCGCGCTTCGGCATAGCCCTCGGGAAAGCGCAGGAGCTGTGTGGAGAGCACGACGTTCTGGCGTCCGGTGAGCTCGGGATTGAACCCGGTGCCGAGCTCGAGGAGGGCGAGCAGACGACCCTCCACGCGGCAGGACCCGGTCGTCTCGGTGAGCACGCCGGTGAGGATTTTCAAAAGCGTGCTCTTGCCCGAGCCATTGACGCCGATGAGACCTAAGCACTCGCCTTGCGTTACGGCGAAGGAGACCGCGCGCAACGCCCACACGTCGCGAGCGCCCCCGCGGCGGCCCCCGCTCAGCCACGCCAGAGCACGCCCGCTCGGACGCTCGAACAGCCTGAAGCGCTTGCCGAGATTCTCGACCGCGATGACCGTACGGGCGCCCGCGGTGCCGATGCCGCTCATAGCACGTCCCTGACCTCGTGGCGCAGCCGACCCATCACCACGAGGCCGAGAAGGATCGCCGCGGCAGCCCAGCCGGCCATCGCGAGCCAGGTCTGCGGCGAGGCGAGCTGCCGGTCGAGCAGCGCCTCCCGGATGGCGAGGATATAGGGATGGAGCGGATTGAGCCAAAAGAGATAGCGGTAGCGCTCCGGGACGATCTCGATCGTGTAGACGATCGGCGAGCACCACATCCAGAGCTGAAGGACGACGGCCATGAGATGGGCGATGTCGCGGAAGAAGACATTGAGGGTGCCGAGAAAAAGTCCGAGGCCGAAGCCGAAGCCGATGAGGAGCACGGCGGCGGGAATGACCGCGAGGATGGCAGCACCTATCGGCTGCCCGAACACCACCAGAAGCAACGGCAGCAGAAGCAACGACAGCATCATCGAGATGAGCGAGGAGAGGGCGGCCTTGGCGACGAAGACCTGCTCGGGGATCGGCAGCTTCTTCAGGTAGGTTGCATTGTCCAGAAGGGCATTGAGGCAGCGCATCAGGCAATCGGAAAAGCCGAGCCAGGGCAGGTAGCCGGCGCATAGGTAGAGCAGGAACGAGACACCCTTCGAAGCGGTCCCCGCGGCGCGCACCGGCACGATGCGCGAGAAGACCAGGCTGAAGATGAGGATGAGGGCGAGGGGCTGCAG
>DATJAC010000333.1:0-6459 GCA_035516655.1 Alphaproteobacteria bacterium | reverse complement strand
CACCGCCTATGCGATGAAGGCCTGGGGCTTCGAGCCGCTCACCGGCATTCTGGCCGGCACCGCCGTGGCGGCGCTGCTCGGCTTCGTCTTCGGCTGGCTCGCCATCCGCCGCCAGGGCATCTATTTCGCCATGATCACGTTGGCACTGGCGCAGATGGTCTATTTCTTCTGCGTCCAGGTGAGGTTCACCGGCGGGGAGGACGGCATCCAGGCGATCCCCCGCGGACGTCTCTTCGGTCTCGTCGATCTCAACGCGATGCTGCCGATGTATTTTGTCGTGCTGGCGGTCTTCCTCTTCGGCTTCCTGCTGCTCTACCGCACCGTCCATTCCCCCTTCGGCCAGATCCTCAAGGCGATCCGCGAGAACGAGCCGCGCGCGATCTCGCTCGGCTATCGCGTCGATCACTACAAGCTGATCGCCTTCGTGCTCTCGGCGGCACTTTCCGGTCTCGCCGGCGCCACCAAGGCGGTCGTCTTCCAGCTCGCCTCGCTCACCGACGTGCATTGGAGCATGTCGGGCGAGGTGGTGCTGATGACGCTCGTCGGCGGCCTCGGCACGGTCTTCGGGCCGGTGGTCGGCGCCTTGATCATCGTCGCCATGCAGAACTATCTTACCGGGCTCGGCTCCTGGGTGCTGGTGACGCAAGGCATCATCTTCGTGGCTTGCGTGCTGGCCTTCCGCCGCGGCCTCGTGGGCGAGCTCGCGAGACTCGTCAGAAAGCCGCTCTGAGCGGCAGGCCCGCCCCCGCGGCCCTGCTTGGCACGCCCGCCGGGGAGCAGCCATGCGCGCAAATATCTTTCCTTTGCCTTCCTTATGTGTATATTGAGCCGCCACCCCTGTCTTGAGGAGGCGGCATGCAGATTCGTGAGGCGCTTACTTTCGACGACGTCCTTCTCACGCCTGCGCGCTCCGAGGTCCTGCCCAAAGATACCGATACCCGCACCCGGCTGACCGCAAGGGTCGAGCTCGGCATTCCGCTCATCTCGGCGGCGATGGACACCGTGACCGAGGCGCCGCTCGCGATCGCGATGGCGCAGGCCGGCGGACTCGGCATCCTGCACAAGAACTTCGCGATCGAGCAGCAGGCGAACGAGGTGCGCAAGGTCAAGAAGTTCGAGGCGGGCATGGTGGTCAACCCGGTCACCATCGCCCCCGAGGCGACCCTGGCGGACGCGCTCAAGCTCATGGCCGATCACAAGATTTCCGGCATCCCCGTGGTCGAGCACGGCAGCCGCCACCTGGTCGGCATCGTCACCAACCGCGACGTCCGCTTCGCGAACAGGCCCGACCAGCCGATCCGCGAGCTGATGACCAAGGACAATCTGGTCACGGTGCGCGAAGGGGTCGACATGGAGGAGGCCAAGCGGCTCCTGCACCAGCACCGCATCGAGAAGCTGCTCGTGGTCGACGGCGACTTCCGCTGCGTGGGCCTCATCACCGTCAAGGACATCGAGAAGGCGAAGACCTATCCCAACGCGTGCAAGGACGAGAAGGGGCGCTTGCGCGTGGGTGCTGCGGTCGGCGTGGGCGAGGCGGGCGTGGAGCGCGCCCAAGCGCTCTTCGACGCCGAGGTCGATGTCATCGTGGTCGACACCGCGCACGGCCATTCCGAGGCCGTGCTCGACACCGTCGCGCGCGTGCGCAAGCTTTCGAACTATACCCAGGTGATCGGCGGCAATGTCGCGACCGCGGAGGGAGCCAAGGCGCTCATCGATGCCGGGGTCGACGCGGTCAAGGTCGGCATCGGTCCGGGCTCGATCTGCACGACGCGGATCGTGGCAGGGGTGGGCGTGCCGCAGCTGACCGCCATCGTCGAGGTGGCCGAGGCCTGCCGCAAGCAGGGCATTCCGCTCATCGCCGACGGCGGGATCAAGAACTCGGGCGACCTCGCCAAGGCGCTTGCAGGCGGGGCGGCCTGCGCCATGATCGGCTCGCTCTTCGCCGGCACCGACGAGAGCCCGGGCGAGGTCTATCTCTACCAGGGGCGCTCCTACAAGGCCTACCGCGGCATGGGCTCGCTGGGGGCCATGGCGCGCGGCTCGGCCGACCGCTATTTCCAGGCCGAGATTACCGACAGCCTCAAGCTGGTGCCGGAGGGAATCGAGGGGCGGGTACCCTATCGCGGTCCCGCCGCGGCGATCATCCATCAGCTCGTGGGCGGGCTGCGCTCGGCCCTCGGCTACACCGGCAGCGTCTCGATCGCAGCCCTGCAGAAGAACGCCAAGTTCCTGCGCATCACCAACGCGGGCCTGCGCGAGAGCCACGTGCACGACATCGCGATCACGCGCGAATCGCCCAACTATTGGACCGAGCGCTGAGCAGCGCGTCCTTGGGCGGGTGCGAGACATGACCCCCGCCGCCCGCATCCAGGCGGCAATCGAGCTCTTGGCCCTCACCGCCCCCGCCGGCCCGCCCGCCGACCAGCGCCTGTCGGAGTATTTCCGCAGCCACCGCTACATCGGCTCGAAGGACCGGCACGCGATCTCCGATCTTTTCTACGGCATCGTGCGTCGGCACGCCGCTCTCGACTGGTGGATCCGGGAAAGTGCGGCCGAGGCCCTCGAGGCGAGCCGGGCGCGCATGATCGCGGCCCTGGCCCTCATCGAGGGCTGGCCGGCCAAGCAATTCGCCAGCAGCTTTGACGGCGGGCGATATCATCCCGAGCCCCTGGCTCCGGCCGAGCGGGCGTTTGTCCGCTCACTTGCGGGCCATACGCTCGCTCATCCCAAGCAGCCGGATTGGGTGCGCTACGAGGTACCCGAGTGGCTCTTCCCGGCCTTAGCCGAGGCCTTCGGTGCTCGGCTCGTGCCCGAGCTTACGGCCCTCCAAGGCGAAGCCACCGTCGATTTGAGGGTCAATGCGCTCAAAGGCACACGGGAGGAAGCGCTGGCAGCGCTGGCAAGCGAGCATATCGCGGCCCGGCCCACCCCCTATTCGCCGGTCGGCCTCAGGCTTTCCGGGCGAACCGGCATCGCCGGCACCAAGCCCTTCCAAGCGGGCCTGGTCGAGGTGCAGGACGAGGGTTCCCAGCTCATCGCCCTCTTGACCGGGGCGGCACCCGGCCAGCGCGTGTGCGATTTCTGCGCCGGTGCCGGCGGGAAGACCCTGGCGCTCGCGGCGGCGATGGGGAACCGCGGCCAGATCGTGGCCCTCGACGTGCGCGAGGGTCGCCTCAAGCGCGCGGCCCTCCGCCTGCGGCGGGCGGGGATCCACAACGTGACG
The DNA here is from genome assembly GCA_035516655.1 of Alphaproteobacteria bacterium. GTDB lineage: Bacteria > Pseudomonadota > Alphaproteobacteria > JACZXZ01 > JACZXZ01 > DASPPM01. Next base: position 3,236 of record DATJAC010000333.1, on the reverse strand, counting down.
CGGCGCCAATTGACGAGCCACCGCGATCCCTGGGTCAAGCGCCACAAGGCGAGCTTCGATCGCGTGCTCGTGGATGCGCCCTGCACCGGCAGCGGCACCTGGCGGCGCAATCCGGACGCCAAGTGGCGCATCGGGCCGCAGGATCTCGCCGAGCTGACCGAGCTCCAGGCCAAGATCCTGGCAAGTGCCGCGCGACTCGTAAAGCGTGGCGGCCGGCTCGTCTACGCGACCTGCTCGCTCTTGCCGGCGGAGAATGAGTCGCAAGTGCGCCGCTTCCTGGCGGCAAATCCCGATTTCCGCCTCGTCCCGGTGGCCGGGGTGTGGGCGGAATGCCTGGGCGGGAGCGCTCCCTCGACCGGCGAGTGCCTGAACCTGACACCGGCAAGCCACGGTACCGACGGATTCTTTGCCGCCGTTCTCGAGCGAGGCTGACGCGGGGAAGAAGTCATGCTAGCGTTTTGTCATGATGCTCGTGCGGCAGGCGTATCCCTCCGACGCGCCCTCGATCGCCAGGATCCATGTCGAGACCTGGCGGGCGACCTATGCGGGCCTGCTCCCCGACCGCGTGCTCGCGAGCATGCGCGAGCAGACCCATCAGGCGAGCTGGAACAGCCTGCTCATGGGCGAGCGCCGCCGCGAGCTGGCCCTGGTGGCGGAGGAGGATCGCATCGGCGTCGTCGGCTTCGTCAGTGCGGGCCGCGCGCGCGCACCGCTCGAGCATTATGACGGCGAGGTCTTCACCCTCTACGTTGCGCCCGATTACCAGAACCGGGGTGTCGGCAGCCGCCTCCTCGAGACCGCCTTCCAGCGCTTGGGCGAGCAGGACATCCGCGGCGTCATGCTTTGGGTCCTGGCGCGCAACCCCTCGCGCTTCTTCTACGAGGCGATGGGCGGGGTGGCCGTCGCGAGCCGCAAGGAGCGGCTGTGGGGCGTGGTCCTGCGCGAGCTCGCCTACGGTTGGCCCGACTTGGCACGCGCCCTCAACCGCTCGAGCGACGGTGCCAAAGCCGACTGACGAAAGATTTTACCACGGAGACACGGAGGGCACGGAGGAGTGGAGGGGAGCGCTCCGTTCCTGTATTCATCTCCTGCTCCGTGCCCTCCGTGTCTCCGTGGTGAATCCTCAATCCCCATGACCGATCGCGTCCTCGTCCTCGATTTCGGCTCCCAGGTGACCCAGCTCATCGCCCGTCGCGTGCGCGAATGCGGCGTCTACTGCGAAATCCAGCCCTATAACCGGGTGACGGCGGAGAGCCTCGCCGCGTTCGCCCCCAAGGCGATCATCCTCTCGGGCGGCCCGGCCTCGCTCACCGAGGCCTGCTCGCCGCGCGCGCCCGAGGTCGTGTTCGCCTTCGGCGTGCCGGTGCTCGGCATCTGCTACGGCTTCCAAGCCATGTGCCAGCAGCTCGGCGGCGAGGTGCAGGGCTCGGAGCACCAGGAATTCGGCCGCGCCTTCGTCGAGGTGACGGGCGATTCGGTGATCTCCGACGGGGTGTGGCGGAAGGGCGAGCGCCAGCAGGTGTGGATGAGCCACGGCGACCGCGTGGTGCGGCTGCCTCAGGGATTTCGCGCGGTGGGCGTGAGCGAGGGGGCGCCCTACGCCATGACCGCCGACGACCGGCGCCGCTTCTATGGTGTCATGTTCCATCCCGAGGTCGTGCACACCCCGCACGGTGCCGATCTCTTGCGCAACTTCTGCCGCAAGGTGGCGGGCTGTGCCGGCGATTGGACCATGGCCTCCTTCCGCCAGCAGGCCCTGGCGCGCATCAGGGCGCAGGTCGGTCAGGGCCGCGTCGTCTGCGGGCTCTCGGGCGGGGTCGATTCCTCCGTCGCCGCCGTGCTCATCCACGAGGCGATCGGCGGCCGGCTCGACTGCATCTTCATCGATCACGGCCTCTTGCGCGCGGGAGAGCGGGAGGAGGTCGAGACCGTCTTCCGCGGCCACTACAACATCCCGCTCATCGTGCGCGATGCGAGTGCTCTTTTTCTTGGACGGCTCGCCGGAGTCGAGGAGCCGGAAAAGAAGCGCAAGATCATCGGCGCCACTTTCATCGAGGTCTTCGAAGAGGAAGCTAAGAAGCTCGGCGGGGTCGAGTTCCTGGCCCAGGGTACCCTCTATCCCGACGTCATCGAATCGGTCTCGCCCCTGGGCGGGCCGTCGGTCACCATCAAGTCCCACCACAATGTGGGCGGCCTGCCGGAGCGCATGAACTTGAAGCTGGTCGAGCCCTTGCGCGAGCTCTTCAAGGATGAGGTACGCGCGCTCGGGCGCGAGCTCGGGCTGCCCCAGAGCCTCGTCGGCCGCCATCCCTTCCCGGGCCCCGGCCTCGCCATCCGCTGCCCGGGTGCGGTCACGGCTGAGAAGCTCGACATCCTGCGCAAGGCGGACGCCGTCTTCCTCGAGGAGATCAGGAACGCCGGCCTCTACGAGGCGATCTGGCAGGCCTTCGTCGTCCTCCTGCCGGTGCGCACGGTGGGCGTCATGGGCGACGCCCGCTCCTACGACTTCGCCGCCGCCCTCCGCGCCGTCACCTCCCTCGACGGCATGACCGCCGACTCCTACCCCTTCGCCCACGAGTTCCTCGCCGCGACGGCGACCCGCATCATCAACGAAGTGCGCGGCATCAACCGCGTGGTCTACGACGTGACCTCCAAGCCGCCGGGGACGATCGAGTGGGAGTGAGGGGGGCGTACGAACGGATAGCCTGGGATAGGGCAGCGTAGAATCGGCAAGTATCCTGTGCCGATCGACATCGATAGTAGCTGGCCCATTTTTTGAGCCCCGCCATCGTGCGACTGCTTTGGCAAAAATTTAATTCGTCACCCGATGGCGATCCAAGAGGACCAGCGGTGAAGGCCTAAGCGCAGGCGTCGGTGAGCGACGGCTATGTTCGCGCAGTAGATCGAATCCAATGTTCGCCCGGGCAATTCCATGTTCGTTGCACGCCAAACGCCAAACTATTGAAAACGCGAGGGTTCCAGGACCCCAGAGCTCTAAGTCAGCGCCTCTTGACAGGCAAGCAATTACTTGCGTATATTCATGCAAGTGATTACTTGCCTAAGACGCCAATGAGCGGACATCGCCGTGACACCGATCTGCTATTCAAGGCCCTGGCCGATCCCAGTCGGCGCAAGCTGCTGGATGCACTGCATGCGCACGACGGCCGAACCCTCAACGAGCTGTGCGAGCATCTGGATATGACGCGCCAGGGCGTCACGCAGCACCTGGATGTGCT
>DATJAC010000332.1:0-7667 GCA_035516655.1 Alphaproteobacteria bacterium | reverse complement strand
AGGGGCGAGTTGCCCGCGGCGCGGCCACGCGGGGCTCCTGCCGCGCCCGGCCGCGGCGGCCGATCGCCTCGGCTTTTCAGCGCCTTGCCGGGGGTTGCGAGCCACGCTTGAGCCGCTATGCTAGCGCTGCAGTCCGATCGGATTGGATCGGGCATTTTCTTCGTCATTCTCGCGAAAGCGGGAATCCAGCGGTCCTGGACCCCCGCTTGCGCGGGAGTGACGATCGCTGTGCTTCAACGAAACAGGATTCTGCTCCAGCGCCCATGCCCGCCACCCCCGAAGCCCTCCTCGCCTATCTCGCCGCCCTCGGCATCGCGGTCGTGAACTACGAGCATCCGCCGGTCTTCACCGTCGAGGAGAGCAAGCGCCTGCGCGGGCGCCTCGCGGGTGGGCACTGCAAGAGCCTCTTCGTCAAGGACAAGGCCGACCGGCTCTGGCTCGTGGTGGCGCTCGAGGACCGCCCGGTCGATTTGAAGTGGCTGCGCCTGGCGCTCGCGGCCAAGAAGACGCTCTCTTTCGGCTCGGCCGAGCTCCTCATGGCGACCCTGGGCGTGATCCCCGGCGCCGTGACGCCCTTCGGCGTCATCAACGACCGCGAGGCCCGCGTCAAGGTGGTGCTCGAGCGCCGCATGCTCGAGGTTGACCCGCTCAACTATCACCCCCTCGTCAACGACCGCACCACCGCGATCGCACCCGCGGACCTTCTCGCCTTCCTGCGGGCCACGGGGCACGAGCCGCTGGTGCTCGATTTCGAGGCCGAGCCCGCGCCTGCCGGAGCCGCGAGCGGGGTTGCGTCGGCGGCCGAAAGCAGCCATTTAAGCTGATCGAACGCGGTATCCGGGCGAGGCCCCCGCGCGCAAGAGGGAACAGCCATGCAGACCATTGCCAAAGAAGAAAAACCAGCCCCCGGCGCCGCCGGCGGCGCCGGTGCCGCCCTCGTCAAGGACGTGACTGCCGCGAGCTTCATGGCCGACGTGATCGAGGTCTCGCGCCAGGTGCCGGTGATCGTCGATCTGTGGGCGCCCTGGTGCGGCCCCTGCAAGCAGCTAGGGCCGATCCTCGAGAAGGTGGTGCGCGAGGCCAAGGGCAAGCTGCGCTTGGCCAAGGTCAACATCGACGAGAACCCCCAGATCGCCCAGCAGTTCCGCGTGCAGTCGATCCCGGCCGTCTTCGCGGTCGCGGGCGGGCGCGTGGTCGACGGCTTCGTGGGCGCCTTGCCGGAGAGCCAGGTCAAGGCCTTCGTCGAGCGCCTGAAGGGCGAGGCGGGCGAGGACGAGGGGGCAGCCCAGATCGCCGAGGCGCTCGCGGAAGCGAAGAAGCTCCTCGAGGCGGGCGACGTCGGCTCGGCGAGTGCCATCTTCGGCCAGATCCTGCAGCACGAGCCCGAGAACCGGGCGGCCGTGGGCGGGCTCGCGCGCTGCTATCTCAAGAGCGGCGACCTCGCGCGCGCCAAGGAGCTCATCGCCAAGGTTCCGGCCGAGCAGGCGGACGACCCCGAGATCGCCGCGGCGCGCTCGGCCCTCGAGCTCGCCGAGGCGGCGGAGAAGAGCGGGCCGATCGACGAGCTCAAGGCGAAATCGCTCGCCAATCCGGCCGACCATCAGGCCCGCCTGGAGCTCGCCAACGCGCTCTATGCCGCGGGCCGGCAGGGCGAGGCGATGGACGAGCTCCTCGAGCTCATCCGCCGCGACCGCAAATGGAACGACGAGGCCGCGCGCAAGCAGCTTCTCAAGCTCTTCGAGGCCATCGGCCCCGGCAGTCCGCTCGTCGCGAGCGGACGGCGGCGGCTCTCCTCCCTCCTCTTCTCATGAGCCGCAGCCCCTTCGATCCCACCATCGACCGCCTACCCCGCATCCTGCCGATTTTTCCGTTGGGGGGTGCGCTCCTCCTGCCCGGCGGACGGCTGCCGCTCAACATCTTCGAGCCGCGCTATCTCGCCATGATCCAGGATTCGCTCAAGGGCGAGCGCACCATCGGCATGGTGCAGCCGCGCGAGGGCGAGGAGACGGCGGCGGCCCCCGCGCTCTACCGCCTGGGCTGCGCCGGGCGCATCGTCTCCTTCGACGAGACCGAGGACGGCCGCTACCACATCGCCCTCTCCGGCCTCTGCCGCTTCGAGATCGTGGAGGAGTTGGCGCCGCAGAACGGCTACCGCCGCGTGGTGCCGGATTTCGCGCCCTATTACGACGACGTGAAGAGTGCCGCCGACGGCTCGATCGAGCGCGACAGTCTGATCGCCTGCGTGCGCAGCTATTTCAAGCTGCACAACATCAACGCCGACTGGAAGGCGATCGAGGCCGCCTCCGACGAGCGCCTCGTCACCACGCTCGCCATGGCCTGCCCCTTCGAGCCGAGCGAGAAGCAGGCGATCCTCGAGGCGCGGGATCTCGCCGAGCGCGGCCGCGTGATGACGACACTCTTCGAGATGGCCGTCCTCGGCCGCCGCTCCGGCGAGGCGCGTCATTGAGAGCGAGAAACTGACAGGCAAAGGGTGAGGACGATGGCCGAGGCGAAATCGGGGGTCGACCCCAAGCTGCTCGAGATCCTGGTCTGCCCGCTCACCAAGGCCACGCTGCGCTACGACCGTGAGGCCAACGAGCTCATCAGCGAGGCGGCCGGCCTCGCCTATCCCATCCGGGACGGCATTCCCATCATGCTGGTCGAGGAGGCGCGCCGCCTCGACGAGCCCAAGAAGCCGGCCGCGGACGCCTGACGGCCGGCGAGCGAGCCATGGCCGAGCTCGGCACCCGGCATTGGCCCGTCGAGGTCCGCCTCAAGCAGGCCGAGAAGCTCCTCGAGATCGACTTCGACAACGGCGTCGCTTTCCGCTACCCGGCCGAATTTCTCAGGGTCGAGAGCCCCTCGGCCGAGGTGCAGGGCCACGGACCCTCCCAGAAGCAGCTCGTCCACGGCCGGCGCCACGTCGGCATCCTCACCCTCGAGCCGGTCGGCAACTACGCGATCCGCATCGGCTTCGACGATCTCCACGACACCGGCATCTTCAGCTGGGCCTATCTCTACGAGCTCGGCGAGCGCCAGGACGAGATGTGGGCGAGCTACCTCGCCGCCCTCGCCGCCGCCGGCCTCTCCCGCGATCCGCCCAAGCGGGCATAGCCGCAAGAAGCTTCACCACGGAGGCACGGAGGACACGGAGGCGATCTATCCTAGATTGCTTCGTCGGCTTCGCCTCCTCGCAATGACGATCTGAACCCGTCATCGCGAGCCGAAGGCGAAGCGGTCCAGATCGCTTCTCCGTGTCCCCCGTGCTCCGTGGTGAATTCCTTCTCGCAGACGTGCTCTAGGGCTGAATCCGATCATGTGGAATCAATCCACATCGTCGTTCCCGCGAAAGCGGGAACCCAGGGCCAGGTGACGGGCCATTGCCCCTGGACCCCGGCTTTCGCCGGGGTGACGAAAGAGATGTTCTACTTGATCGGATTCAGCTCTAGAGCGGCTCGCCCTTGATGAGGCGCGGCAGCTCGCCCACCACGCCCATGGCGTGGCGCATGAAGAAGCGGCGGAGCGGGGGGAGCTCGTTGACGAGGCCGAGGCCGAGGTCGCGCACGAGGCGCACGAGCGGGGTGCTGCTCGAGAAGAGCCGGTTGAGCGCGTCCGTCGCCGCCATCAGAGCCACGTTGTCGAAGCGGCGCCAGCGCTGATAGCGCTCGAGCAGGTCGGCACCCCCGAGGTCGAGGCCGAGCCGCTTGGCATCGACCAGGATCTCGGCGAGGGCCGCCGTGTCGCGCAGGCCGAGATTGAGGCCCTGGCCCGCGATCGGGTGGATGGCGTGGGCGGCATCGCCGATCAAGGCCAGGCGCTCGTCCACGTAGCGCTCGGCGTGCAGGAGCTGAAGCGGATAGGACCAGCGCCGCCCTTCGAGCGTCAAGCGCCCGAGATAAGGCCCGAAGCGGCGCTCGAGCTCGGCCGCGAAGGCGGCCGCGTCGAGGGCGAGGAGGGCGGGTGCGAGGGCGCTGTGCTCGGTCCAGACGATCGAGCATCGCCGTCCGCGCATCGGCAGGAAGGCGAGCGGGCCGGGGGGCAGGAAGCGCTCGTGGGCGACCCCCTCGTGCGGCCGCTCATGGGCGATGGTCGCGACGATCCCGCTCTGCGGATAGGACCAGGAAGTGACGGCGATCCCGGCCTCCGCGCGGAGCTGCGAGTTGCGTCCGTCGGCAGCGATGGCGAGGGCGGCCTCGACGAGACGTCCGTCGGCGAGGCGTGCGCGCGCCGACTTGCGGCCGCGTTCGAGGCCGGCAAGCTCGACCGGTGCTAAGAGCTCGGCCGGCGCGAGGGCGGCCAGCCTGGCGTGGAGGGCTTTGCGGATCTCGCGGTTCTCGACGATGTAGCCGAGCGGATGGGGGGCGACTTCGGCGTGGTGGTACTCGAGGAAGAGGAGCGAGGGGCCATCCGAGACGCGGATCTCGAGAATGGGCTCGGCCGCGGCCTCGAGTGCCGGCCAAAGGCCGATGCCGGCGAGGGCTTGCGCCGAGCCCCAGGCGATCGCCGAGGTGCGGCCGTCGAAAGCGGGCCCCTCCTGCCGGCTCGGCGCCTCGCGGTCGAGGACGACGACCTCAACCCCGGCACCCGCCAATGCCGCGGCGAGGGTGAGGCCCACCATGCCGCCGCCGACGATCAGCACGTCGGTGCTGAGGACCTCCGCGGCGCCTCTTTGCGCGTCTTTAGGCTCGCTCGCCATGAGGCGCACAATCGCCGAGGGGGGCATCCCTGTCCAGGGGTGCCGCCCGCTCGGGTGCGGTGGCGCGCGCGTTCGCTCGCGGGCCGATCAGTGCGGCGAGCTGCCGAGGTGGCCGGCGATCGCGTTGAAGGTCAGCTGCAGGTTGGTCCCGACCAGGGTGACCGCGACGATGATGGCGACCGCAATCAGTGCGGCAATCAAGCCATACTCGATCGCGGTCACGCCGTCGTTGGCCTTTAGCGCTAGCACAGATTGGGCGAAGCGGAGAACGCGCAGCATGGTTTGCACCTCTGGGAATGTATGTCTTCGTACGGAAGCGAGCGGCATCAATCTAACGGGTATCCTGGCGAGCTGCAGTGGAAATAAACCGCCCCGGCACCGTCGCTCGCAACGCTGCCCTCGGTTTGCGCGCGCCCTCGCGCCGCGCGCCGCCGGCTCGGGGCATCAGACCGGCTCGGTGGGCGCGGCGTGCCGGCGCCGGCTGTAGGAGAGGTAGAGCACGATGCTCACGGCCGCCCACGCGGTGACGATGATGTATTCGGGTACTGCCCCGCTCACGATCGCTACGATCGACAGGGCCAAGGCATAGAAATAAAGCAGGGCGACGCCGAAGGTGCCGGCCCCGACCATGACCTTTGCCACTTGAGCTTTCATCACCGACCCTTTCGGTTCACAGGATTTGCCATCATAGATGAGCCGCCTCCGAGATTGGTTAAAAAATCATTATAATTAACGGGCTTGGGGCCGAGTCGTCCGTGCTCCTCGCGGGGGCTCAGGCGGGCGAAAAATCGAAGCCTCCGCCCAGGCATAGCCGGCGTCCCCGTGCTGCTCAAAGCCCGGTCAGTCGGCAGGAATTGCCTAAATTTTCAGCAAAAATAGCACCGCGGTCACCGGGGCGCCTCGCGATTCCTGCGGCTTTGCGCCTCGCCTAGGCCGGCATGCTTCTTGAAAACTGCTTCCTGAAAACTGCGCTCGAGGCCGCTCTCGCCGAGACTGAGGAGTGCTTCATGAAGTTCGTCATCGGGATCATCAAGCCGTTCAAGCTCGACGAGGTCCGCGACGCGCTCACCGCGATCGGCATCGAGGGCCTCACCGTGTCCGAGGTGAGGGGCTTCGGGCGCCAGAAGGGGCAAACCGAGATCTATCGAGGGGCCGAGTACACGGTCAACCTCCTGCCCAAGCTCAAGGTCGAGGTCGTGGTCAAGGACGGGCTTGCCGAGGCGGCCGTCGAGGCGATCCAGAAACACGCGGCGACCGGCAAGATCGGCGACGGCAAGATCTTCGTCCTCGACGTGGCGCAAGCGGTGCGCATCCGTACGGGCGAGCGCGACGAACAGGCGGTCTAGGTGCGGCGGCCCGCATGGCACTTGGGATTCCCGTTCGGCCGGACCTAGGCGCTTCGAACGGGGCGGGACCAGAGGAATTTTAGGAGCAGGACGATGCGGCAGATGACCCGACTGGAAATCATTCTGGCTCTCGCGGCGGTGGCGGGCCTCGCCCTCGGCGACGCGGCCTTCGCCCAGCAGGCGCCCGCGGCCGCGGGTGCCGCCGCCACCGCGGCGGCGGCCGCACCGGCCGCACCCAAGATCGACTCCGGCGACACCGCCTGGATGCTGACCTCGGTGGCGCTCGTGCTGATGATGACCATCCCCGGCCTCGCCCTCTTCTATGGCGGCATGGTGCGCAAGAAGAACGTGCTCTCGACCGTGATGCAGAGCTTTGCCGTCACCTGCCTGGTGACCGTCTTGTGGATGATCGTCAATTACTCGACCGCCTTTACCGGCGGCACGCCCTTCCTCGGCGGCTTCACCCGCGCCTTCCTCCAGGGCGTGGCGAGCGACATCGCCCCCGACACCAAGGCGGTACCGTCGGTCAATTCCCTGGCGCCGACCATCCCCGAGATGGTCTACATGTGCTTCCAGATGACCTTCGCCATCATCACGCCCGCCCTCATCGCGGGCGCCTTCGCCGAGCGCATGAAGTTCTCCGCCATGCTGTGGTTCATCGGCATCTGGGCGACGGTCGTCTATGCCCCGATCGCGCATTGGGTATGGGGTCCCGACGGCATCTTCAACAGCGGCAACGACAAGGCGTGGGTGCATGTGCTCGACTTCGCGGGCGGCACCGTCGTGCACGTCAACTCGGGCGTTGCCGGCCTCATGTGCGCGCTCATGCTGGGCAAGCGCAAAGGGCTCGGCAGCGAGCACATGGCGCCCCACAACCTGGTGCTGACCATGATCGGAGCCTCGCTGCTCTGGGTCGGCTGGTTCGGCTTCAATGCGGGCTCGGCGGTCTCCGCCGGCCTCCAGGCCGGCATGGCCATGACGGTGACGCAGATCGCGACCGCCACCGCTGCCCTCACCTGGATGTTCGTCGAGTGGGCCTTCAAGGGCAAGCCGAGCGTGCTCGGCATCTGCTCGGGTGCCGTGGCCGGCCTCGTCGCCATAACGCCGGCCTCGGGCTTCGTCGGTCCCGCCGGCTCGCTCGCGATCGGCGTCGGCGCAGGCATCTGCTGCTACTGGGGTGCGGTGTGGCTCAAGACCAAGATCGGCTACGACGATGCGCTCGACGTCTTCGGCGTGCATGCCGTGGGCGGAGCCGCCGGTGCCTTGCTCACCGGGGTCTTCGCCATCAACGAATACGGCGGCACGCCCGGTCTCATCGAGGGCAACGCCGGACAGGTGGTGAGCCAGGCGATCGGCATCATCACCGTGATCGCCTACGACGCCATCGCGACCCTCATCATCCTCAAGGTCCTCGACCTCACCATCGGGCTCAGGGTCGACGAGGAGACCGAGCGCGACGGGCTCGACCTCGCCCTTCACGGCGAGGTCGTGCAATAGGCTGCACTTGCGCCGCACCACATGGGAGTGGCCCGGTTGCGCTGGAACCGGGCCGCTTGCCGCTGCCGGGGAGTGCAGCGGACGAAGAGCGTGCCGCGGCCGCTGGGAACGCGCCCTGATGTCAGAGC
>DATJAC010000331.1:0-3707 GCA_035516655.1 Alphaproteobacteria bacterium | reverse complement strand
CGTTGCCCCTGGACCCCGGCTTTCGCCGGGGTGACGAAAGAGATGTTCTACTTGATCGGATTCAGCTCTAGTGGACAATGCCTTATCGCCGACGCTTGCGGAACGGCTGCGGCAAAACGGTCACGATGCGAGACATGTGCGCGAGTACGGCTTGGAGGCCGCCGCCGATGAGCAAATTTTCGAGCGCGCAGAAGTTCGAGTAGTGAGGCCGTCGCGCCGATTCCTGGATTGCGTCGTCGGCTTCGCCTCCTCGCAATGACGTGGTGAATAATAGGACTTCGTCATTGCGAGCCGAAGGCGAAGCAATCCAGTTGCCGGGCAGTAGCCGGTTTCGCCTAAATCCGGAACTCCCTCAGCACCTCTTCCTTGAACGCGAGGCCATGGCCCGGCCGCTCGGGGGCGGTGATGATACCGGCCTTGATCGGCACCGGCTCGACCCAGAGGTCGTCGAGCAGGCCCATGTGCTCGATCCAGAGCCCGTTGGGGATCGAGGCGAGGAGATGGACGTTGAGCTCGGGGAAGAGGTGGGGGGCGATGGTCATGCCCCAGGTATCGGCGAGGGCCGCGATCTTCCTGAGCTCGGTCAGCCCGCCGCGCATGGGATCGGGCTGCAGGATGGGGAGCCGCGGGTTCTCGAGGAAGGGCCTGAGGTCGAAGCGGGTGAAGTGCGTCTCCCCGCCGACGATGCGCAGGTCGAGGGCTTCTGCGATGCGCATGTAGCCCGCGAAGTCGTCGGCGAGCACCGGCTCCTCGAGCCAGTAGACGTCGTACGCCTCGAACTTGCGGCCCATCAGGATGGCCGTGTCCGCCGTCCAGCCCATGTTGACGTCGACCATGATGTCGATGCCGGGTCCGAGCGCTTCGCGCATGCGGCGCACGTTGGCGAGATCGGTCGCGAGGTCGTGGACATGGGCGACCTGCATCTTGATCGCCTTGAAGCCTTGGGCCACGAAGTGCTGGGCCTTGGCGATCATGCCGTCGCCGCCGCTGCCGCGCCAGCAGCCGCTGCCGTAGGCCGGAATCTCGGAGCGGTAATGGCCCCAGAGCCGGTGCAGCGGCAGGCCCGCGCGCTTGCCGAGCGCGTCCCAGAGGGCGATGTCGAGGGCCGAGATCGCCATCATGGCGATCCCGCCGCGGCCGGCGGTCAAGGTGGCGCGCCAGAGATCGCGCCAGATGGCCTCGATCGCGGTCGCGTCGCGCCCCAGCACGCGCGGCACGATCGCCTCCTCGAGGCACATGGCGATCGTGCGCAGGACCGGCGCCAGCGGGTTGAGATAGCCCATGCCGACGATGCCGTCCTCGGTCTCGACCTCGAGGACGAGGAGATCGCGCGTCTTGCCGAGCGCGTGTCCGCGCATTCCCGGATCGTCGGGCCAAGGCATGCGCAGAAGGGTGGTGCGCACGTCGCGGATGGTCATGTCGGACATGGGATCTAGCGCGCGCCTTTGGGCTCGAAGCGTCGCCAGCCCTCGCTGCCGAGGGCTTCGAGCGGACGGAAGCGCGTCTTGTAGGACATCTTGCGGCTCCCCGCGACCCAGTAGCCGAGATAGACGTGGGGGAGGCGGCGGCTGCGCGCGCGCTCGATGAGCCAGAGGATCATGTAGCTGCCGAGGCTCGGCCAGGCCTCATCGGGATCGAAGAAGCTGTACACCGCCGAGAAGCCGTCCGAGAGCCGGTCGCCGAGGCAGGCCGCGACGAGGGTACCCGCGGCATCGCGGAACTCGACCAGGATGCTGTCGATCGGGCTGTCCTCGACCATGTTGCAATAGTCGTCGTAGTCCATGAGCGCCATCTCGCCGTCGGCATGCCGCTCGGAGATGTAGCGGCGGAAGACGGCGAACTGCTCGCGCGTGCCGCGCGCCGGCCGCTCTTGCGCCACGAGCGGAGCGTTCGCCTTGCGGATGCGGCGCGTCCACGCGCGCTCCTCGAACTCGGGCACCACCACCCGGACCGGCACGCAAGCCGTGCACTCCGGACAAGCCGGTCGGAAGGCGACCTGGTGGCTGCGCCGGAAGCCCGAGCGCAGCAGCGTCTCGTAGAGCCGGCCCGCGCTGCCGCCCGCAAGCTCGGTGAAGATGCTGCGCTCGACCCGGCCATAGAGATAGGGACAGGGACGGGGTCCCGAGAGGAAAAAGTGGCGCTGAAGCCTGGCGAGGCCTTCGGAGGAACCTGACGGCATGGCGATATTATCGCCCTGGGGCGGGCCTGCCACAAGATGGACGGCACCGGAGGGACGGCGAGGAATAAACGGCAGCCGCCTCGGCCCTCAGCCGGGACTCAGCGTGGGGCCGGGCGCAGCACCATCTGGCCGGCAGCCCGGATCACCACGGTACCCGAGAGATAATCATGCAGGCAACGCCGGCGCGTATTGAAGAGGGCGAAGCCGAGGACGAGCCACATGAGCAGGGTCGCGGTCATGTAGGACATGCCCCAGAAGATGAGCGCGCGCACGAAGGCCTGCGCAAGCTCGGGCCGGGCACCGGTCCAGCTGCGCACCTCGACGCCGAAGAGGCGCATGCCGAGGGTGGCGGAATGCCGCCCGCCCACCTGCAAGGCGTCGTAGGCGAGGGTGACGAGCGGGCTCACCAGGAGAAGCGGGACCCAGAGCAGGCCCAGGCTCAGCACGCCAACGGTCACGACAAAGACGCCGAATGCGAAAATGAGGATGCAGACGAGGAAAAGGTCGACGAGGTGCCCGAAAACGCGCCGCAGGATGACGCCGTCGTAATATTCCGGGTGATCGAGCGGGTCCGGTGCCGCGTCGCGCCACTCGAAGCCGGCCGGACCCGCGGCGGGCAATCGGGACATCTTGCTCATCCCCCATCGTTCGTCGCCAACAGCCTATGGGGGACTTTCGAGAAAGGCAAACACCGCCGGTTTCGGCGACCTATATATTAGGGCTGCCGCTCGTTGCTCCACGGCAGGGGAGTGCCTGCATGCGCCGATGGCTGATCACTTTCTTGCTCGCTTGCGTGCTGTCGATCGCCTTTGTCCTCGCTGTCCTCTGGGCCTTCAACGGCTTCCAGGGGCTGGGCATCGGCGTCTGGGGAACCGTGGCCCTCGTGGGCGGGGTGGTCTGCACGACGGCCCTCGGCGTCGGGCTGATGGCGCTCGTCTTTGCCAGCGACCGCAGCGACCGGGATGCCGAGGTCCAACACCTGGAGCTGCGCAAGCGCTGATCAGCCGCCCGGCCTGCCGGCACCCCCCAGTTGCAGCACCCGATGCGCGTGCCAATAGCCCGCGGCCGCGATCTCGCCGGCCCGCTTCCACACCTCGTCGGGAGGATAGTTCGCGTCCTTGTAGCGCGCCACCGTGCCGCCCAAATAGACGAGCGGCGCGTCGCGCTCGAAATAGCTGCAGCTGACCTCGTGCTCGTCCGCGGCACCCTTGGCATCGCGGCTGTCGAGGCAGCGCAAGGTCAAGGGGCGGTTGTTGCTCATGAGGCCGATGGTGAAGGCGTGGCGGTAAGCGCCGGCAGGGGCCGGGGCCCGGCCATAGTTGTCGAAGGCCTCGAGTGCGGCGCTCAGGGTGGCGTAGATCTTGTAGCTCAGCCAATTTCGCCCTGACGCTGCGCTGAAGGCGATCCTCACTTCCTCGAGGCGCCCGTCATCGCTCGGCTCGGCCTCGATCTCGACGGCACCCGGCTTGCCGAAATTCGCGGTGAGCGTGCCATTGTCGAGAGGATGCCCCTCGAGGACCGCGACGAT
>DATJAC010000330.1:0-4482 GCA_035516655.1 Alphaproteobacteria bacterium | reverse complement strand
CGCCTCCATCTCCTCGGTGCATTGGTCGGACGGCGGTGCGGTCGATCTCGACGCCGTGGCGCGTGCCCTTCGCGCGCGAGGGGCGGCGCTCCTCGTCGACGCCACGCACGCTGTGGGGGTCATGAAGCTCGACGTGCGCGGCCTCGATCCCGATTTCCTCATCTTCCCCACCTACAAATGGGTGCTCGGTCCCTATGGCCGCGCCTTCATCTATATCGCCAAGCGCCATCAGGACGGCGTGCCGCTCGAGCAGACGAGCTACGGCCGACGTGCTGTCGCCGCGGAGCGGGCCCCTTATCTCGCCGATACCGCTTTCGTCGCCGGTGCCCGCCGCTTCGACATGGGCGAGCGCGACCATTTCATCTCGCTCGAGATGGCCTCGATCGGGATGGAGATGGTGGCGGAATGGGGGAGCGAGGCCATCGTCGGGCGGCTCGCCATGCTGACCGAGCGCCTGGCAGAGGGCGTGCGCAACACGGGTGCCCTCGTCCCGGAAACGCGGGTGCGGGCGCCCCATATCCTGAGCCTCGCCTTCCGCAACGGCATCCCCCCGGGCCTCGTCGAGGGGCTCGCGGCCGAGAGCATCTATGTCGCTCCACGCCTCGGCCGCATCCGCATCAGTCCGCACGTCTATAACGACGAGGAGGACGTGGACCGTTTCGTAGCGGCGTTTCGCAGGCTGGCGCGGTGACGGCCGGTCCCGGCACCGAGTGCCGGTGCGAGCGAAGGAAAGTGCCATGAGCGACATGAGCCCGAGCCCAGAGCTCCTCCGCTGCGAGGGCGGCTCGGGAACCGTACCCGCGCGCGAGGTCTATCCGGTCAGGACCGCCGAGCTCGGCGGCGGGCTCACGGTGCGGCGCGCCCTGCCGCACCGCGCGCGCCGCCTCGTCGGCCCCTGGTGCTTCCTCGACCATTTCGGGCCCGCGCGTTTCGAACAGGGCAAGCCCATGGACGTCCCGCCCCATCCCCACATTGGGCTCCAGACCGTGACCTGGATCATCGCGGGCGAGGTGCTGCACAAGGACAGCCTCGCCAACGAGCAGCTCATCCGGCCGGGTGCTCTCAACCTCATGACCGCGGGCGACGGCATCGCGCATTCGGAGGAGACCCCGCCCGAGCATACGCACCACCTGCACGGCGTGCAGCTGTGGACCGCCCTTCCCGCGGAGCACCGCCAGGGTGCCGCGGCGTTCGACCATCATCCGGTCCTGCCGGCGGCCGGCTTCGGCGCCTGCCGCGCCGTGGTGCTGATGGGAAGCCTGGGGGATGCACGCTCGCCCGCCGCGGCCTATTCGCCGATCGTGGGGGCCGAGCTCAGCGCCGAGCGTGACGGCAGCGCCGAGCTGCCGCTCGAGCCCGCCTTCGAGCACGCCCTTCTCCTGATCGAGGGGAGTGCCGCCCTCGAGGGCGAGGCCTTGGCGCCCGACCGGCTCTATTATCTCGGCGCCGGACGTCGGCGTTTGGCCCTTGCCGTGCGCGCGGGCCTGCGGCTGATGCTGATCGGCGGCGCTCCCTTCCGCGAGAGCGTCCTCATGTGGTGGAACTTTGTCGCCAGGACACCCGAGGAGATCGCCCAGGCGCGGAGCGATTGGCAAGAACGCCGCCGTTTCGGCGAGGTCGCGGCCTATCGCGGCGAACGCCTCGCGGCACCCGAGTTCGTGGGCCGGCTCAAGCCGGGCGGGTGAGCGGCCGCGGGGCTATTCCGCAGGTGCACCTAACGTCCCGGACGCCGCCGCCGGCTGCTGGATGTGGAGCCAGAAGGCCGCGACCACTGCCGCCATCAGCGCGAAGCCGGCGAGGCTATAGAGCCCGCCCGCGAAGCTGCCGGTCTGGCCCTTGACCCAGCCGACGATGCTCGGGCCGAAGAAGCCGCCGAGGTTGCCGAGCGAGTTGATCCAGGCGATGCCTGCCGCCGCCGCCGAGCCGGTCAGGAACATGGACGGCATCGACCAGAACGGCCCCTTGCTGCCGTAGAACCCGATCGCGGCGATCGACATGCCGACGACCGACCACGCCGTCCCGACAGAAGCCCCGGCGATGACGAGGCCGACGGTCGCAACGACCGAGGCCCAGAAGAGATTCCAGCGCCTCTCGCCCATGCGGTCGGAGACCCAGCCCCAACACACCATGCTGATGGCGCCGCAGACGTAAGGGATCATGCTCACCCAGCCGACCTGCATGTTGGTGAGCCCGAGCTGCTTGACCATCTGGGGCAGGAACAAGAGCATGCCGAGGCTGGCGGTGACGATGCCGAGATAGTTGAGCGCCAGCAGCAGCACTTTGGCATCCCAGAACGAGCGCAGGAGGCTCACCTTGCGCCCGGTCTCGATGCTGCGGCGCTCGTCGGCGATGGTGGCCGAAAGCCAGGCGCGCTGCTCCTCGCTCAGCCAGCGCGCCTCGGCCGGGCGGTCGGTCAGGTAGAGGAGGGCGGCGATGCCGACGATGACCGTGGGCGTCGCTTCGGCGATGTACATCCACTTCCAGCCTGCGAGCCCCAGGAGGCCGTTCAGCCCGAGGAGGGCCGTCGAGACGGGAGCCCCCACCGCGACGGCGATCGGCAGCGCCATGGTGAAGCCCGAGACGATGCGCGCGCGGTGCCGGTCGGGAAACCAGTAGGTCATGAAGAGAATGATGCCGGGGAAGAGGCCGGCCTCGGCGAGGCCGAGGAGGAAGCGCACGGTCATGAAGCTCCAGGGCCCGGTGCAGAAGGCGGTCGCCCCGGACAAGAGGCCCCAGCTCACCATGATGCGCGCGATCCACAGGCGCGCGCCGACGCGCTCGAGGATGAGGTTGCTCGGCACCTCGAGGATGAAATAGCCCCAGAAGAAGGCGCCGGCCGACAGGCCGTAGGTCGCGGGATCGAGGCCGAGGTCCTTGTTCATGGTGAGGGCCGCGAAGCCCACGTTGATGCGGTCGAGATAGCAGAGGAAATAGCTCAGCACACAGAAGGGCAGCAGGCGCAGGTAGACCTTGCGCATGGTGGTCCACTCGAGCGTGCGCTCCATGGGTCGCCTCCCTGGGTTTTATCGACCGGCTTATTCGGCCGTTTAGCCCAGCATAGCGCGACCGAGGCTTGCAATAAACCGCAATCACTCGCGGCACCGGCGCGGTGCTGCGTGGCGCGAAATTAGCTTAGCGCATTGACCCAAGCTGGAGGCTTGCCGCAAGCTGACGTTGGCCCAGGCGGGGCGCGGTCGAGGAGGAAAAAGAGGAGAGGAAATGGCCGGCAGTCTCGACTCTCAGCAACTGGGGCGCTTCCGCCGCGAGGGGATCCTCTTTCCCCTGCGCGCGCTGCCGGCGGGCGATGCCTTGGCGCGCGCGGCACGGCTCGACGCGTTCGCCCACGAGCTTGGCGCGCCGCTCACCCGCCTCTTGCGCTTCAAGGCGCACCTGCGCTTCCGCATGCTGGAGGAGGTGGCGCGCCATCCCGCCGTCCTCGATGCGGTCGAGGCGATCATCGGCCCCGATATCCTGGTCTTCACCTCGACCGTTTGGGCCAAGGCGCCGCGCGATCGGCACTATGTCTCCTGGCACCAGGACTCCGCCTATTTCGGCCTCGAGCCGCATGCGGAGGTCACCGCCTGGGTCGCCCTCAGCGACAGCCGGCGCGACAATGGCTGCCTGCGCGTGGTACCCGGCAGCCACCTCGCCGCCGACTTCGCCCACGAGGAGACCTTTCACGCCGACAATCTCCTGATCCGCGGCCAGACCATCGCCGGCATCCCCGAGGAGACGGCCCTCGACGTCGAGCTCGAGCCCGGCGAGTTCTCCCTCCATCACGAGCGCATGGTGCACGGCTCGCAAGTGAACGCTTCGGCCCGCCCGCGCATCGGCTACGCCGTCTTCTACATCCCGCCTCACGTGCGCTCGACGCTCGGCCGGCGCACCGCCCTCCTCGTGCGCGGCCGCGACGCCTACGGTCATTGGGACCCCGACCCGACGCCCGCGGGCGACAACGACCCCGCGATCGAGGCTTTCATGAAGCGGAGCTTCGAGCGCTATCGCGATCAGGAGGCAGCGCAGGCGAAGCCGCCCGTCTAATCCTCGAGATTGGCCTTGATCCGCCGCTGCAATGCCGCGATGTCGATCTGATCGACAGCACCGCTGCCCATGAGGTCGAGGGCATGGGCGGCAGCCGCCCCCATGGCGATGCAGGGGCCCATGACGCGTACCGAAGAGAGGGCGGCTGTGTCGCCGTCGATCACGCGGCCGGCGGCGACGAGGTTGTCCGCCTCGCGCGGCAGCATGGCGCCGAGCGGGACATAATGCATGTGGTCGTCGCCGAACTCTTCCCAGCTCACCCCCTCGGCACGGTCGTGGAGCTCGATCGGCCAGGCGCAGCGCGCGACGCGGTCGGGAAAGACGGTGCCCTCGCGCACCTCCGCGGTGGTGAGATGGTGGCGACCCTCGATCCAGCGCGTCTGGCGCACGCCGGGCAGGCCGTAGGCCTTGACGCAGGTACCGCCGAAGATCGCGGGGAAC
>DATJAC010000329.1:0-11162 GCA_035516655.1 Alphaproteobacteria bacterium | reverse complement strand
ACGCGGTCAGCTGCGGCGACGGAAGACGAGGCTCAAGTTGTTGGCCGGCATGACGACGCTCTCCTCGTGAGCGAAGCCGTGACGGCGCGCGAGGGCCGCCACCTCCTCGAGGTCGCGCACGCCCCAGCGCGGATCGCGCGCGCGGAGATCGGCGTCGAAGGCCTCGTTGCTCGCGGCCGTATGGCGCCCTGCCTCCTTGTAGGGACCGTAAAGAAAGAGCACCGCCTCGGGCGACAGCAGGCGCGCGGCACCCGCCATCAGGCCGCGGGCGGCCGACCAGGGTGCGATGTGGATCATGTTGATGCAGAGCACGGCATCGGCAGCTTCGATCGGCCAGCGGGCGGCCGCCGCGTCGAGAGCGAGGGGCGGGAGCAAATTCGGGAGCCC
Organism: Alphaproteobacteria bacterium; assembly: GCA_035516655.1. Classification (GTDB taxonomy): domain Bacteria; phylum Pseudomonadota; class Alphaproteobacteria; order JACZXZ01; family JACZXZ01; genus DASPPM01. The sequence goes on along the minus strand of DATJAC010000329.1, from coordinate 10,775 downwards.
CGCCTCGGCGCAGAACGCGGCGATGCTCGCGCGCGCGCGGGGATCGGGATCGCTCGGCTGCCAGCGGAGCCGCGGCATGGCGCGGGCGAAGTGGGCCGCGTGCTCGCCGCTTCCGCTCGCCACCTCGAGCACGAGCCCTTGGCCCGGCAGCACGCGCTCGAGCACGGCGAGGATCGGCGCGCGATTGCGCGCGACGGCAGGGGCGAAGAGCCGCGCATCCTCAAGACCGCTCATCGGCGCACCCTATCGGTGCTGCCCGCGCGGGACAAGCAGGGGGTGCGGCCGGCGAGGGCGGGTCATGCGGCGACAATGCGGCTCCGATTGGTCGTTTTCTTCCGAGGGAAAACCGCTAACATCCGCGGAGGGCGGCACGCCCGGAACCGCGCGACGACGGCAATGTCGGCGGCCGGGAAGGCTAAAGCCGATGAGCCGAGCGCGAACGGGGAGCCCATGACCATTCATCGCGATGCGATTCTGATCGATGCCATGGGCTCGGGCGTGCTGCTGCCGACCGCCCTCATCCCGCCGCCGGCCCGCAACGGAGCGCCGCTCATAGACCGGGCGATCGCCGCCGGCCTGACGGCGATGAACGTCACGATGGGCGTCGCCGGGATCGGGATGGGGAGCGACAACTTCCGCTCGATGGTCGGCTCCATCCACGGCTACCTCAGCTATTTCGAGCTTGAAGATCGGCTGATCCACGTCCTTACCGTCGCCGACATCCATCGCGCCAAGCGCGAAGGCAAGCTCGGGATCATTTTCGGCTGCCAGGGAATCGCCGGCAAGATCGAGGACGATGCCAGCCTGCTGCTCATCCTGCAGCGGCTCGGCCAGCGGATCGTCCAGCTCACCTACAACGAGCGGAGCTCCGTCGGCTGCGGTTGTCTGGAGACGATGGACAGCGGCCTCACCCAGTTCGGCCGCATATGCATCCGCGAGATGAATCACCTCGGCCTGGTCGTCGATCTCGCCCACTCCGGATCGCGCACGGCCCTCGATGCCGCCGCCTTTTCGGCCGCCCCGATCATCGTCAGCCACGCGAACGTTCGCAAACTTTGCGCTAGTCCCAGGAATCTTACCGACGAGGTGATCAAGGCCGTGGCGGGGTCGGGCGGAGTTATCGGCATCACGGCCTATGCGCCCTTCTGCGAGATCCGGGCCGGGGTACGGCCGGCGATCGACGACTATGTCGATCACGTCGCCTATGTCGCCGATCTCGTCGGCATCGATCACGTCGGGATCGGCTCGGATTTCTTCGACGGCGAATCGCTCGTCCGCTTCGAGCGGTTTTTCCGGCGGCGCTACCCCGAGATCATCCGCGAGTACACGATCGATACGGTATATGTGGATGGGCTCGGTACCGTCGACGACTTTCCGCGCATCACCGAAGCGCTCGGAAGACGCAGATTCGGCGAGACCGAAATCCGCAAGATTCTCGGCGGCAATTTTCTCCGGGTCTTCGAACGCGTGTGGAAAGGTTGAGTCGAGCGGGCAGGCGGACTACCTTTGGGCGCAACGCCGCGTCGTCATCGCCTGCGCGAGCGGCATCGTCGGGGCGCCATTCTTGACATTCGCACGCAGCGCCGGCCATTATTTCGCGGCCCGCCGAAATACAACAATGACCGCGGGCGGCCCTCTGGGAGAACCATCATGAGCAAGTCATCGTTACATCTCCGCCGGCGCAGCCTGCTCAAGGGCATGGCGGCGGCAGTCGGTGCCGCGGCACTCCCCGCACTGGGTGCCCTTCCGGCGCGAGCCGGCGATTTCGACGGGAAGACGCTCAGGGTCGGCACCTGGGGCGGCAGCTGGCGCGATTCCCTGGAAAAGACCGTCGGTTCGAAGATCGAGGCGCGGGGTGCGAAGATCGACTATGTGCTCGACAGTCCGACGGGAAACGCCGCCAAGCTCATCGCGGCGCGCGGGCGGGCTGCCCCTCTGGACAGCATGGAAGGGGCCCCGGATCTGGTGTCGTCGCTGGTCGAGGCGAAACTGATCCAGAAGCTCGACCTCGCGGCACTGCCCAACGCCGCGAGCCTCCTGCCCTTCGCGCGCGGCGAATTCGGCCTCATCACCGTCGCGACCTTGGACGGCGTCGTCTTCAACACGGCGAAGTTCCAGGAGCTCGGCATCGCCCCGCCGAAGCATTACCGCGATCTGATCAACGGCAAGCTGGCCGGCCGCGTCGCGTTTCCGGACATCAACCACACGCAGCATTGGAATGCGGTGGTGGGCCTCGCCTACGAGGCGGGCGGGGACGAGCGCACGCTCGTCAAATCGATCGATCTGATCAATCAGATGAAGCCGGCCTATTTCTACGGCGCATCGACCGACCTCGCGACGAAGTTCGGCTCGGGCGAGATCTGGGCGGCTCCCTGGCATGCCGGCTTCGTGGTGCGCCTCAAGCGCACCGGACTGCCGGTGGCGATCGGCTACACCCAGTTCGGTCAGAAATACGCGGCCCTCTGGCCGGTGCTGCATCACATCGTGAGCGGCAGCGACAACACCAAGCTTGCCGAAGCCTTCCTCGACGACTATCTCTCGCCCGAAGCCCAGTTCGAGCATTCGAAGTTCACGGGCTCGCTGCCGATGAACCCCGAGGCGCGCAAGCGCCTGAGCACGGATCCGGAGAACAAGGATGTTCTGATGTTCTCGGACCAGGAATTGAATAACACGTTCCTGATCGATTTCACGAAAGTCGATCTGCCGAAATGGCGCGAGGCGTGGAACCGGGACGTCAAGCGTACCTGAGGTCCGGCCGGGCAGGCCGCTCCCGGCTCGAGCTTGCACGCGGCGCGGCCAGGACCTTGATCGGCCCGCGAGTCCCATAAGCCATGGCGAGCGTCACGCTCGAGGGCGTTTCCAAGGTCTACGGCCGGCACCCGGCGGTAAACGAGGTCAACCTCGCGATCGAGGACGGCGAATTCCTCGTCCTGCTCGGCCCCTCGGGCTGCGGCAAGACCACGACGCTCCGCATGATCGCCGGCCTCGTCGAGCCGACGCAGGGCGTCATCCGGATCGGCGGGGCGGACGTCACGGCACTTCCCGCGCGGAAGCGGAACATCGGCATGGTCTTTCAGGACTATGCGCTCTTTCCGCACATGACGATCGGGGAGAACATCGCCTTCGGCCTCCGGGAGCGGCACCTCGACGAGGTTGCGATCAAGCGGCGCGTGAGCGAGTTGCTCGCGCTCACCCGGCTTCCCGGTTTCGAACGGCGCTATCCGGATCAGCTTTCCGGCGGCCAGCAGCAGCGCGTGGCGCTGGCGCGGGCGCTTGCCTACTCGCCGACGCTGCTCTTGATGGACGAGCCGCTCGGTGCCCTCGACCTCAAGCTCCGCGAAGCGATGCAAGTCGAGCTCCGCCGCGTCCAGCGCGCGCTCGGCATCACGACGATCTTCGTCACGCACGACCAGGAAGAAGCGATGTCGCTTGCCGACCGCATCGTCGTCATGAGCGAAGGAAGGGTCGAGCAGACCGGAACACCCGAGGACCTCTATCGCCGGCCGGCCTCGGCCTTCGTCGCGAATTTCGTCGGAAAGGTCAATTTTCTCGCCGGCACCGTCCGTTCCGTCACCGGGGCCGTATGCACGGTAGCCCTCGCCGACGGCACGGTCGTCGAAGCCTCGGCACGGGCGGATTGCAGCGCCGGTGCTGCGGTGAGGTTGGCACTCAGGCCCGAGCACTTTCGTGTCGTGCCTGAACCGTCCGGGGCCGCAAAAGGTCAAATCTGCGGCACCATCGAGCAGCGGCGCTTTCTCGGGAATGTGGTGCACTACTACGTGCGCACGAAGGGCGATCTGCCGCTCTTGGTCGAGCAGGCCGGCGCCGGCCCCGTGCTCGAGGTCGGCGAGCGCGTCGCCCTCTCCTGGCTGAGCGAGCACGCCCTCGCTTTCGCCGGGGGCGAGCGCGGCGGTACGGGCTGAGCCGTGGCGAGGGACATCGTCAAGCGGGAGCTGACCGGTGCCGCACGCTGGCGCCTCTTCCTCTGGCCCCCGCTTCTCCTTTCCGCGGCACTGCTGATCCTGCCGCAGGCCTCTTTCGTATGGATGAGCCTCCACAAGAACCTCGGAATGGGGCTGGTTTCGCCCGGCCTCGTGCCCGACAACTACCTGCGCGTCTTGAGCGACCCGTTCTATCTCGGCTCCCTCTGGCTCACATTCCGGCTCTCCTTGACCGCGACGGCGATCGGCTTGGCCGCGGCGTTCCCCACGGCCTATCTGCTGGCGCGGGCGCGCTCGCGTTGGATCTCCTTCCTCATCGTGCTGCTCCTGATCTCCTCCTTCGTCACGATCGTCGTCAAGGTTCTCGGCCTTTCGCTGGTCCTGGGCCAGGAGGGCGTGGTCAACCAGTTTCTCGAATGGATCGGGATCGTTGCCGAGCCGCTGCGCATGCTCAACGACGAGACGGGGGTCGTGATCGGGCTGGTCCAATACACCCTGCCCTTCCTGGTGATGCTCCTCTTCAGCGTCATTCAAACCATTCCGGCGAGCCTCGAGGAAGCGGCGGAGCTACATGGGGCCACCCGGCTTTCGACCTTCCGCCGGATCCTCCTGCCGCTGGCGCTGCCCGGCGTCATCGCGGGTGCGCTCATGACCTTCAACTTGAACATGGGCGCCTTCACGTCGGCGGTACTGCTCGGCGGCGGAAAGGTGCTGACGCTGCCCGTCGTCATTCAGCGCAAGATCTTCCTCGATGTCGACTATCCGCTCGCCGCGTGCCTCGCAACCCTGCTCGTCGTCATGGTATTTCTCTTCAACGTCGCCGCGGCACTGGCGCTGCGCCGGACGAGGCACCCCCTGAGGACGCCATGAAGGCGCTCGCCCGGCTGCGGCGGCAGTGGTTTTTCTGGCTGGTGACGGCGGCCGTCTATTTTTTCCTGCTGGGCCCGATCGTCGCCGTGGCCCTCGCCTCGCTCGAGGGCAAGCAGACCTATCACTTCCAGTTCCCGCCCGAGACGTTCTCGCTCGCCTGGTACGCCAGGATACCGCAGAAGTACGTCCATGCCCTCGGGGTGAGCCTTGCCTTGGCGAGCGTCACCGCCACGATCGCCACGCTCGTGGGCGCCGCGGCGGCGATCGGGATCGTGCGCGGCGGCCCCAGGTACCGCGAGGCGCTCCAGGCCTTCTTCAACCTCCCCCTCCAGGTGCCGTTCGTGGTGACGGGGGTGGTCTTTCTGCAGTTCTACAACCAGCTCGCCATCCTCTCCGGCATCGATTTTCTCGGCTCCCTCGCGGGACTGGTCATCGCCCATGTCTTCGTGACGATCCCCTACAGCATCGGCACGGTCGGCTCCGTCCTCGCGCGCGCCAACCCGCGCCTCGAGGAGGCCGCACGAACCCTGGGCGCCTCGGAATGGTCGATCTTCAAGAGGGTGCTGCTGCCCATGCTCAAGCCCGGCGTCTTCGCCGGCTTCTTTTATGCCTTCATCGTGTCGTTCGGCGACGTGCCGATCGCGGTGTTCATCGCCTCGGGCGGGTTCGTGACCTTGCCGGTCGAGATCTTTCAATCGCTCCAGTTCGATTTCGAGCCGGCCGTGCTGGCCCTTTCGACCCTGGTGGTGATCTTCTCCGTGCTCCTCATCGTCGGCATGCAGAAATTGGCCGGCTTCGACCTCGTGCTGCCCGCAGCCAAGCGTTAGGCGATCTGCGCGGGGCAGAAAAATCTCGGCTCATCCTGAGGAGCGCGCGCAGCGAGTGTCTCGAAGGAGGGCCGCACCCCGTCCGAGGCACCAAGCCCTCACGCGAAATGCGGCATGACCTCGCGGGCAAAGACCTCGAGGGAGCGCATCACTTCCGCGTGGCTGGCGCCGAAGTTCATGTTGAGCTGCATGTTGTGGATGCCCTGGGCCGCGTATTGCTCGAGCTTGCGGCGGCAATGGCCGGGCGGGCCGATGATGAGGTTGGTTTCGATCTCCTCGAGCGTGAGATCGACGTCGTAGGGCTTGATGGCCCCGCGCCGGACCTCGCCGCGGGTCTGATAGACGTTGACGAAGCGGCGATGCCGGCCGAGGGCGTGCTCGAGCATGGCACGCTTTTGCGCCTCGCTCTCCGTCACGAACAGCATCACCAGCATCGAGAGCCTGAGGCCGCGCGCCCTGTCCCCCGCCAGTCCCACTCCCCGCGCAAAGCCGCCCGCCTGCTCGATCACTTTCTCGAACGGCTCCCGGAGCGGGGTGGTGATGACGTTGAACCCGCCGAGCACCGCCTTCTCGATGCTGGGGGCACTCATCGCGGCGAACCAGATCGGCGGATGCGGCTTCTGCACCGGCCGCGGCGTGATGGTGGTCGCGGGGAACTTGTAATAGGGGCTCTCCCAGGAGACGTCCTCCTCCGAAAGCAATTTGATCAGGACTTTGAGCGAATCGTCGAAGCGCTCGCGCTTGTCGTGCATGGGAATCTCGAGGCGCTCGAACTCGTACTGATAGGCCCCGCTCCCGGCCCCGATCTGGATGCGGCCGTCGGTCAAGCAATCCGCTTGCGCGATCTCGCCCGCGAGGATGCGCACGTCGTGGAAGGGAAGGACGGTGGTCGAGGTGATGAGAGGTGCTCGCTGGGTGGCGGCCGCCACGCGCACCGCCGTCAAAAGCGCGTTCGGATGGACGAGCGCGTTGGTGAAGTGGTGCTCGGGGATCGTAAACGAGACGTAGCCGAGCTCTTCCGCGAACTGCGCCTCGCTGACCACGTCGCGATACATCTCGCGCATGTGGAGGCTGGTATCCGGCCAATAGCACGGCAGGTAGAAACCGAAATCCATGGATCACTCCCTTTGAGCCGAGACGTCGAATGGCAGCGCCGCAATGCTGGTCCTGGAAGGAGTCACGGCGGCGGACTCAGGCCGCTCTCGGCGCCAGCACGAGCCGGGCTGCAGCATCGCCTGCGAGCCGGCCGAGGGTCACGGCGCTCAAGAGTCCGTTGCCCGAAAGATAGCCCCACACGGCCGGGCCCGAGACGCCGCAGGCAGCCCCGCCGCCGGCGAAGAGATTGGGCAGCGGCGAGCCGTCGGCACTGAGCACGCGTGCCCGACCGTCGACCGCAAGCCCGCCCTGGGTATGGAAAAGCGCCCCCGTCACCCTGACGGCAAAAAAGGGCGGGGCGAGGAGGGGCTTGGCGGTGAAGTCGCGGCCGTAGGGATCCCTGGCCTCGCCGCGCTGGTAGCGCGTGACGTCGGCGAGCGTACTCGTCAAGGCATCCTCCGCGAGCCCCGTGACGGCCGCGAGCGCTGCCACATCGGCGGCCGTCTTGATGGCGCCCGCGGCCTCGGCCTCGCGAAAATCCTCGAACTCGCGGGCAACCGCTCGGCAGCGGCCGTCGAAGATGTTCCAGGCGATCTTGCCCGGCTGGCTCAGGACCGCGACGGCCTGCTCGGAGTAGCCTCGGTGCTCGTTCGAGAAGCGCCGGCCCCAGCGGTTCAGCTGGACCCCGCCTTCCATCATGACCGCCCACGTCACCAGGATGCCGTGCGGCTCGGCGACCGAGCCGTGGCCCTGATAGGCCCCCAGGTGCCGCGTCGCGGCACCGAGGGCTTCGCCCCAGCGAACGGCGTCGCCCTGATTGCCGGGATGGCCGAAATAGAGGGCGTCCGCCATCTCGGGGATGTAGCGGCGCACCATCTCCTTGTTGCCGCCGAAGCCGTTGCAGGCGAGCACCAAGGCGCTGCAACCGACGCGCTCCACCTTCCCGTCCGGCCGCAGCAGGGCGAGGCCGCGCACGCGGCGTTGGGAGTCGGCGTAGAGCTCGCTCGCCTGGGCCCGCGTCACCACGTCGATGCCCGCGTCTCTCGCCGCGGTCAGCAAGGCGGCCATGAGCGCGGCCCCGGTCTTTTGCGGATGGGCGTGCATGCGGAGCAGGCTGTGGCCGGGATAGAGGAAGCTCTCAAGCAGCACGAATTCGAGGCCGTGACGGTCCGCGAGCCATTCGAGGGTGGGTGCCGCGGCCCTGGCGACCGCCTCGACCACGGCGGGATCGGCCTTGCCGCGGGCCTTTGCCTGGATGTCCTTGGCGAAAAGCTCGGGCGAATCCGCGATGCCCTTGGCGCGCTGGAAACGCGTGCCCGCCGCGGGGATGAGGCCCGAGGAAAGGGCCGTCGAGCCGCTCGGGCTCCCATCGCGCTCGAAGACCACGACCTCGGCACCGGCGTCGCGCGCAGCAAGGGCAGCGATCAGGCCCGCGGCCCCGGCACCCACGACCGCGATCGGCACCGTCGCCTCGAAGTCGACACCCTCGGCCGCGCGCACGCTCATCCGCGGCCGCGCGCAAGGGCAAGGAGCGCTTCCGTGATCTCCTCGCAGCTCGCCAGGGTCGCCAGCGTGGCGAGCGAGACGAGGCTCGCCTCATGCACCTCGGGCGAGAAGGCCGCGCATCCGTCGCTCAGCACGATCGAGTGGAAGTCGCGCACCTGGGCGTCGCGCACCGTGGAGGCCACACCACCGTTGGTGACGATGCCGGCGAAGACGAGCGTCTCGATTCCCGCCCGGCGCAGGACGAACTCGAGCCGGCTCTGGTAGAAGGCGGAGTAGGCGACCTTCTCGACCGCGAGATCGGCCGGCTGGAGCTCCTCGACGAGGCCATGTCCGAAGCTGCCGGGTGCGAAATCGCCCGGGCCGAGGAAAGGCCGCAGGCGCTTCAAGTGATCGAGAATGAGGGGCGTCCCCCCTTTGCCGGGGACCAACGTGAAGTGCGTCGAGACGACCCAGCCGCCCGCCCGGCGCATGGCCGCTGCCACGGGCTGGAGCCGCCGCGGCAAGGCCGCGATCGCGGGGGCGGCCACACCGGCGCGCGCATAGGCCCCTCTCGGATGCAGAAAGTCGTTTTGCAGATCGACGAGCACGAGTGCCGTATGGGCCGGGGCGAAGTCGAGCGCCGCCATCAGCTTTCCTTTCGCGCGAGTACGAGGTTGCCAAAGCGATCGACCTCGGCCTCGAGATCGGGCTCGAGGAAGATGGTGGCGTCGCCCTGCTCGAAGATGGCGGGACCCGGCAGCCTAGCCCCTGCCGGCAGCGCGAGCCGCTCGTAGACCCCCACCTCGTGCCAGCGGCCCTCGACATAGGCCTGGCGCGACCCGCGCCGTGCCGAGGCCAGCGAGGCATCGGCGGCGGGGGCGAGGAGGGCAAGATCGAACTTGGGCCGCCGGCCGACCACCGAGAGGCGCAGATTGAGGAGGCGGATCGCGATGCCGTCGAGCAGGCGGCCATAGGCCTCGCGGTAGCGGGCCTCGAAGGCGGCACGGATGCCGGCGATGCTCAGCTCCGCGCGCGCGCCGTCGCAGCGCCACGGTACCGGCACGGCGACGGTGTGGGTTTGGCCCACATAGGACATGTCGAGCTCGAGGAGGCATTGGCGCGTCTCGAAAACGACCCCGGCGCGCTCGAGGAGGGCCATGCCCTCGCGCGCGTGGCGAGCGATCGCGTCATGGAGGGTCGGGAGGTCGAGCTCGTCGAGGAGCCCGTTGAAGGTCTGCACGAAATCGTGGCGCATGTCTGCGATGACGCAGCCGAGCGCGCTCGTGACTCCGGGAAAGCGCGGCACCACCGCCTTGGCCAGCCCCACCTCCTTGATGAGAGCCCCCGCATGGAGGCCCCCACCGCCGCCGAAGGGCATGGCGACGAAGTGTCTCGGGTTGTGCCCGCGCTCGATCGAGACGAGGCGGATCGCACCCGCCATGCGCGCGTTGGCGACCCGGATGACGGCCTCGGCCGCGGCAATCTCGTCGAGGCCGAGGGGAGCGCCGATCGCGCGTCGGATGGCGTCTCGCGCAGCAGCGGCATCGAGGCGGCGGAGCTTGCCGCCGATCGGCCGCTCGGCATTGATGCGGCCGAGGACCAAGTTGGCATCCGTGACGGTCGGACGCGCGTTGCCGAGGCCGTAACAGGCGGGGCCGGGCTCGGAGCCGGCGGACTCGGGTCCCACCTGCAGGATGCCGCCGCGGTCGACCCAGGCGATCGAGCCTCCACCTGCGCCGATCGTGGTGATCTCGATCATCGGCGTGCGCACGACGAGCCCGAAGTCGATCGCGGTTTGTGCCGCAAGCGCGCACTCCCCGCCGGTGATGAGCGCTACGTCGAAGCTCGTTCCGCCCATGTCGCAGGTGATCACGTTGGCGAAGCCGGCCGCTTTGGCGATGTGGGCCGCGGCGATGACGCCGGCGGCGGGGCCGGAAAGGGCCGTGCGGATGGGAAGGCGCCTGGCGGTGTCGACGGTCATGACACCGCCGTTCGACTGCACGATCAGGATCTGACCGGCGAAGCCGTCGGCTTTGAGCGAGGCCTCGAGGCGCTCGAGGTAGCGTCCCACGAGCGGTTGAAGATAGGCGTTGAGGGCCGTGGTCGAGGCCCGCTCGTACTCGCGGATCTCGGGCAGGATCTCGCTCGAGGCGACGAGATGCGCGTTGGGCCATACGGAGCGCACGGCCGCGAGGGCGGCACTCTCGTTGGCGTCGTTGGCATAGGCGTTGATGAAGAAGATCGCACAGGCCTCGGCACCCAACTCGAGCAACCGCGCCGCGGCGGCCTTGACCTCGGCGGGATCGACGGGCGTGCGGATGGTGCCGTCGGCGAGCGTGCGCTCGGCGACCTCGAGGCGCAGCTCGCGGTCGACGATCGGCACGAACTGGCCCCAGAGCCCCCAGGTGCGCGGCCGGTCGCGCCGGCGCATCTCGAGCACGTCGCGGAAGCCTGCCGTGGTGATGACCCCGGTCTTGGCCCCTTTGCGCTCGAGGAGCGCGTTGGTGCCGACGGTCGTGCCATGCACCACGGTCGCCACCTCGCCGAGACGGTCTCG
>DATJAC010000328.1:0-4528 GCA_035516655.1 Alphaproteobacteria bacterium | reverse complement strand
AGGCGAGCCCGCCGACCGGCCGGCCGTCGAACGTGACCGTCCCCGCGTCGGGGCCGTACAGGCCCGTGATGACGTTGATGCAGGTCGTCTTGCCCGAGCCGTTGGGCCCGACGAGGCCGAGAATCTCGCCCGGCATGAGATGGAAGCTGAGCTCGTCGAGGGCGCGGAAGCCGCCGAAGCGCTTGACCAGCCCTTCGACTCGAAGGAGTGGCTCCGCCGCAGTCTGGCGCTCAAGGGACATCGATCCCCCAGCGCCGGAAGAGCGAGACGAGGCCGTTGGGCAGGAAAAGCACGAGCCCGACGATGAGGAGGCCGTAGATGAGCTGGAAATATTGCGGGGTCGAGATGCCGATCGCGTTATAGACGCCATAGAGGATGACGACGCCGAGGATCGGGCCCGTCAGGGTGGCGATGCCGCCGAAGAGCGCGAAGACGATGGCGAAGATGCTGAACTCGGGGCTGAACACGGTCTCGGGGTAGAAGACCGAGACGTACCAGGCGAAGACCCCGCCGATGAGCCCGGCGATCACCGCACTCATGAGCCAGGCCAGGACGCGCCCGCGCACGACGTTGACCCCCGCCATGCCGGCGCTGATGGCGTCCTCGCGGATGGCCTGAAGGGCGAGGCCGAAGCGCGAGTTGCGCAGGAAAACGATGAGGCCGAGGGTGGCGGCGAGGAAGACGACGGCGACGCCGTAGCTGAGATTGGGGCTGAAGACGCCGGAGAGGCTGATGCCGTAAGGACCTTTGGTGATGCCCTCGAGGTTCGGATTGGAGACGACCTGGAACACGGCGAGGGAGGCCGCGAGATTGGCGATCGCGAAATAAGCCCCCGAAAGGCGGAGGAGGGGGGTCAAGAGGAGGCCGAGGAGGAGAGCAGCAGCCGCACCCGCGGCAAGGGCCGGGATCGGGGAGAGATGGAGATGGATGACCGCGAGCGAGAAGCCGTAAGCACCCGTGCCGAAGAAGCCGGCGTAGCCGAACGGCAGGTAGCCGGTGAAGCCGTAGATGACGTTGACCCCCTGGGCCAGGGTCAAGAACACCACGAAATTGAAGAGCAGAAGCTGGTTCGAGTAGGCGAAAGGGAGGAACGCCGCCGCCGCCACCACCGGCACCAACACGAAGAGCGTATGGGCGAGTGCCTTAGGCACGGCGCACCTGCCGCCCCAAGAGCCCGCTCGGCCGCACGAGCAGGATGCCAATGAGGAGGAGATAGGGGAGCAGGTTCGCCCAGGAGCTGAAGTAGCTCTGCATGAACATGAGCGAGATGCCGTAGACGATGCCGCCGAGCACGCTGCCGAGCGGATTGCCGAGCGAGCCGACCACGATCACCGCGAACGACGTGATGTTGATGTCGACCCCCATGGCGGGGGTGACGCTGCCGAGCATGAAGGGGGCGAAGACGCCGGCCGTGGCGGCGAGCGCCAAGCCGACGCCGAAGGCGATCGCCGAGACCCGGTGCACGTCGATGCCGGTCGCGACCGCCTCCTCCCGATGCACCATCACGGCGCGCGTCAGATAGCCGAGGCGCGTGCGGTAGAGATAGAGATAGACGCCGAGCACGGCCAGCCCGCTCGCCATACCGCTCACCACCCAGGCGATGGGAAAGCTCTGACCCAGGAACCTGACCGGCCCGCTGCCGAGCACGTTGCCGGGGATCGAGCGCTCGCTCGTGCCGAAGGCGATGGTGGTCAGCGCCTCGATCACCTGGGAGAGGCCGAAGAAGAGGATGATCGACAGCATCTCCGGATCCTTGGCGGCGAGCAGGCGCGGCACGAAGAGATAGTAGAGCGGCAGGCCGAGCAGCGCGAAGACCGCGAGTACGGCGAGGACCGAGACGAGCGGATTGGTGCCGAAGAGATTGAAGAGCCAGAATGCCGCGAAGGCGCCCAGCATGAGGAAATCGCCGTGCGCCAAGTTGACGATGCGCATGACGCCGAAGATCAGGTTGAGGCCAAGCCCGACCAGGCTGTAGTAGAGCCCGAAGAGCAATCCGGCGAGAAGCGCGTACTCGAGCATCGCGCGCCCCTACGCCGGCACCGCGGTGCCGCTCACTTCGCCGGGTAGACCGGCCTCCCCGTGGCCATGTCGTGCGGATAGACGACGACGAACTTGACCCCGTCCTTGCCGTCGGACTCGAGCTGGCCGAGCGGGGTGATCTCCCCTATCTGGGCGCCCATCTCGTCGAGCTCGAAAGTCCCGTCGAGGGTCTTGAGCTTGCCCGAGAGGCCGAAGATCGCCTTCCTGAGCTCGAGCTGGTCGAGGCTCGCGGCAGCCCCCAGGGCGGCTTCGAGGACGAGGCCGGTCGTATAGCCCGCGACCGAGTTGAAGCCGAACTCGACCTTGGCGTCGGCATATTTCTTCTCCCAGGCCGCGTGGAAGTCGGCCAGCGACATGCCGAGCTCGGGCTTGTATTCGATCGCCGAGGACGGCACGTAGCTGAAGACATGCTCGAGGCCCTTGGCCCCGACGTTCTTCACGAGGAGCTCGGTCTCGAGGCCGGGATAGATCGCGAAGAGCCACTTGAACTTGGTGCCGCTGTCCTGCAGGTTGCGCAGGAACGAGATGTCGTTGTTGGGATAGCCGAGCTCGACCACGGCGTCGGGATTGACGGCCATGATATTGTTGATCGTGACGTTGTAGCTCGTGGTGTTGGTGGGCACCCCCTGATCGTAGACGATCTCGACGGGTGCTCCGCTCGCCTTGATGAAGGTGCGCACCGCGGTCGCCTGCGTGCCGGTGAAGTCGTTGGTGGAATAGAGGATGGCGATGCGCTTGATGCCGAGGGCGGGCCCGTCCTTGGTGAGGAAGTCGGCCACGTACTTGGGCCAGATGCTCGACACCGGGTCCGACATGAGTGCTATATAGGGATTGTCCTTGGTGAAGAAGTTGGCGCCCGTGCCCGTCTGATCGATCAGCAGCATCTTGTGGTCGCGCGCGATGGGCACGGCGACCGAGGTCAGCACCGAGCCCGAATCCGAGATCAGGATGTCCACCTTGTCCTGGGTGATGAGCTGATTGTAGAGCGTGGCGGCGGTCGCCGTGTTGCTCTGGTCGTCGTATTCCACGAGCTTCACGGGGATCTTCTTGTTGAACGCCTTGACGAAGACCCCGCCCTCGGCGTTCTTGGCCTCGGCCCACAGCTTGAGCCCGTAATGGACGGGCATGGAGATGCTGGCGAAATTGCCCGAGGAGGCATAGAGCGTGCCGAGTTTTATTTCCGCCGGAGCGTCGGCGGCGCGCGCCGCGCAAGTAATGGCGACAAACGATCCGACGAATACTCCGAATGCCAAGTTGCGAATCATTTGTCGCCTCCCCGAATATTCATTGCTTGAACACGGACCTTACCGCCCCCCCTTTGGGGTGTCAACCGAAGCGCCCGCATGGCTGCCCCGGAGGCGGCACAGGATGCCGCACGGGTGCTGTGGCCGTAATAGAATGGCTGCCGCGCGCAACCGCAGGTGCGAACCATGAGCGCTGAGAGCAGCCCCGCCCTTCTCGCCCTCGATTGGGGAACCACCTCGCTGCGCGCCTTCCTCGTGGCGGCCGATGGAACCGTCGCCGAGCACCGGACCGCACCCCTCGGCATACTCCAGGTGAAGGACGGCGCCTTCGCCGAGGCGCTCAAGGAGATCGCCGGCCCTTGGCTCGCGCGCCATCCGGCCCTCCCGATCCTCGCCTCGGGCATGATCGGCAGCCGGCAAGGCTGGCGCGAGGCGCCCTATGCCGAAGCTCCCGCAGGTCTCTCGGAGCTCGCGCGCGGGCTCGTCGCGGTCGATGGCCGCCGCGGCCGGCGGCTCTGGCTCGTGCCGGGGATCGCAACCCGCGCCAAAGGCGGCCCGCCCGACGTCATGCGCGGCGAGGAGACCCAGATGCTCGGCGCCCTCGCCGCCTCCGCCGCGCGCGACGAGGCTACGGTCTTCGTGCTGCCGGGTACGCACAGCAAGTGGGCGCTTCTGGAGGCGGGGCGCATCGCCTGGTTCGCCACCTTCATGACCGGCGAGCTCTATGCCGTGCTCAAGTCCCACAGCATCCTGGGCCGGCCCATGGTGGGCGAGGCTGCGGATCGCGCGAGCTTCCGCCGCGGCTTGGCATGCGCCGCCGACAATTCTCCCGCGGCAGGCGCCCTCCTCCACAAGCTCTTCAGCGCGCGCACACTCGCCCTCTTCGACGAATTGCCCGCGGGCGGGATCGCTTCCTACCTCTCGGGCCTCCTCATCGGCAGCGAGCTCGCGGAAGCGCTCCCCATCGTCGCGGCGCGCCTTGGTGCGGCACCCGAGCGCGTCACCCTGATCGGCGAGGCAGCCCTCACCGAGCTCTACGCCGCCGCCCTTGCCGAGCGCCGGATCGCAGCGCGCCTTGCCGCCGCCGACGCGACCGCACGCGGTCTCCTCGCGATCGCACGCGCGGCGGGATTGTTGATATAAGCTGGTGAGTCATTGCGAGGCGCCCAAAGGGCGCCCAAGCAATCCAGGTACACTGGATTGCTTCGCTGCGCTCGCAATGACGGTTATTTCCGTGCGCGACG
>DATJAC010000327.1:0-9824 GCA_035516655.1 Alphaproteobacteria bacterium | reverse complement strand
TCCCGCGGCGCGTGCCGCCGCCGCCGTGGTGACGGCGGGAAGGGGCGTGTAATCGATCTCGATGAGCTCGGCCGCATCGATCGCCTGGGCCAGGCTCTCGGCCACTACGGCCGCGACCGGATCGCCGATGTGGCGCACCGTCCCTTGCGCGAGCAGCGGACGCGGCGGCACCGGCGTGGGCGAGCCGTCGGCCCGGTGGCGCCCGGTATTGGCGGGCAGGCTGCCGAGGCCGTCGGCCGCCACCTCGGCCCCTGTCAGGACGGCGAGCACGCCGGGGGCGGCGCGTGCCGCGGCGCTGTCGATGGTGCCGAGTGTGGCGTGCGCGTGGGGCGAGCGCAGCACGTAGAGATAGGCCTGGCCCGGCAGCGCCACGTCGGCGGCATAGCGCCCGCGCCCCTGCAGGAGCCGAGCGTCCTCGACCCGCGGCGACGCCGTGCCGATGCCGAAAGCGCCGTCGTTCATTCTTGCCCCTGCCCTGCCGCCGTCGCGCTTGGCGCCGGCTATTGTTAGCGGCCCGGGGAAAGGCGGGCAAACGTTCATTCGGCCGAGGCGGCCGTGCTGCTGCCGCTGGGAAACCCGCGCAAAATCACGCAAAAGTGATGGGCTGCATCGCACGGCGCGCAAGCCCTGCTTTCCCGGGGCGAGCGGCTGCGCTACCTTTCCGTGCGACCGGGCCGATGGGCCCGGCCTGCGAGGAAGCGGCGGCCGATTGGCGTACGCGCGGGTGCGTCTGGCCGAGGGCGTCGAGCGGCAACTTTTAACGTCCATTGATGAACGGCCGTTGATGAACGGCGCTGGCAGAGGGAGGACATCCGATGCGTTTGGTGCAGTCGTGGCTGGCTTTGGCAATGATCATGGCGTTGGCGCTCAGCGCCGCCGCTTACGCTCAAATGGCTCCCGGCGGGGTGAAGACCGCGAAGATCGGCGACGCGATGGTGTTCGTCGATGCCAAGGGCATGACGCTCTACACCTTTGACAAGGATACCACCCCCGACAAGTCGTCGTGCAACGGTCCGTGCGCCACGAATTGGCCGCCGCTCGCGGCCGGCACCGACGCCAAGGCGATGGGCCCCTGGACAGTGATCACCCGCGACGACGGGAGCAAGCAGTGGGCCTATAAGGGCAAGCCGCTTTATACCTTCGTCAAGGATACCGCGCCGGGCGATGCCAAGGGTGACAATCTAGGTCCCAACGGCACGCACGTTTGGCATCTCGCAAAGGCCGGCTGAGCGGTCGAAGGTGCAGGCGGCCGAACCCGAAGTTCATCGACGAGCAACTGTGAGCAGAGGGAGGACTCCAATGCGATCGTTAAAATCATGGCTGATCCTGGCGACTTTCGCGTGCTTCGCCTGGGCGACGACTGCGGCGGTCCAGGCGGCGCCGATGTCGTTCGATGTGAAGCTCACCGGCGCGCAGCAAGTCCCGCCGGTGACGACGCCCGGATCAGGAGACGCCAAGCTCACCTACGACCCCGCGACGCGGAAGCTGAGCTGGTCCGTGACCTACTCCGGGATGTCGAGCCCGGTCACCATGGCGCATTTTCACGGCCCCGCCGCTGCCGGTGCGAACGGCCCTGTGATCATCTGGATCAGCAAGAAGGGTGCCGAGGTGTCGAGCCCGATCACCGGCGAGGAGACGCTGACGCCTGAGCAGGCCCAGCAGTTCATGGCCGGCCAGTGGTATATCAACGTCCATAGCAAGGACCATCCGCCGGGCGAAATCCGCGGCCAGGTGATGCCGCCCAAGATGTGAGTGGCGCCGGCGCAGGACCGGCGGTCCGGGCGGCTCGACGCTTCGGCGTCGGGCGGCACCGCCCGCCGGCTTGCGCGAGGGCGCGCCAGCGCGGGCTCAGAGAAAGGCCGCAATGAGCTTGGCGGCGCCGGCCGCCAAGGCCATGAGCAGCGCCGCCCGCAACGGGGAGACGAGCCTCGGTGCCTCGACCTCCCGCGGCAGGCGCTTCCACCCCGTGATCATGGCGCGCAGCAGATTCTGCCGCTTGACCAGGGCATAGGCCGAAATCGCGAGGAGATGGCAGAGGATCGCCGCCAGGAGTGCGTCCCACAACAGGGTGTGCAGGTCGCTGATCAGATTGAGGAGCCAGGCGGGGGCGATCTCGCTGAGCGGCCCCTCGTTCGCCACGTCGTTGCTGTCGACGACCCCCGTCAGCGTCTCGCCCAGCAAGAGTGCGAGCAAGGCCAGCACCATCCAGCCGCCGGCGGGATTGTGCCCGGGCTCGGCGTCCGGCTCGCGCCGGGGGAAATCGCGAAGATGGCGGAGTGCGGCACGCGGCGGGGCGAGGAAGCGGGCGAAGCGCGCGCTCTCGCTGCCGGCCACGCCCCAGAGCAATCGGAAGAGCAGGAGTGCCAAGAGCGCTTCGCCCAAGCGCAGGTGCCAGCTCATCCAATCGCAACGCCAGGTGAGATAGAGTGCTGGCACGAGTGCCGCCGTGAGCCAGTGGAAAAGCCGCGTGGGCGCGTCCCATACGCGCACCCTCCTCGAGCTCCGTCGCGCGTCGCTCATGGCCTCGGCCTCGAGTGCTGGGCGGGGGTGCTGAGCCTTACGCGGCACTCCGCTTCCGCGCCTCGGCGATCGCCTGCCACAGCGCGTGCGGGGTGGCGGGCATGTCGACATGGCGGATGCCGAGCTCGGCGAGCGCATCGACGACGGCGTTCATCACCGCCGGCAACGAGCCGGCGCAGCCCGCCTCGCCGCAGCCCTTCGCACCCAGGAGATTGGTCTTGGCCGGCACGGGGTGGCTGAAGAAGGCGAAGCTCGGCAGGTCGGGGGCCCGGGGTAGGGCGTAATCCATGTAGGAGCCGGAGAGCAGCTGGCCGTCCTTGTCGTAGACGGTGCGCTCCATGAGCGCCTGGCCGATCCCCTGAACGACCCCGCCGTGGAGCTGGCCCTCGACGAGGAGCGGGTTCACCAAAGTGCCGAAGTCGTTGACCATGACGTAGCGCACGACCCGGGCGACCCCGGTCGCGGGATCGATCTCGACCTCGGCGATATGGCAGCCGTTGGGATAGGCCGAGGGGGCGAGCTCGAAGACGTGCTTCACGTCGAGGGTGCCGGGCACGTCGGGCGGCAGCTCGAGCCCCTGGCGCAGCTTCGCCGCGAGCTCCATGATGCCGATGCCGCGGTCGGTGCCGACGATGGTGAAGCGCCCGCCCGCGAACTCGATGTCGGCCGCCGCGGCCTCGAGCACCACCGAGGCGATCTTGCGCCCCTGCTCGACCACCTTGCCGCTCGCCTCGATGATCGCCGAGCCGCTCGCCATCACCGACTTCGACCCGCCGGTCCCCCCGCCCGCGATGAGCTCGTCGCTGTCGCCCTGGAGGAGGCGGACCCGCTCGAAGGGCACGCCGAGCTTCTCGTGGAGGATCTGGGCGAAGGGCGAGGCGTGGCCCTGGCCGTAGTCGAGCGTGCCGGTGATGATGGTGACGGTGCCGTTCGCTTCGAAGCGGATGCCGCCCATCTCCTTCATCGGCGGGGCGGTCACCTCGAGATAATTGCCGATGCCGCGTCCGCGCAGCATGCCGCGCGCCGCACTCTCCTTCTTGCGCCGGTCGAAGCCGCTCCAGTCGGCCTCGGCGAGGGCCTCCTCCATGAGGCGGGTGAAATCGCCGCTGTCGTAGGTCGTCCCCGCCGGGGTCTTGTAGGGCATCTCCTCGGGGCGCACGTGGTTGCGGCGGCGCAGCTCGACCGGGTCGAACCCCATCTCGCGCGCCGCGGCGTCGACCAGGCGCTCCATGACGTAATTGCCCTCGGGCCGGCCGGCACCGCGATAGGCGTTGATCGGCACCGTGTTGGTGAAGACGAGCTTGGTCGCGGTCTCGACGAGCGGGGTGCGGTAGACGCCGATCGCGTTCTTGGTGACGTTCATCGTCGGCATGAGCGGGGAGACGTGGGCGAGCCGGCCGCCGAGATTGCCGTAGCCGGTGATGCGCAAGGCGAGGAAGCGCCCGTCCTTGTCGAGGGCGAGCTCGGCCACATATTCGTGGTCGCGCCCCTGGGTGTCGGAGAGAAAACTCTCGGAGCGCTCGTCGGTCCACTTGACCGGGCGGCCAAGCGCGCGGGCGGCATGGAAGAGGCAGACATATTCGGGGAAGACCGGCGCCTTCATGCCGAAGGAGCCGCCCACGTTGCCGGAGAGCACGCGCACCTTCTCGAGCGGCACCTTGAGGATGTCCTTGGCGATCTGGTTGCGCAGGCCGAAGACCCCCTGGCAGCCGGCGTGGAGCGTCCATTTGTCCGCCTTGGCGTCATAGGCGGCCAAGGCCGAGCGCGGCTCCATGGCGCAGACGACGACCCGGTTGTTCTCGAGCTCGAGGCGGGTCACGTGGGCGGCACGCTTGAACGCGTCCGCTACCTTCTCTGCATCGCCGTAGTGGAAATCGGCAGCGACGTTGCCGGGCACGTCTTCGTAGAGCAGTGGGGCTCCCGGCTTCACGGCCTCGCTCGCGCGCGTGACGGCGGGAAGGGGCTCGATTTCGATCTCGACCGCCTCGGCCGCATCCTTGCCCTCGGCGATGCTCTCGGCGACGACGCAGGCGACCGCGTCGCCGAGGTAGCGCACCTTGTCGGTCGCAAGTGCGGGCCAGGCGGGCTGGCGCATGGGTGTCCCGTCGCGGTTGGTCGCGGGCAGCATGCATTTGAGCGTGCCGTAGCCGCCGGCCTCGAGCTCTCGGCCCGTATAGACCGCGAGCACGCCGGGCATGGCGCGCGCAGCACTGGCCTCGATGCGCTTGATCCGCCCGTGGGCATGACGGCTCCGCACCATCACGGCGTAGGCCTGGGACGGCAGCTTCACGTCGTCGGTATAGCGGCCTTCGCCGCGGAGAAGGTAGGGGTCCTCGCTCCGCGGCACCGGTTGCCCGATGCCGAACTGCTTGAGGCTCGAATCCTCGACGGGAGTACGCGCGTCCATCTCTACCCTCTCGCTAGCGTCCGAAGTGCGAAAACGTCATCGGCTTGTCCCGGCAGGCGCATGGCGCGCGCCGACCGAGGAGAAATGCCGCCTGTGAGTGAACTGGGGACGAAGCCGCATCTTGTCGAGCGAAAATGGCACGCCGACCGGCGATGGTCAAGTTGGGCGGGTTGGCGAATTTCAAGGCAGACTGCCGACAAACGCGCCAATCTTGCCGGGAAGCGGCGGCGCCGCGGCCAGCACCGCGACGCCCAGTGCGGCCATCATGCCGTCTTGCCGTTGCGCGACGGCCGGATAAGCACCTCCGCCGAAATACCAAGCCGATCGTGCAGGCGTCGGATCATTGCGATAGAAAGGCTCCGCTTGCGATTCAGCACCTCCGCGACGCGCGTTCGTGTGCCGATCAGGGGTTCCAGGTCCTTGCGTGCGAGGCCCTGCTGCTCCATGCGGAACTTGATCGCTTCGATCGGATCGGGCGGGTCCATGGGAAAATGCGCGTCCTCATAGGCGTCGATGAGAGTGGCCAGCACGTCAAGGCGATCTCCCGCCGGCGTCCCGCTCTTGGCGCCCCAGAGGCGCGCGAGCTCGGCAAGGGCCCGCTTGTAATCGGCAGCCGAGCGGATCGGCTTCAGATCATTTGTCATGCTCCACCTTCGTCACATCGATTCGATCGTATGCCTTGTGAGTGCCGATCCACTTGATCCAGACGATGCCCTTCTCAAAGTCGACCGCGACGACCAGCCGATAAGCGTTACCCTTGATGTTGAACACGATGCGCTCGGACGTGACCATGCTCGCGGTTGCGTACGAACGCCTTACGTCGGCCGTGCTTGCCCATTGCGATTTTTTCGCCTCGTTGAACCACGCATCGACTGCGGCCTTGACCGCCGGTTGGTCTTTTTGCCCCGCGAGCGATGCGACGAACGCCTGCAAGGTGCGCCGGGCGATGACGCGCATTCCGCCAATCTACTATGTGCCCATTTTGGGTGCAAGATGATCCACGCGGCAAGTCGCTTGAAGCACACCCGGCCGTGGCCATAGGCTCACCCTCGGGCTCGGCCGCAGGCTGGATGCGCAGAAGACGCGGCGGCGCTCCGGGAGGAACCCGCCATGGCCTTCGAAACCCGCCTCACGGCGGAGATGATCGAGCGCTACACGAGCTCGGGCGACTGGGGCAGGGAGACCTTCTACGATCTCCTCTCCGCCGCGGCCGCGCGGCACCCGGGGCGCCTCGCCGTCGTCGATCGCAAGTTCCGCGTGAGCTACGGCGAGCTCAAGGAGAGGATCGAGCGCACCGCCGCCTTCTTGCGCGCGCACGGCATCGGGCGGGGCGACGTCGTCACCATCCAGCTCCCCAACTGGGTCGAGTTCGCCTACGTCTATTTCTCGCTCGAGCTCCTGGGGGCCGTCGCCAACCAGATCAGCCCCGACTTCCGCAGCCGCGAGGTCGAGTTCATCCTGCGCTTCTCCAAGAGCAGCGCCTACGTGTGTGCCGCCTCCTTCAAGGACTTCGACTATCCCGCCATGGTACGCGCGCTGCGCCCAAGCCTGCCGGCACTCCGGCTCGTCTGCGTGGTCGACCGCACCTCCGGCGCCGACACGGTGTCGCTCCAAGACGGGCTGGCTTCGACCGCGCCGCTCCCGGACGAGGCGCGCGTGCGCATGGACGCGAACGAGGTCTTCCGCATGGCCTTCACCTCGGGCACCACGGGCAATCCCAAGAACGTGCTGCACTCCTTCAATACCACCCTGCCCGCGGTGCGCTTCCTCTCGCGCGACATGCGCGCGAGCGAGAACGACGTCTTCCTCATCTATCTCCCGGTCGGCCTCAACTGGGGCTATTTCCTCCTGATCCAGGCGCTCATGCTGGGTGCCTGCGCGGTGCTGCTCGATCGCTTCTCGGGGCGCGCCGCCCTCGAGCTCATCGCGCGCGAGCGGGTCACCTTCATAGCCTCCGCCCCGGCCTCGATCATCGCCATGCTCAACGATCCGGAGCTCGCGCGCTTCGACGTGTCCTCGCTCCGGGTCGTCATCACCGGTGGTGCCTCCTGCCCGGTCGAGACCCTGCGCGAGTTCCAGCGCCGCATGTCGGGCCGGCTCATCGAGCTCTACGGCATGCTCGAGACCGGCTATCAGAGCTACACGCGCTTCGAGGACGACCCCGAGCAGGTGAACGGCACCGTCGGCCGCTGCGTCGAGGGCATGGGCTTGCGCATCTTGCAGCCCGACGGGAGCGACGTCGGCCCGGGCGAGCAGGGCGAGATCGCCTCGATCGGCCCCTCGATCCACTTGGGCTACAACGCCAACCCGCAAGCCAACGCCGAGGCCTTCACCGCCGACGGCTGGTTCCGCACCGGCGACCTCGGCGAGTTCGCCGATGCGGCCGGCAACGTGCGCATCGTCGGCCGCTCCAAGGAGATCATCAACCGAGGCGGCAAGAAGTTCTTCCCGCGCGAGGTCGAGGAGATCCTCTACACCCACCCCAAGGTGCTGCATGCCGCCATCGTCGGCGTGCCCGATCCGCGCCTGGGCGAGCGCAACTGCCTCTGCGTGGTACCCAAATCCGGTGCCGAGTGCTCCCTCGCCGAGTTCGTCGCCTTCCTCAAGGACGAGGTCGCCACCTACAAGCTGCCCGAGCGCCTCGAGATCTTCGCCGAGCTCCCCTTCACCCCCACCGGCAAGCTCCAGCGCTTCGTCTTGGCACGCCAGGTCCAGGAGCGCGATGCCGCGCGGTAGAAATTCACCACGGAGACACGGAGATCACGGAGAAGAAGAGCAAGGTTGATCCTGCTGGAACGTAAATGAAACGCATTTGTCGTCGTCATGCCCGCGAAAGCGGACATCCAGGTTTCCTAAGACGGCGCGTCGTCTGGGATTCATGGACGCCCGCTTTCGCGGGCGTGACGAGAGTGGGACAGAGGCGCGGCACTTCTCCCCTTCTCCGTGCTCTCCGTGTCTCCGTGGTAAAATCCTTTGCCGCTCACAACGTGAGAAATTTCGCCTTGACCTCGTCGCGCTCGGCCTGAAAACGCGCGAGCGGGGCGTCGTAGACCATGCGGCCCTTGACCATGACGTAGACGCGGTCGGCCACCGCCTCGGCCAGGCGCAGGTTCTGCTCGACGAGCAGGATCGAGACCCCCTCCCGGCCGAGCCCGGCGATCACGCGCGTGAGCTCCTCCACCACCTGGGGGGCGAGGCCCTGGCTGGGCTCGTCGAGCAGCATGATCTTGGGATCGATGACGAGGGCGCGCGCCAAGGCCAGCATCTGCTGCTCCCCGCCCGAGAGCTGCCAGCCCTTGCTGTCCTTGCGCTCGGCCAGGGCGGGGAAGAGTTCCAAGAGTCGTGCCCGCGTCCAGCGCCGGGCCGGCCGGCGCTCCGCGACCGCGATGTTCTCGATCACGGTCAGCTCCGGGAAGATCATGCGCCCTTCGGGCACGTAGGCGACGCCCAGGCGCGCCACCGCGTGAGCGGGCCAGCGCGCCACGTCCCGGCCTGCGAGCAGCACGCGGCCGCGCGCGGGCGGGGTGAGCCCCATGATCGAGCGCACCGTCGTCGTCTTGCCGACCCCGTTGCGGCCGAGCACGGCGGCAATGCCGCCTTCGGGAATCTCGAGATCGACGCCGTGGAGGATGTGGCCCTGGCCGTAATAGCTGTGGAGCTCCTCCACGCGCAGCATCACTCGGTCCCTCCAAGGTAGGCGCGCTTGACCTCGGGGTCGGCGCGCACGGCCGCCGCCGGGCCGTCGGCGATGACGTGGCCGCGATGGAGGACCGTGATGTTGTCGGCGAGCTTGAACACGACCTCCATGTCGTGCTCGACCAGGATCATGGTGAGATCGCCCCCGGCGAAGGCCGTCTTCAGGTTCTCCGTCGCGCGGTCGGTCTCCTCGATCGAAAGACCTTGGGTGGGCTCGTCGAGCATGAGCAGGCGCGGGCCCTGCGCCATCGCCATGGCGACCTCGAGCAGGCGCTGATCGCCGTGGGAGAGGAGGGCTGCCGGGCGCTCGGCGACGGCCGAGAGACGCATGCGCTCGAGCGCCTCCTCGGCCCGGGCTGCCGTGCGGCGCAACGTGCCGCCGCCGCCGAGCGGATGCCAGCGCCCGGGATCGCAAGCCTGGGCCGCGATGCGCACGTTCTCGCGCGCGGAGAGCTGGGGGAAGAGGTGGGTGAGCTGGAAGGTGCGCGCGATGCCGAGGAGAGCGATGCGGTTGGGGGCGAGCCCCGTGATCTCCTCGCCGGCGAAGAAGACCTGGCCCGCACTCGGCTTGAAGACGCCGGTGATCAAGTTGAAGAGGGTCGATTTCCCCGCCCCGTTCGGCCCGATGACGGCGCGGATCTCGCCCGCGGCGATGCTCATGTCGACGGCATCGACGGCGATGAGGGCGCCGAAGCGGCGGGTGAGACCCTTGAGCTCAAGCAGCGCCATCGGTCACTCCCTCGCCGCTGGCGCCGGCGGGTCGCTCCTTCCTGCCGAGCCGGCCCATGACGATGCCGCAGATGCCCTGAGGAGCGAGGAGCACGAAGCCCATGAAGAGCGAGCCGAAGATGAGCGGCCAGAGGTCGGTGATCTCGGAAAGCTGGTGCTCGAGGTAGAGGAAGGCGGCCCCGCCCAGGATCGGGCCGATGAGTGTCCCGGCTCCGCCGACGATGACCATGATGAGCACGCGGCCCGAGACGAGCCAGAAGAAGAGCTCCGGCGAGGCGAAGCCGGCGAAGGGTGCGTAGAGCGCACCCGCGAGCCCGCCGAAGCCGTAGGCGAGCACCACGGTCGCGAGCTTGTAGGCGCGCGTGTTGTAGCCGAGGGCGCGCGCCTTGGCCTCGTTCTCGCGGATGCCGGCAAGCACGGCACCGAAGGGCGAGCGCACGATGGCGCGGCAGAGGAGGTAGGAGCCGACGAG
>DATJAC010000326.1:0-5766 GCA_035516655.1 Alphaproteobacteria bacterium | reverse complement strand
GTGCGGCCAGGCATTCGGCGCCGGTTCCGCTTGGGGAGACCATGCTGGCCGCGCGCGTGCTGGCGGCAGCCGGGCTCCCGGTACCTCAAGGACCGCTCACCCTCGCCCCGGCCAACCGCAACGACCGTCTGGTCCTCGCGCGGCAAAGCGGCGGCTGGCGCCTCTCCGGCCGTGCGCACCGCGTGCCCTGGGCGCGGCAAGCGGCGGCCCTCGTCCTCGTCGTCGAGGAGGGCAACCGCGCGATGGCCGTGGCCTTGGCTCCGCGCGAGGCCGCAATCAAGCCCGGCGCCAATGTCGCAGGCGAGCCGCGCGACCAGGTGACCCTCGATGCGCAGCTCCCCGCCGACGCCGTGGCACCGCTCGAGGGCGAGCTCGATCGCGCGCGGCTCCAAGCCCTCGGTGCCGCCTTGCGCACGATCCAGATCGCGGGTGCGCTCGAGCGGGTACTCGAGATCACGGTGCGTTACGCCGGCGAGCGCGTGCAGTTCGGACGCGCGATCGGCAAGTTCCAGGCGGTGCAGCAGAACCTCGCCGTGCTCGCGGGGCAGGTCGCAGCGGCGGGCGCGGCGGCCGATATCGCGGCCGAGGCGGTCGCGGAGACGGCGAGCCTGCTGGCGATCGCGAGTGCGAAGCTGCGCGCCGGCGAGGCCGCCGGCATCGGGGCCGCAATCGCGCACCAGGTCCATGGCGCCATCGGCTTCACCGCGGAATACGCTCTCCAGCTCAGCACGCGCCGGCTCTGGTCCTGGCGCGACGAGTTCGGCAACGAGGCCGAATGGGCCGCCCTCATCGGCCGGCACGCCGCGGCGGCGGGGGCCGATCGTCTGTGGGCGACGATCACGGGGATTTAGACCGCGCGTGAAGACCGGGACCTCCCTCGCGAGCTTTCTCGCTCCTGCAGCCCTCGCGGTCGTCGGCGCCTCGCCGGACACGGGCCGGATCCGCGGAGCACTCCTCGCGGCCGTCCTCAGCGGCGGCTACGGCGGCCGCGTCTTTCCGGTCAATCCGAGCTACCGCGAGATCGCGGGTCTCCCCTGCTTTCCCACCCTCGCCGCGATCGGGGAACCGGTCGATTTGGCGCTCATCGCCATTCCGGCGGCGGCAGTACCTGCAGCCCTCGAGGACTGTGCGGCCCAAGGTGTGAGCCATGCCGTCATCCTCTCCTCGGGCTTCGCCGAGGGGGATGCCGCCGACACCGCCCTCGAGGCGCGCATCAAGGAGATCGCGCGCCGCACGGGCTTGCGGGTCTGCGGCCCCAATGCCGAGGGCTTCCACAACGAGTTGGCCCGGCTCACGGCGACCTTCAGCCCGGCCTTCGAGCCCAAGGCGGGAGAGGTGCCGCTCGCACCCTTCGGGCGGCGCATCGGCGTGGTGGCGCAGAGCGGGGGGATCGGCTTCTCCTTCTTCAATCGCGGCAGGGCGCTCGGGCTTGCCTTCGGTGCCCTCGTCAGCACCGGGAACGAGGCGGACCTCACCGCCTCCGAGTTCTTCGAGCATATGGCGCGCGACAGCACCACCGCGGTCATTCTCCTCTTCATCGAGGGCGCGCGCGATCCGGAGCGCTTCGTCGCGGCCGCACGGGCGGCGGCCGAGGCGAAGAAGCCCGTCGTCATGATCAAGATCGGCCGCACGCGCGCCGGCGCGCGGGCGGCGGCGTCGCACACCGCGAGCATGGCGGGCTGGTTTGCTGCCTATGAGGCCGTCGCCCGCTCGACGGGCATGATGCTGGCCGACGATCCCGACGAGGCGCTCGCACTTGCGGCCCTCTTGGCGACAAGCCCGCCGCCCAAGGGGAACCGGGTCGCGGTCGTCACCGTCTCGGGCGGGGCGGGAGCCTGGATGGCGGATGCGCTCGCGGCCGAGGGTTTCGAGCTCCCCGAGCTCAAGGAGGAGACGCGGCGGGCCATCGCCCAAGTGATCCCCTCCTACGGCTCGGCGCGCAACCCCGTCGACATCACCGCCCAGGCCGTCCATAGCGGCGGCCTCATGCGCGCCCTCGAGCTCCTGCACCGGGGTGGCGAGGTCGATGCGATCGTCGTCACCGCCTCGCTCGCGCGCGAGAACCGCATGACCGTCGACGTGGACGCACTCGCGCGGCTCACCGCGGCCGGGATCCTGCCGGTCCTTTTCTACAGCTACACCTTGCCCTCGGCCCTCGCGCGCAAGGCCCTCGCCGGGAGCGGGGTCGTCATCCATACCGGCCTCGTAGGCCTGGCCAAGGCCTTGAGCGCCGCCCTCGAGCACTCCCGCTTCCGCTTGCCGCAGCACCCGCCCGCCCCAAGCAATCCCAAGGTTGCTGCCGAGCTCCGCCGGCAGCTCGCCGGCCCCGGCCGAACGCTTTGCGAGTACGAGGCCAAGCTCGCACTCGCGGCCTACGGTTTGGCCCTCCCGCCCGAGCGGCTGGTCAGGGACGCGGGCGAGCTCAGGGCTGCGGCCGAGGCTCTCGGCTATCCCCTCGCCCTCAAGCTCCAGTCGCCCGCCCTTCCCCACAAGAGCGAGGCGGGTGGCGTGCGTCTCGGCATCGCCGATGAAAATGCCCTCTTTGCCGCCCATCGCGAGATGCTCGACGGCGTGCGGCGGCTGCGGCCGGCGCTGCCGCTCCACGGCGTGCTCATGCAACGGATGGCGCCCCGCGGGGTCGAGATGATCCTGGGCGTCGTGCGGGACAAGCTCTTCGGCCCGGTCGTCATGGTCGGTGCCGGGGGCATCATGACGGAGCTTTTTGCGGACGCGAGCTATCGCCTCGCCCCGGTCGATCGGGAGACCGCGCGCGCGATGCTGAGCGAGCTGAAGTGTGCCGCTCTCCTCGGCGGCTTCCGCGGGGCACCGGCCGCCGACGGGGAGGCGCTCGTCCAACTCATCGTGCGGATTTCCGAGTTCGCCGCCGATTTCCGCGATTGCGTGAGCGAGATCGACATCAACCCCGTCATCGTTCACGCCGCCGGCGCGGGCTGCACCATCGTCGACGCCCTCCTGGTGACGGGCGCGCCTTCTCCCTCTCCTTCAGGAGGAGAGGGGAGCCACGCCGGCTATCGGCCGCGCTGATCGCGCAAAGCCCCTCTCCCGCTTTGCGGGAAAGGGAGGGACCCGCGGCCGTCGGGCCGCGGGAGGGTGAGGGGCTAATCGCGATCGGCGATATTGCCCCCACCTTGGCACTTGCTATGCTCCTGCGATGGAAGCTCTGAACTTCGCCCCGCCCCCACCTTGTCCCGAGGCCGAGACCTTGCGCGCCGAGGTGCGCGAGTTCCTGGCGCGCGAGCTCGCGGGGCGGAGTGCCGAAGCGCGGGCCGCATCCTGGAGCGGCTTCGACCTCGCCTTCAGCAAGAAGCTCGGCGAGCGCGGCTGGATTGGCATGACCTGGCCCGAGCGCTACGGCGGCCACGAGCGGAGTGCCCTCGAGCGCTACGTGGTGCTCGAGGAGCTGCTCGCGGCGGGAGCACCCGTGGGTGCGCATTGGGTCGCCGACCGCCAGAGCGGGCCCCTCCTCCTGCGCTTCGGTAGCGAGGCGCAGCGCCAGGCCATCCTGCCGCGCATTGCCGCGGGCGGGTGCTGCTTCTGCATCGGCATGAGCGAGCCCGACACGGGCTCGGATCTCGCCTCGGTGCGCACCCGTGCCGCGGCCGCGGAGGGCGGCTACCTGGTGAACGGCACCAAGGTCTGGACCTCGCGCGCGCACCAGGCCCATTACATGATCCTCTTCTGCCGCACCGCAGCTGCGGGCGAGGGAGACCGGCACGGCGGGGTGAGCCAGTTCCTCGTCGACCTCAAGACCCCCGGCATCACGGTGCGCCCGATCCGCAACCTGGCCGGCCAGGAGGATTTCAACGAGGTCGTCTTCGAGGACGTCTTTCTGCCGGCGGAGGCCCTCATCGGCAAGCCCGGCGACGGCTGGCGCCAGGTGACGAGCGAGCTTGCCTTCGAGCGCAGCGGGCCGGAGCGCTTCCTCTCCTCCTTCACCCTTCTCGTCGAGCTGGCCCGGGCGCTCGGCCCCACGCCTTCGGAGCGCGCTCAGGTGGCGCTCGGCCGCATCATGGCGCATCTCGCGGTCCTGCGGCGCCTCTCCCGCTCGGTCGCGGGCATGCTGCAGGCGGGGGCGGACCCGGCGCTGCAGGCGGCCGTGGTCAAGGACCTCGGCACGCTCCTCGAGCAGGAGATCCCCGAAGTGGCGCGCCAGCTCATTGCTTGCGAGCCGGCGGCGGCATCGACCGAGGCTTTCGCCGCCGTGCTCGCGCACACGATCCTGCATGCGCCCTCGTTCTCGATCCGCGGCGGCACGCGGGAGATCCTGCGCGGCATCATCGCCCGTGGCCTCGGCCTCAGATAAGCGGCTCGCGCGAGGAAAGGACGGCAAATGGCAGCAGAACCGGTGCTCTACGACGAAGCGGGCGGGATCGCAACGCTCACCCTGAACCGCCCCGAGACCCGCAACGCGATCACGGATGCGGACATGATCGCGGCCCTCGTCGCGGCGCTCGAGCGCATGAACGCCGACATGAGCGTCCGCGTCGCCATCCTGACGGGTGCGGGGACCGCGTTCTGCTCGGGCGGCAACCTGAAGCGCATGGCCGAGCGCGCGGGTCCAGGTGCTAAGCCTCCGGTCGAATCGCGGCGCTGGTACAAGGGCGGCATCCACCGCATCCCGCTCGCCTTCGAGACCCTCGAGGTGCCGATCATCGCCGCCGTCAACGGACCCGCGATCGGGGCCGGCTGCGACCTCGCCTGCATGTGCGACATCCGCATCGCGGGCGAGCGCGCGAGCTTCGCCGAGAGCTTCGTGAAGCTCGGCATCATCTCGGGCGACGGCGGGGCGTGGCTCTTGCCCAGGGTCGTCGGCTACTCCAAGGCCTGCGAGATGACTTTCACCGGCGATGCGGTCGACGCCAAAGCGGCCCTTGCCTGCGGCCTCGTCTCGCAGCTGGTGCCCGACGCCGAGCTCATGCCTGCGGCCAAGGCGCTCGCGGCCCGCATCGCGGCCAATCCGCCCCACGCCATGCGCCTCACCAAGCGCCTCCTCCAGGAAGGCCGGCACACGCGGCTCTCGAGCCTCCTGGAGCTGGCGGCAGCGCTGCAGTCCCTCGCCCATGCGACGCACGACCACAAGGAGGCGATCGACGCCTTCCTCGCCAAGCGCAAGCCGGTGTTCAAGGGGGATTAGCGCAACCCTTCTCGAGTCCGCGCTTCCCCCACCCTAACCCTCCCCCCTCGAGGGGGGAGGGTTAGGGTGGGGTATCTCTCACGCCAACGATTCCGCGTACCGCCATGCTTGTGAGCGGCCGGCATTCTCGGCACAATGCGGGGAACGATAGAACGGGGGAGGGGGAGATGGTCGCAGCAATCCGGGAAGAGGGAGCGCATCCAGGCGGAGCGCGGCACGTGGGGGCGGCGGTCGTCGGCAACGTCCTCGAGTGGTACGATTTCTCCGTCTATGCCTACGTCGCCACTACCATAGCGAAGACCTTCTTCGGGCCCGGCGACGACTTCTCTCGTATTCTGAACACATTCCTCGTCTTCGGCCTGGGCTTCCTGGCGCGCCCGCTCGGCGGCATCGTGATCGGGCGCTACGGAGACGTGCGCGGGCGCAAGGCCGCCTTGATCCTCACCATCATGCTCATGGCGTCGGGCACGGTGCTCATCGGCGTCATCCCGAGCTACGGCACGATCGGCGGTGCCGCCACTCTGCTCCTCGTGCTGGCGCGCCTGATGCAAGGCTTCTCCGCGGGCGGGGAATGGGGCGGCTCGACCGCCTTCATCGTCGAGTGGGCGCCC
>DATJAC010000325.1:0-3805 GCA_035516655.1 Alphaproteobacteria bacterium | reverse complement strand
CCAGCATAGCGCGCCGGGTGCGGGAACGCGAGCCCGAGACTAACCGCCGAGGCTTGACGCGGGGTGCCGCGCGGTCCGAGCATCGGCGGGCGCGGAGGGGCGATGAGCGAAGGGGCGACGACGGACGGCATCTACGAGCGCGGGCTCGCGCGCAATCGCGCGAATTTCGCGGCGCTCACGCCGCTCAGCTTCCTCGAGCGCGCGGCCGCCGTCTTCCCCGAGAAGACCGCCGTCATCCACGGCGAGACGCGCTACAGCTACCGCGAGCTCATGGCGCGCTGCCGGCGGCTTGCCTCCGCCCTCGCCGGGCGTGGGGTGCGGCCGGGCGACACGGTCTCGCTGATGGCGCCCAACGTGCCGGCCCTGCTCGAGGCCCATTACGGGGTCGCCATGGCGGGGGCCGTGCTCAACGCGCTCAACTACCGCCTCGACGCGGCGAGCATCGCTTTCATCCTCGCCCATGGCGAGGCCAAGGTGCTGATCACGGACCGCGAGTTTTCCGCGACCGTCAAGGCGGCTCTGGCGCGCATGGAGAAGCCGCCGCTCGTCATCGACATCGACGATCCGCTGCACGAGGGCGGCGAGCTTCTCGGGGAGAAGGCTTACGAAGCCTTCCTCGCCGAGGGCGACCCGGATTTTGCCTGGCGCTGGCCGGAGGACGAGTGGGAGGCGATCTGCCTCAACTACACCTCGGGGACCACGGGCAATCCCAAGGGCGTCGTCTACCACCACCGCGGCGCCTTCCTCAATGCGCTCGGCAACGCCATCGAGTTCGGCCTCGACGCGAGCACGGTCTATCTCTGGACCCTGCCGATGTTCCATTGCAGCGGCTGGACCTACACCTGGGCGGTGACGGCCGTGGCGGGAACGCACGTATGCCTGCGCCGGGTCGACCCCGCCCTCATCTTTCCTGCGATCGCCGCCCACCGGGTGACGCATCTCTGCGGGGCACCCATCGTGCTCAACATGCTCGTGCATGCGCCCGAGGCCGTGAAGCGCCGCTTCGACTGGTCCATCGAGGTGGCGACCGGCGGGGCGGCACCGCCGAGTGCGGTCATCGCCGCGATGGAGCGCATGGGTTTCCGCGTCACCCATCTCTACGGCCTCACCGAGAGCTACGGGCCGGCGACCCTCTGCGCCTGGCAGGAGGACTGGGCAGCACTGCCGCTCGAGGAGAAGGCGGGAAGGATGGCGCGCCAGGGCGTGCGCTACCTCACCTTGGCCGAGCTCATGGTGGCGGAGCCCGAGAGCCTCGCCCCCGTGCCGGCCGACGGCGAGACCATCGGCGAGCTCATGCTGCGCGGCAATACGGTGATGAAGGGCTACCTCAAGAACAGGGCCGCAAGCGAGGAGGCCTTCCGCGGCGGCTGGTTCCATACCGGCGACCTCGCGGTGCGCCATGCCGACGGCTATACCGAGATCAAGGACCGCTCCAAGGACATCATCATCTCGGGCGGGGAGAACATCTCCTCCCTCGAGGTCGAGGAGGTGCTCTACAAGCACCCGCTCGTGATGGAGGCGGCGGTTGTCGCCATGCCCGATGAGAGGTGGGGCGAGGTGCCCTGCGCCTTCGTCACCCTCAAAGCGCCCGAGGCCAAGGCCGATGCGGGCGAGATCATCGCCTTCTGCCGCGCCCGCCTGGCGCACTTCAAGGTGCCCAAGCACGTCGTCTTCGGCGCGCTGCCCAAGACCTCGACCGGCAAGATCCAGAAATACGCGCTCCGGGAGAAGGCGAGGGAGGGGTAGGACGGGCCAGGGAGACGTCCGCGCGTTTTTCTTTGCTGCGGCGGTCGCAGCAGCCGTACTAGAGTCCCGTTGCGCTGCCGCAGCACCAAGACGCGCATAACGCGGCAAAGGGGAAGCGATGCCGCCACTCTTCGACATTGCCGGCAAGGCCGCGATCGTGACGGGGGCCTCCTCCGGGCTCGGCCGCCACTTCGCCCTCACCCTCGCGCGCCAGGGGGCGAAGGTGGCGCTGATGGCGCGGCGGATCGACCGCCTGGCCGAGCTGCGCAAGGAAATCGAGGGCTTCGACGGTCGCGCGGTCGAGATCGCCCTCGATTTGGCGCGCGGCGAGAGCGTGCGCGAGGCCGTCGCCGCCGCGGAGGAGGAACTCGGCCCGATCGCCATCCTGGTCAATAACGCCGGTTTAGCGGAACCCAAAGCGGCCCTCGAGCTCACGGAAGCGGAGTGGGACCGCACCCTCGACGTCAACCTGCGCGGCGCCTGGCTCATGGCGCAGGAGACGGCGAAGCACATGGTCCGCCTCGGCCACGGCGGCTCGATCGTGAATATCGCCTCCATCACCGCCTTCCGCGTGGTCGGCCACCTTGCGGCCTATGCCGCCTCGAAGGCGGCCCTCGTCCAGCTCACCTCCGCCCTCGCCCTCGAGCTCGCGCGGCACCGCATCAGGGTCAACGCGATCGCCCCCGGCTATATCGAGACCGAGATCAACCGCGACTATTTCGCCTCGCCCGCCGGTGCGGCCCTCGTCAAGCGCATCCCGCAGCGCCGGCTCGGCAAGCCCGAGGATCTCGAGGGCGCCCTTCTGCTGCTCGCCTCGGAAGCTTCCGCCTTCATGACGGGAAGCGTCATCGTCGTCGACGGCGGCCATCTCCACTCGCCGCTCTGAGAGGCTGGCTTGAAATGTTCCACCCCATTTCGATTGTGTGTTCGTCACCCCCGCGAAAGCGGGGGTCCATCTTCGAAGTCCAATTCGGGACCGGAAATGGATTCCCGCTTGCGCGGGAATGACGACGGAGTATGGGTGACGCATCGAAGATAGCGCGCCCAGCTAAAGGGACATGACCATGGATTTCACCTTGTCGCCCGAAATCGAGGACTACCGCAAGCGCATTGGCACCTTCGTGGATCGGCACGTCATCCCGCTCGAGGCCGAGGCGACGAGCTACGACGCACACGAGAACATCAACGAGGCGACGCTAGCGCCGCTGCGGCAAAAGGCGCGCGCCGAGGGGCTCTGGTGCTTCCAGATGCCGAAGGCGTGGGGCGGGCAGGGGGTCGGCGTCGTCGGCATGGCAGCCTGCTACGAGGAGATGGCGCGCTCGATCTTCGGCCCGCTCGTCTTCAATTGCGCACCCCCCGACGACGGCAACATGATGATCCTCGAGCGGGTGGGAACGGCGGCGCAGAAGGAGCGCTGGCTGCGCCCGGTCGTGGAGGGCAAGGTGCGCTCCTCCTTCGTCATGACCGAGCCGCATCCGGGCGCGGGCTCCGATCCGCTCGGCATGATGCGGACGCGCGCCGAGCGCCGCGGCGGGAAGTGGGTCGTGCACGGCCACAAATGGTTCATCACCGGGGCCGACGGGGCGGCACATTTCATCCTCATCGCGCGCACCTCGGACGATCCGCGCAAGGGGCTCAGCGCCTTTCTCTTCCACAAGGACCAGCCGGGCTGGAAGATGATCCGCCGCATCGGCATCATGGGGCCGGAGGAGCATGGCGGGCATTGCGAGCTCGTCTTCGACGGGCTCGAGATCCCCGAGGAGGACGTGCTCATGAACATCGGCGACGGCATGAAGGTGGCGCAGACCCGCCTCGGCACGGCGCGCCTCACCCATTGCATGCGCTGGCTCGGCTGGGCCAAGCGGGCACTCGAGATCGCCGGTGCTTACGTGCGCGAGCGCGAGGCCTTCGGCGCCACGCTCGCCGCGCATGAGGGCGTGCAGTGGCTCCTCGGCGAGGCCGCGATGGAGATCCACGTCGGCCGGCTCCTCACCATGCACGCGGCGTGGAAGCTCGACCAGGGGAGCCAGGCGCGGAAGGAGGTCTCGATGGCCAAGGT
>DATJAC010000324.1:0-39580 GCA_035516655.1 Alphaproteobacteria bacterium | reverse complement strand
AGTGGAATCAATCCACATCGTCGTTCCCGCGAAAGCGGGAACCCAGGACCAGGTGACGGGCCGTTGCCCCTGGACCCCGGCTTTCGCCGGGGTGACGAAAGAGATGTTCTACTTGATCGGATTCAGCTCTAGCTTATCTCGCGATCCCCGAGGGCCTCGGCCTTGGCGCGCATCCCGCTTTGCCGCCTCGTTCTGATACTCGCCGGCCTTGCGGCGCTCATCGCGGCGGGGCTCGTACTGCATCTGCCGCGCTCACTCGAGGCCGCCCAACTGCTCTGGCAGCTGGCACGCGGCGATGCACCGATGCTGGCACCCATTGCCGCAAGCTGGGCAGGCGGGGCCGGCGATCTCTATCGGCCGCCGCAAGGTGCTCGGGCCGGCCTGCTCCTCGTGCCGGGTGCGGCCGAGACCGGCAAGGACGATCCGCGGCTGGTGACCTTTGCGCGCACCCTTGCCGCCCACGGCTTCCTGGTCCTGGTGCCGGACCTGCCGGGGCCCAAGGCGCTCCAGGTCGGCAGCGCCGACATCGCCGGCATCGCCGCGGCGGTGCTTCATCTCCTGGACCTTCCCCATGGCGCCGGACCGGTCGGCATCGCCGCGGTCTCCTACGGCGTCGGACCGGCCCTCCTCGCCGCCCTCGAGCCGGAGCTCGGCGCGCGCATCGGCTTCCTCGTGAGCCTCGGGGGCTATTACGACACGACGAGCGTGGTCACCTTCTTCACCACCGGCTACTGGCGCCCGGCTCCCGGCGAGCCGTGGCGGCGAGGACAGCCCAATCGCTACGGCAAGTGGGTCTTCGTGCTGGCGAACGCGAGCCGCCTCGACAGCGCTCCCGACCGCGAGCGCCTCGACCAACTCGCGCGGCGGAAGCTCGCCGACCTCGATGCCGACGTGAGCGGCCTCGAGCGCGGCCTGGGCCCGGAGGGCCGCGCCGTGATGGCGCTCCTCGACAATCGCGACCCGGCGCAGGTCCCCGCTCTCATCGCGACGCTCCCCGAGCGCATCCAGGCCGAGATCGCCGCCCTCGATCTCAGAGGGGCCGACCTCACGGCACTCCACGCCCAGGTCCTGCTCATCCATGGCCGCGACGACGCGATCGTGCCCTATAGCGAGAGCGTCGCCCTCGCCCAAGCACTGGGTGCCCGCGCCCATCTCTACCTGCTCGACCACCTGGCCCACGCTGCACTCGAGCCGGGCGACCTCGCCGACGGCTGGCGTTTGTGGCGCGCGGCGGGGCGGCTCCTGGCCTTGCGCGACGGCGGCTGATCGCGCGGCGCACCCGTTCCGGCAAGATTCCGGCATCGTTTTGCGAGCTCTCCTTTGATCGGCGCGCGGACCGCGCTATTAATGGCCCCTGCTTCGTGGAGTAGGGCGATGGGTTTGTCTTTCCGCGGCACCCGGTGGCGGCTCTTGGCCGGCGTGATCGCGGCGGGAGTCCTGGGCGATCCCGGCTGCCTGCCGGCGGCCGAGGAGAGCAACCAGGCCCAAGCGATGCATTTCTTCCGCATCGGCACCGGGGCCTCGGGCGGCACCTATTTCCCCATCGGCGGCGTGATCGCGAGTGCGATCTCGAGCCCGCCCGGAGCACGCCCCTGCGCCCAGGGCGGCAGCTGCGGCGTGCCGGGGCTGATCGCGGTCGCCCAATCGACCGAGGGCTCGGTCGAGAACGCGGCCCGGATCGAGGCGGGCGAGATCGAATCCGGACTGTGCCAGGCCGATCTCGCCTATGCCGCCTTCTACGGCCTCGGCCCCTTCGTCAAGACGCCGATGAACAAGCTGCGCGCGATCGCCAATCTTTTCCAGGAAGCCGTGCACATCGTGGTGCGCGCCGATTCGGACATCGCCTCGATCGCGCAGCTCAAGGGCAAGCGGGTCTCGGTCGGGGAGGAGGGCTCGGGCACCCTCATCGATGCCGAGGCGATCCTGGCCGCCTACAAGGTGCGGCGCAAGGACGTGCGTGCGGTCTTCCTGAAGCCGGGGGCGGCGAGCGACGCCTTGCGCGAGGGCCGGATCGACGCCTTCTTCATGGTCGCCGGCTGGCCGGTCGCGACCCTTGCCGCCCTGGCAGAGGCGCTTCCCATCCGCCTCCTTCCCGTCGACGCCGAGGCCCTCCCCAAGCTGCGCCTGACCCATCCCTTCTTCGGCTTGGCGCAGATCCCGGAGGGGACCTACAAGGGGGTACCCGCAACCGGTGCCGTCGCGGTCGAGGCCGTGTGGGTGACGTCCGCCGCCCTCGATGCCGATCTCGTCTACGGCGTCACGAAAGCGCTGTGGGAGAAGAGCACGCGCCGCCTCCTCGATCTCGGCCATCCCGAGGGCAGGCAGATCCGTCTCGATACGGCCCTCGAGGGCCTCGCCATCCCGCTCCACCCGGGAGCCGAGCGCTTCTACCGCGAGGCCGGCCTCCTCCATTAGGCGCGTACCGAGATTCATTCCCCGCTTCGTCATTCCGGATAGCAAGGCTCGCGACCCGGATTCGCTGCGCGCTTCCGGGGCTCGCCTTAGCTTCCGGAATGACGGCGAACGGATTGCCGCTTGCGCCTAATGCGGAATGTGATCAAGTCGAATCAGCGTTTTCATCGTCATTCCCGCGCAAGCGGGAATCCAGCGGCGCCATGGACCCCGCGTGCGCGGGGGTGACGATCGTGATGCTTCAGCTTAATCGCATCCTGTTCTAGTCCATCAGGTCTGTTGTCTCAGCACGGCGCTCACTTCTCGCGCTCCGCCGCCTTGTTCCATTCCTGCATGGCGGGCCAGTGCCAGAGGGCCTCGCGATAAGCGCTCGCCACCGGATCGAGCCTCGGCGAATAGGTCACGAAGCGGCTGACGACGGGGGCGAACATGGCATCGGCAGCGCCGAAGGCGCCGAAGAGGAAGGGGCCGCCCTTGCCGGAGCGCTCGCGGCAGAGGCGCCAGAGCTCAGAAATGCGGTCGATGTTCGCCTGGACTCCGTCGGCGAGGCCGGTGCCCGGCTTGCGCGCCCGCATGTCCATCGACATGTTCGCGCGCAGCGGCTGGAAGCCCGCATGCATCTCGGCCGAGACCGCGCGCGCAAGCGCCCGCGCCCCCGGCTCCTCGGGCCAGAGCTTGGCCGCGGGATAGGCCTCGGCAAGGAACTCGCAGATCGCGAGGCTCTCCCACACGAGCGTGCCCTTGTGCTTGAGGATCGGGACCGTATTCGCACCGTGGCCCTGGATCGCGGCCTTGCTCTCCGGCCGATGGAGCGGGACGAGGATCTCCTCGAAGGGGATCCCGGTGGCCTTGAGGGCCAACCAGCCGCGCAGCGACCAGGACGAGGTGTTCTTGTCTCCGATGACGATGGCAACGTCGGCCATGGCGTTTCCTCACGAAAGAGTGAACGCCCGATTTAGGCGATGGCGCCGATGAACACAAGGGGTGCCTGCGCTATGAGCTTTCCAACGGCCGCCGAGCGCTTCATTCTAGCGCTCGAGACGCCGCCCGCTCACCCCTTCCGGCGAGGACCCCGATGCAGAGCACTCTTGTCGCCGGGGCAGCAGCCAAGGCCCTGCCCATCACCCCGCTCGCCGAGGCGAAGCTCAAAGGCTGGCTCGCGGGCCCCGGGTACCGCTTGCGCGGCTGGGTCGAATCGACGGGCTTTGCCGCCAAGCCGGGCGAGCTCTCCCTCGTCCCCGGCGGCGACGGCAGGCTCGCCCGCGTCCTCGTAGGGGTCGCCGCAAAGGACGAGCTCTGGGCCTTGGCGGCCCTGCCGCAAGCCCTGCCGCCGGGCGTCTATCGCCTCGACGCCGCCCTCGCTGCCGCGGCGGCGACCAAGGCGGCCCTCGGCTGGGCGCTCGGCAGCTATCGCTTCGCGCGCTATCGCAAGGCCCCGCCGCAGCACGCGACCCTGCTCTGGCCCAAGAATGCCGACCGTGCTGCGGTCGAACGCACAGCCGACGCCGTCTTCCTCGCCCGCGATCTCATCAACACCCCGTCCTCCGACATGGGCCCGGCCGAGCTCGCCGAGGCGGCACGCAAGCTCGCGAGGCGGCACCGTGCCGCGATCGAGGTGATCGAGGGCGAGCGCCTCATCACGCGCAACTATCCCCTCATCCACGCGGTCGGGCGGGCCTCGGCACGCGCCCCGCGCCTCATCGATCTCGTCTGGGGCGACAAGGCGGCACCCAAGGTGACGCTCGTCGGCAAGGGCGTGTGCTTCGACACGGGCGGGCTCGACCTCAAGCCCGCGGCCGGCATGCTCATGATGAAGAAGGACATGGGCGGGGCCGCGACCATGCTGGGCCTGGCCTCGATGGTGATGGCAGCTGGCCTCCCTGTCCGCCTGCGCCTCCTCATTCCGGCGGTCGAGAACAGCGTTTCGGGTAACGCCATGCGCCCGCTCGACGTGGTCAAGAGCCGCAAAGGGATCACGGTCGAGATCGGCAATACCGACGCCGAGGGTCGGCTCGTCCTCGCCGACGCCCTCGCGGAAGCGGACTCCGAGCGGCCTGCCGTGATCATCGATTGCGCGACCCTCACGGGGGCGGCACGCGTGGCCCTCGGCCCCGAGCTTCCCGCTCTCTTCACGAACGACGAGCGGCTCGCGGCCGATCTTCTTCGTCAAGGTACCGCGGAAGCGGACCCGCTCTGGCGCCTCCCGCTCTGGCGCCCCTACCGCCGCATGCTCGAGAGCAAGACCGCCGACGTGAACAACGCCCCCGACGGCGCCTTTGCCGGCTCGATCGCCGCCGCCCTCTTCCTCCAGGAGTTCGTGAGCGACGGCACCCCCTGGGCGCACATCGACAGCTACGGCTGGAACGCGAAAGCGCGCCCCGGCCGGCCCGAAGGCGGGGAGGGCCTCGCCATGCGCGCGCTCTTCGCCATGCTCAAGGCGCGCTTCGGAAGGAAGCGCGGGAGGCGGTAGAGCCTGTCGGCATTTAAGTTCACCGTCATTCCGGAAGCTTAGGCGAGCCCGGGAAAAGCGGAGCTTTTCCCGATCGCGAGCCTTGCTATCCGGAATCCATGGCAAGGCTCGCACTGTCCCGACCATGGATTCCGGATCGCGCAAATCATCGCATGTGCGATGATTTGCTTGTCCGGAATGACGCGTCGGAAAACTAATATCCGCAGGCTCTAATACCCGAGCTCCGCGTCGACGACGTAGAGGAGCGGCTCGCCCGCGCGTTGGCGCCGCACGTTCTCGGCCACGGTGGCCGAGATGGTGCGCGGGTCGGTGAGACTCGCGATGTGCGGGCTCAAGGTGATGCGCGGATGGCGCCAGAAGGGGTGCGCGGGCGGGAGCGGCTCCTGGTGGAAGACGTCGAGGGCGGCGTAGGCGAGCTGGCCCGAGGCGAGGGCGGCGAGCAGGTCGGCTTCGACGAGATGCTTGCCGCGGGCGGCATTGATGAGCACGGCACCCTTGGGCAGGCCGGCGAAGAGCGCCTTGTCCAGGATGCCCTCGGTCTCGCGCGTGAGCGGCAGCAGGCAGACGAGGATTTCGCAGCCGGCGAGGAAGGCGGCGCGGCCGGCGGAACCGTGGAAGCTCTCGATACCCGCAAGCGCCTTGGGCGAGCGGCTCCAGCCGGCGACCTTGAAGCCCAGGGCGGCGAGGTGCCGGGCGGCATCGGCGCCGAGCTCGCCGAGGCCCATGATACCGACCCGGCGCTCGCCCGCGGTCGGCGAGTAGAGCTCGTTCCATTCGCCGCGGCGCTGCAGCTCCTCGAGCTCGGGCTGGCGGCGATGGTAGCGCAGCACGTGGAGGACGACGTACTCGGTCATGCGCTGGGTCAGGAGCTTGTCGACCACCCGGCAGATCGGCACCTGCCGCGGCAAGGTGGGGTCGGCGAAGAGATGGTCGACCCCGGCGCCGAGCGAGAAGATGGCGCGCAAGTGGGGGAAGCGCGCCAAGGCGCCGTGCGGCATGTTCCACACGAGCGCGAACTCGATCTCGGCGGGGTTGCCCACCTCGGGCCAAAAGCGCACCTCCATGTCGGGCATGCGCTCCTTGAGCTCGCGCCTCCACCAATCGACGCGGTCGCTGTCGGACTTGAAGAGAAGGGCCATGGGCGGGGGATCCTCTGCGGCTGAGCTTTATGGCAATTCCAAATTAGCTGGGATCGCACCTGTCTTTCGTCATTGCCGGGCTTGACCCGGCAATCCATGGACCCTCGGGTCAAGCCCGAGGGTGACGATTAGGGGAATGCATCCGGCCGAGCACAACATACGCTACACGCTTACCACGCCGGTCTCGACCGCTTCCAGATGGAAGGCGGCGGCCATGAGGGCCTTGGTGTAGGCATGCTGCGGGGCCTCGAAGATGCGCTCGGCAGGGCCCTGCTCCACCACTTCGCCCGCGCGCATGACGATGACCTCGTCGGCCATGGCGCGGATCACCCGCAAATCGTGGCTGATGAAGAGGTAGGCGAGCTTGTGCCGCTGTTGCAGCTCGCGCAGGAGATCGACGATCTGCGCCTGGACCGACATGTCGAGGGCGGAGGTCGGCTCGTCGAGGAGCACGAAGCGGGGCTTGAGCACGATCGCGCGCGCGATGGCGACGCGCTGGCGCTGGCCGCCCGAGAACTCGTGGGGATAGCGATGGCGCGTCGAGGGGTCGAGCCCGACCTCGCGCAAGGCCTCCGCGATCATCGCCTCGCGCTCGCGCCGATTGGAGCCGATGCGGTGCACCTCGAGGCCTTCGCCCACGATCTCGCCGATGGTGAGCCGCGGGCTCAGGCTGTCGAAGGGGTCCTGGAAGACGACCTGCATGTCGCGCCGCAGGGGGCGCAAGACCCGCGCGGGCAAGGCCTCGATGCGCCGCCCGGCGAAGCTGATCGGAGGCGGATGGAGCGCTCCGCTCGCGTCGCGCAGCGCATCGAGCGGCTGGAGGCGCAGGAGGGCCAGGCCGAGCGAGGTCTTGCCCGAGCCCGACTCGCCGACGACACCCGTGGTGTGGCCCTCGCGCAGCTCGAGCGAGACTCCGTCGACCGCCTTGATGAAGCCCGCGATGCCGCGCAAGACCCCGGCGCGCAGCGGGAACCAGACTCTCAAGTCCTGGGTGGCGACGAGGACAGGGGCGTCGGCGTCGGCGGCGGCGGCACGGCCCTTGGGCTCGGCCGCGAGCAAGTGGCGCGTATAGGGGTGCTGGGGCCGGCTGAACACCTCGGCCACGTCCCCGCTCTCCACGAAGCGCCCGGCGTTCATCACCGCGACCCGATCGGCGAAATTGCGCACGATCGTGAGGTCGTGGGTGATGAGGATGATGGCGAGCCCCATCTCCTTCTGGAGCCGCTTGAGGAGGGCGAGGATCTGCGCCTGGATGGTGACGTCGAGGGCCGTGGTGGGCTCGTCCGCGATGAGGATGTCCGGCTCGTTCGCGAGCGCCATCGCGATCATCACGCGCTGGCGTTGCCCGCCGGAGAGCTCGTGGGGAAAGGCACCGAGCCTGGAGGCCGCATTCTGCAGGCCGACGAGCTCGAGGAGCTCGAGCACCCTCCGGCGTGCGGCCTCGGGCCCCAGGCCCTTATGCAGGCTCAGCACTTCCGCGACCTGGCGCTCGACCGTGTGGAGCGGGTTGAGGGC
Organism: Alphaproteobacteria bacterium; assembly: GCA_035516655.1. Taxonomy (GTDB): domain Bacteria; phylum Pseudomonadota; class Alphaproteobacteria; order JACZXZ01; family JACZXZ01; genus DASPPM01. The sequence continues at coordinate 32,044 of DATJAC010000324.1, read as the reverse complement.
CGTCATCGGCTCCTGGAAGATCATGGCGATGCGGTTGCCGCGGATGTGCTGCATCACCCGATTGGACGCCCCCAAGAGCTCCTCACCCTGAAAGCGGATGCTGCCGGAGGGGTGGCGCGCCTTGGGGTAGGGGAGGAGCTGGAGGAGGGCCAAGGCGGTGACCGACTTGCCCGAGCCCGATTCGCCCACGATCGCGAGCGTCTCGCCCGCGGCCAAGCTGAAGGAGACGTGGCGCACCGCCTCGACGAGCCCACCCGGCACCTCGAAGCTCACGGAGAGATCCTCGACCGCGAGGAGCCCGCCTTTCGGCTGCGCACGCAACGCCGCCGCCCCCTTGACCTCGGCGACCTCGGGCGGGCGGCCGCCGCCGAAGATCTTGCGCGGATCGAGCGCGTCGCGCACCGCCTCGCCCGCGAAGATGAGCAGGCTCAGCATGATGCCGAGCACGAAGAAGCCGGTGAGGCCGAGCCAGGGGGCCTGGAGGTTGTTCTTGCCTTGGGCCAGGAGCTCGCCGAGCGAAGGCGAGCCCGGCGGCAGTCCGAAGCCGAGGAAATCGAGCGAGGTCAAGGTGGCGATCGAGCCGTTCAGGATGAACGGCATGAAGGTCAAGGTCGAGACCATGGCGTTCGGCATGACGTGGCGCGTCATGATGGTCCAGTTCGTGGCCCCGAGCGCCCGTGCCGCACGGACGTAGACGAAGTTGCGCGCGCGCAGGGTTTCGGCGCGCACCACGCCCACGAGCGAGGTCCAGCTGAAGAGCAGCATGATGCCGAGCAGCCACCAGAAGTTGGGCTCGACCAGGCTCGAGAGGATGATGAGGAGGAAGAGCACGGGCAGGCCCGACCAGATCTCGATGAAGCGCTGGCCGAAGAGGTCGACCTTGCCGCCGAAGTAGCCCTGTACCAGCCCGGCGAGCACGCCCACGATCGAGCTCAGCACGGTCAGCACGAGGCCGAACAGCACCGAGATGCGGAAGCCGTAGATGAGACGCGCCGTCACGTCGCGCGCCTGATCGTCGGTGCCGAGCCAGTCGCGCGCCGTGGGCGGGGAGGGGGCCGGCCCCGGCAGGCCGTAGACCACGGTGTCGTAGCTATAGGGGATGAGCGGCCAGATCATCCAACCCTTCGCCGCGATGAGTTGCCTGACCTCGGGGTCGCGGTAGTCGGTCTCGGTCGGAAAAATGCCGCCGAAGGTCGTCTCCGCGTAATCATGGAGTACGGGTGCATAGAGACGGCCGTCATAGGAGACGAGGAGCGGGCGGTCGTTGGCGATGAATTCCGCGAACAGGCTGAGCACGAAGAAGACGAGGAAGATCCAGAACGACCAGAAGCCGCGCGCGTTGGCGCGGAAGTTGGCGAGCCGCCGCGCGTTGATCGGCGAGAGCTTCCGGGAAACGCCGAGACGGCCCGCGCTTGCCTCCATCTCAGGTCTCCCGCGCCTCGAAGTCGATGCGGGGGTCGACCAGCACGTAGGTGAGGTCGCCGATCAGGTTGGTCACGAGGCCGAGCAGGGTGAAGAAGAAGAGCGTGCCGAAGATCACCGGATAGTCGCGATTGATGGTTGCCTGGAAGCCGAGGAGCCCGAGCCCGTCGAGGGAGAAGATGACCTCGATGAGCAAGGCGCCGGTGAAGAGAATGCCGATGAAGGCGCCGGGGAAGCCCGAGATCACGATCAGCATGCCGTTGCGGAAGACGTGGTTGTAGAGCACGCGCCGCTCGGAGAGACCCTTGGCGCGCGCGGTGAGCACGTACTGCTTGCCGATCTCGGCCAGAAAGGAGTTCTTGGTCAGCATGGTGAGCGAGGCGAAGCCGCCGATCACGAGGGCCAGGATGGGCAGGGCCATGTGCCAGAGGTAATCCGTGATCTTGTGCAGGAGATCGAGCTGGTGCCAGTTCTCGGAGACGAGGCCGCGGAGCGGGAACCACTGGACGTAGCTTCCGCCCGCGAAGAGCACGATGAGGAGGATGGCGAAGAGAAAGCTCGGGATCGAGTAGCTCACCACGATGACCGCACTCGTCCATACGTCGAAACGCGTGCCGTCGCGCACCGCCTTTGCGATGCCGAGGGGGATCGAGATGAGGTAGACGAGAAGCGTGGTCCAGAGCCCTAACGAGACCGAGACCGGCATCTTGTCGAGCACCAGGCTCACGACACTCTGGTCGCGGAAGAAGCTCTGCCCGAAGTCGAAGCGCAGATAGTCTCCCATCATCAGGAGGAAGCGCTTCCACATCGGCTGATCGAAGCCGAACTGATGCTCGAGCCGCTTGACGAGGGCCGGATCGAGCCCGCGTGCACCACGATACTTGCTGACCCCGGCACTCGCCGGTGCCGTCTGCCCGGCCGTGGTCTCCCCGCCGGCACCCGAGATGCGGGCGGTGGCGCTCACCGCGGTACCCTGGATCTGCGCGATCGCCTGCTCGACCGGCCCGCCGGGGGCGGCCTGGATGATCACGAAGTTGACCACCATGATCCCGAGCAGGGTCGGGATGATGAGGAGCAGGCGGCGGATGATGTAGGCGAGCATCGGGCGTTCAGCTCATCTTTCCGAGATCGGTCTCATCTTCCGGCACAGCGAGAATCGCTGGATTGCTTCGCCTTCGGCTCGCAATGACATGGAAGCTATATAGCCCGTCATTGCGAGGAAGCGCAGCCGACGAAGCAATCCAGAGACAAGTTCGACTTCCTCCGTGCCCGCCGTGCGTCCGAGGTGCGGCCCCCTACTTCGTCTTGAGTGCCGCCGCCTTCGCGGGGTCGACCCACCAGTCGTCGATGAAGCCGAGCGCGTATTTGGGCGAAATCGCGGGCCGCCCGAACTTGTTCCAGTAGGCGGCACGGAAATAGGTGATGTGCCAATGGGGGATGACGTAGAAGTGCCACAAGAGGACGCGGTCGAGGGCGTGGGTGCGCGTGACCAACGCCGCGCGGTCGGGGGCCGAGATCACGAGGTCGATCAGCCGGTCGATCGCCTTGTCCTTGATGCCGATGATGTTGCGTCCGCCGGGGATATCGGCGCTCTCCGAGCCCCAGAAGTCGCGCTGCTCGTTGCCGGGGGAGAGCGACTCTCCGAAGCTTCCCACGATCATGTCGAAATCGAAATTGTCGAGGCGGTTCTTGTACTGGGCCGTGTCGACGGTGCGGATGCGCGCATCCACGCCCAGGCGTGCCAGGTTCTGCACGAAGGGCTGCGTGACGCGCTCGAAGGCGGGCTCGTCGAGGAGGATCTCGAAGGCAAGCGGTGCCCCCTTGGCGTCGACCATCTTGCCGCCCTTGACCGTCCAGCCGGCCGCGGCGAGGAGCTGCAATCCGAGCGCGAGGTTGGGCCGGATGTTGCCCGAGCCGTCGGTCTTGGGCGCCTCGTATTCCTTGGTGAAGACCTCCGCGGGGATCTCGCCCTTGAGCGGCTCCAGGAGCTCGAGCTCCCCGGCACTCGGCAGGCCGTGGGAGGCGAGCTCGGAGTTGGAGAAGTAGCTCTCCGTGCGCGTATATTGCCCGTAGAAGAGCGTCTTGTTGCTCCACTCGAAATCGAAGGCGTAGGCCAGCGCCGCGCGCACCCGCGGGTCCTGGAAGACGGGTCGGCGGATGTTGTAGACGTAGCCCTGCATGCCCTGCGGCTCCTCGTTCGGGATTTCCTCCTTCTTGATGCGGCCGTCGCGCACGGCGGGCGAGTCGTAGCCGGTCGCCCAGAATTTCGACGAGTTCTCCTGGCGGAAATCGTAGTTGCCGGCCTTGAAGGCCTCGAGCGAGACGTTCTCGTCGCGGTAATAGTCGATGCGGATGCGGTCGAAGTTGTAGCGTCCCTTGTTGACCGGCAGGTCCTTGCCCCAATAATCCGGCACGCGCTCGAGCGTGATCGAGCGGCCGGGATCCACGGCGGAGACCTTGTAGGGGCCGCTGCCGAGGGGGGCCTCGAGCGTGGTCTTCGTGAAGTCGCGGCTCGCGTAGTATTTCTGCGACAGCACCGGCAGCTGACCGAGGATGAGCGGCAGCTCGCGGTTGTCGCCGGGCGCGAAAGTGAACTTGACCTTGCGCTCCCCGACCTTCTCGGCCTTCACGACGCTGTGGTAGTAGGCGGCGTAGAAGGGATGGCCCTTGGCCTTGAGCGTATCGAAGCTCCACACCACGTCGTCCGCGGTGATCGGGCTGCCGTCGTTGAAGCGCGCCTCGGGCCGCAAGGTGAAGATCACGAAGGAGCGGTCCTTGGGCACCTCGATCGTCTCGGCGACGAGGCCGTATTCGCTGAACGCCTCGTCCTCGCTCGAGACCATGAGGGTGTCGAAGGCGAGGCCCACCCCGGCCGCGGTGACGCCCTTCAAGATGAAGGGGTTGAGGCTGTCGTAGGTGCCGATCGTGGCCTCGCGCACCTCCCCGCCTTTGGGGGCATCCGGATTGGCGTAGTCGAAATGGGCGAAGCCGGGCTTGTACTTCACCTCGCCATGCATGGCGATGCCGGGGCCTATGAAGTCGGCGTCGTCGGCCGAGGCCGGGGCGCCTGCGAAAAGCGCCAGCAGGGCTAAGATCGTGGCTCTCACGTAAGGCATGGCGATCCCCGGCGCGAGGTCAAGGGGCGAGCGGTCGAGCGCCTTCAACATGGCGGTTTCCACGGCGACCGGCAAGCCAAACTCCGGCGACGGCCCGGACCCCGGGGCGGCTCAGCCGGCGGCCTCGGAGATGACGCCGAGCGCTTGCGCGTGCGCGCGCGCGTCCCCTGCGGCGAGCACCCGGCCGTCCGAGTGGAGGCCGAGCGCACACCCGCGCCAGTCGGTGATCACCCCGCCCGCCCCCTCGAGCACCGGGATGAGGGCGCAATAGTCGTAGGGCTTGAGGCCGCTCTCGATGACGAGGTCGGCGAAGCCGCTGGCGACGAGGCCGTAGCCGTAGCAGTCCGTCCCGAAGAGTGCGAGCTTGGCACTCGTGCGCAGGCGCTCGTAGGCGGCTTTGTCGCGCGGCGAGGCGAACATGTAAGGCGAGGTCGAAAAGACGATGGCCTTGGCGAGCTCTCCGCAGGCGCGCGTCCGGACCGGGGCTCCGTTGAAGAGGGTGGCCTTGCCCGCGGCCCCGGTCCAGCGCTCGCCGAGGGCGGGGTGATTGATGATGCCGAGGATGGGGCGTCCCTCGTGGAGGAGGGCGATGAGGGTGCCGAAGAGGGGCTTGCCGGCGATGAAAGATTTGGTGCCGTCGATGGGATCGAGCACCCAGACGTAGGGTGCCTCCGCATTGCTCGCACCGTGCTCCTCGCCGATGACGCCGTGATCGGGGAAGTGCTCTTCGATGCGCCGGCGCATGGCCGCCTCGGCATCGCGGTCGGCGGCGGTCACGGGCGAAAGGTCGGCCTTGTCGTCGACGGCGAGTGCGCGGCGGAAGTGGCGCAGCACGATCGCCCCGCTCTCCTCTGCGAGACGGGCGGCGAGGCGAAGGAAATCGTCGATCCCGGCTGCGGCCATGCGCTGCCGAGTGTGGGCGAAAGGCCTCGGCTTGCCAAGCCGGGTGTTGGGTCGGCTTCGCCGAAGCCTCATCCTTCGAGACGCGTCGCGAGCGCGACGCTCCTCAGGACGAGGCCCGATATTCAGGGCTTCACCTCGTCCCGAGGAGCCGCTGCAGGCGGCGTCTCGAAGGATGAGGCGGGCCGCCGGCCGGCGGCGGCTCACTTCGGCAGCGGCTGCGGCGCGTCGCTCAGGCTGTTGAGGTAGGCGATGACGTCGGCGCGCTGCTGCTCGTCCTTGATGCCGACGAAGGTCATCTTGGTGCCGGGGGCGAGCTGCTGCGGCCCGGCGAGCCACTTGTTGAGCTCATCGAAGCTCCAGTCCCCGCTTACCTTCTTGAGCGCGTCCGAGAATTGGAAGCCCGCACGGGCCGCCACCTTCTCGCCGACGATACCGTAGAGGTTGGGGCCGATGCGCGCGGGCTCGCCCTTGCCGAGCGTATGGCAGACCTTGCACTGATTCGCCACCTTCTTGCCGTCGTCGATGCTTGCCTTGGCAAGGAAAGGCTCGATCGGCTGGAGTGCTGCCGGCGCGGGCGCCGTCGCGGCCGGAGCACTCGCGGTCTCGACACCGGCAATCTCGATATGGCTCCCCCCTTCCGGCTCGCGCACCAGGATGTCGCCCGCGTGACCGATCACCGTCGCGATGAGGAGGGCCATCAGGCCCGCACCGACGATCTTGTTGATCTCGAACGAATCCATGACTCCCCCAAGGGCCGTCCCGCTGCGCCCGACTCGAGGCCGGGTGGCGCCGAGCGTCGATAAATCGTTTCCGCTCCGAGGGCAACCGTTATATGGTCCCCGGCCGGCCGACCCGTTTTTAGCCCGTCCCGGCCCCGCCTCGAAGCGCGGCAAAATGTCGCAATCGCCGGGCGGGGGGCGAGGGCCCGCGTTCCGCCATGAGCAAGGTCTTGAACCCGATCGCCCTTATTCCGGCCCGCATGGCCTCCACGCGGTTGCCGAGCAAGCCCCTCGCCGAAATCGCGGGCGAGCCCATGATCGTCCATGTCTGGCGCCGCGCCATGGCGGCCGGGATCGGGCCGGTCGCGGTCGCCGCGGCCGAGGAGGAGATCGCGACAGCCGTGCGGCGCGCGGGCGGGACCGCGGTCCTGACCCGGCCCGACCACGCGAGCGGCTCCGACCGAATCTTCGAGGCGCTCGAGCGTCTCGATCCGGACCGCAAGCATGACGTGGTGGTGAACGTGCAGGGCGATCTGCCGACGATCGAGCCGGAGACCATCCGCGCCGTGCTGACCCCGCTCGCCGACCCCGCCGTCGACATCGCGACCGTCGCCGTCGCCATCACCGACGAGGCCGAGCGCGACGACCCGAGCGTGGTCAAGGTGGTGGCGGCCTTCGCCCCGGGACAGCGGATCGCCCGCGCGCTCTACTTCAGCCGTGCCCGGGTGCCGCCGGGCGAGGGCCCGCACTATTTCCACCGCGGCATCTATGCCTACCGCCGAGCGGCCCTCGAGCGCTTCGTGGCCCTGCCGCCCGGCATTCTGGAGAGTCGCGAGCGGCTCGAGCAGCTGCGCGCACTCGAGGCCGGCATGCGCATCGACGTGGCCCTCGTTGACATGGTGGCACTCGATGTCAATACTCCGGCCGACCTCGCGCGGGCGCGGCAAATGCTTGCCGCCAAGCCGGGCAGCGTCGCGTAGCGCGGGCAAGCCATGCCGGATGTGAAAGCTCCCGACCGTCGCATCGCCTTCCAGGGTGCCCGCGGCGCCAATTCGGACATGGCCTGCCGCATCGTCTTCCCCGAGCTCGCGAGCCTGCCCTGCGAGAGCTTCGAGGCGACCTTCGCCGCCGTGCGCGAAGGCCGCGCCGAGCTCGCCATGATCCCGATCGAGAACTCGGTCGCGGGCCGGGTCGCCGACATCCACCACCTGCTGCCGGATTCGGGACTGCGCATCATCGCGGAGCACTTCCAGCGCATCAACCACTACCTCCTCGCCCCCAAGGGGGCGAAGCTCGAGGACATCAAGACGGTGCACAGCCACGTGCATGCGCTCAATCAGTGCCGCCAACTCATCGCCAAGCTCAAGCTCAAGCCGGTGGTGCACGTCGATACGGCAGGGGCCGCCGCCGACGTGGCCAAGTGGAACGACAAGAGCCAGGCCGCGATCGCACCGGCGTTGGCGGGCGAGATCTACGGCCTCGCCGTGCTGCGCGCCGACATCGAGGACGCCGAGCACAACACCACGCGCTTTCTCGTGATGGCGCGCGAGCTGATCGATCCCAATCCCGCGCGCGGGCCCGTCGTGACCACCTTCGTCTTCAACGTGCGCAACGTGCCGGCAGCGCTCTACAAGGCCCTCGGCGGCTTCGCCACCAACGGCGTCAACATGACCAAGCTCGAGAGCTACATGCTGGGCGGGCGCTTCACCGCGACGCAGTTCTACGCCGACGTCGAAGGCCATCCGAGCGAGCGGCGCTTGAAGCTCGCCCTCGAGGAGCTCGAGTTCTTCAGCACCAGCTTCATGATCCTCGGCGTCTACCCCGCCCACCCCTATCGTTATCAGTCCGAGCTCAATTCCGCGGGCAAGTGATCCTTCGAGACGGCCGCTTCGCGGCCTCCTCAGAGGCTGGCCGGAAATGAACGCATTATCTTCAATGCATTACCCGGCACGGATCGTCATTCCCGCGAAAGCGGGAATCCATTGTCGGCCTCGAGCCGGGCTAGAGACATGGACCCCGGCTTTCGCCGGGGTGACGAATAGAACGCTTAAGATGAACGGATCATTTCGAATCAGACTCTCAGGATGAGGTCCGGGCCTTGATGAAATCACCTCATCCTGAGGAGTGCCCGAAGGGCGCGTCTCGAAGGATGACCGGGGGTTATTCCTCGGGCTTCTGCTTCCCGAGTTCGTCGAGCTGGCGCTGGAGCGCGTCGATCTTGCGCTTGAGTTCGTCGAGCTTGGCGGCCGGCGCATCCTCGGTAGGCTTGCCCTCCGCCCCGCCCGGCTCGGCGACGAAGGGATTGAGCATCTTCATGGCGCGCTCCATCATCGCCACGTTCTGCTTGCCGACCTCCTCGAGCGAGCCGAAGGGGAAGAAGCCGTCGAAGGCGCCCTTCATGTACTGGCGGAACTTCTCCTGGTTCTGGGCGAAGGCCTTCATGCTCGATTCGAGATAGCGCGGCAGCATCGTGCCGAGACTGTCGCCGTAGAAGCCGATGAGCTGGCGCAGGAAGCTGATGGGCAAGAGGTTCTGGCCCTTGCCCTCCTCCTCGACGATGATCTGGGTCAGGACCGAGCGCGTGATGTCGTCGCCGGTCTTGGCGTCGTAGACGACGAACTCCTTGTTCGCCTTCACCATCTGGCACAGGTCGTCGAGCGTGACGTAGCTGCTCGTCGCCGTGTTGTAGAGCCGCCGGTTGGCGTATTTCTTGATCGTGATCGGCGCGCTCGGCTCGTCGGATTTCGCTTCCATTGCCACGACATAGCCCTCATCGCTTGGGAGGACGGCTGCAGCCGGGAGCTATATAAGTGCATTCATGCTGCATTGCGCAAGCGTCTTCTCCAAAGCCGCTGCTGCTGGCCACGCCCGCACCCCTCGGCTATACTCGCGGCCATGTCGGAGCCGCCGGAAATCGAGCGTCTGGTAGAGCGCTATCTCGACCTCTGGCAGGAGCAATGGGCGGCGATGGCATCCGATCCGGAGCTCGCGGAGGCACTCGCCGGCTGGTTCGGAGCGCTCAACGAGGCCGCTGCCGGCATGCTTTCCGGCATGGCGGAGGCCGCGCGCAAGGCTGCCGGGGGGAGCGCCCGGGAGAGCCCCTGCGAGGAAGCCAAAGAGGCCGATGCGCGATCCCCTGCACCCGCCCCCTCAGCCGCCCGCTCCGCCGCCCAGGCTGGGGCCGCGCCCGCTCGGACTTCATCTCACGACGGCGGTGATGACCTGGCTCAGCTCGCGCACCGCATTGCCGCTCTTGATGAGCGGCTCGCTGCCCTTGAAAGCAGCCTTGGCACCCGCCGCGGCAGAGCTGCGAAGCAGCCTCGACGGCGTCGCCCCGGAACTGCTGGCGGCCGCCCTTGAGCGCCAGGTTCGCCGCCGCCTCGAGCGCTACCTGAGCGGCCTCGAGCGCTATCGCCATCATCCCTACCGCCGCGCTCTCGTCGATCCGCCGGCCATCTGGTCGGAGGGGACGACATTGTTGCGCGATTACGGCAGCACGGCAGCCCTGCCAGCGGGTGCTCCCGTGGTGCTCTTCGTGCCCTCCCTCGTCAACCGCGGCTACATCCTCGATCTTGCCGAGGGCAGCAGCTTCCTGCGCTGGTTGGCACGGGCGGGCTTCCGAGCGCTTCTCGTCGATTGGGGCCGGCCGGGGCCGGCCGAGCGGAGCTTCGACCTCAGCGACTATGTCGCCGGACGGCTCGAGCGCATGCTCGACCAGGCGGTCGAGCTCGCACGCGGCCCAGTGGGGCTCGTCGGCTACTGCATGGGCGGCAATTTGGCACTCGCCCTCGCCGCCCGACGCGGCAAGGACGTGAAGGCGCTCGCCCTCCTCGCCACCCCCTGGGATTTCCACGCGGAGCGGCCCGAGCTCGCCCGCGCGATCGCGGCCAGCGCCGGCCCGCTGCTTGCCGCCGCCGCGCGCGTGGGCGAGCTCTCGACCGACGTGCTCCAGGCCCTTTTCTTCCTCCTCGACCCCTATCTGGCGCCGCGCAAGTTCGTCCGCTTTGCCGATTTCGAGCCCGGCTCGCGGCGCGAGCTTGCCTTCGTGGCCCTCGAGGACTGGCTCAACGACGGCGTGCCCCTGGCCGCCAAGGTGGCGCGCGAGTGCCTGGTCGGCTGGTACGGCGAGAACCGGCCGGCTGAGGGCGAGTGGCGCATCGCGGGCGAGCCGGTCGAGCCGCGGAAGCTCAAGCTTCCGACCCTCGTGGTGGTGCCGGCCCGGGACCGCATCGTGCCCCCACCCTCGGCCGAGGCCCTCGTCGGGCTCATCCCGGGGGCAGCCCGGCTGCAGCCCAGCCTCGGCCACATCGGCATGATGGCGAGTGCGGCCGCGGAAGGGGCTGCCTGGCGCCCGCTCGCGGCCTGGCTCGCCGGGCAGCCCTGGGCCCGACCCCGGCGCAAGGCCGGGGGCAGCCATGCGCCGGCTGCCTTGCCTTCGCAGGTGCAACAGACATATAACCCTCCGAGCCGAAGCGCTCGCGCGCGAACCGTCCCGAGGAGGATCCCCCGATGACCGAAGTCGTGATTGCCGGTGCCGCCCGCACTCCGGTCGGCGCATTCAACGGCGGACTTTCGAGCGTTCCCGCCTCTTATCTCGGCACCGTCGCCATCAAGGAAGCGCTTCTGCGCGCCAAGGTCGAGGTCGGCGAGGTGGACGAAGTGATCATGGGGCAGATCCTCTCCGCCGGCGCTGGCCAGAACCCGGCCCGCCAGGCCGCCATCGCCGCCGGCATCCCGGTCGAGAAGACGGCCTACGGCATCAATCAGCTGTGCGGCTCGGGCCTGCGCTCGGTCGCCCTCGGCTTCCAGGCGATCCGGCTGGGCGACAGCGCGATCGTCGTCGCCGGCGGCCAGGAGAGCATGAGCCAGGCGCCGCATTGCGCGCACCTGCGCAACGGCACCAAGATGGGCGGGCTCGAGCTCGTCGACACCATGATCAAGGACGGGCTGTGGGACGCCTTCAACGGCTATCACATGGGCAACACCGCCGAGAACGTGGCCCAGAAGTGGCAGATCACCCGCGAGGAGCAGGACAAGTTCGCGCTCGCCTCGCAGAGCAAGACCGAGGCCGCCCAGAAGTCCGGGCGCTTCAAGGACGAGATCGTTCCCGTCACCATCAAGGGGCGCAAGGGCGACGTGGTGGTCGATACCGACGAGCACCCCAAGCACGGCACCACGCTCGAGCTCCTGCAGAAGCTGCGTCCGGCCTTCGACAAGGCCGGCACGGTCACCGCCGGTAGCGCGAGCGGGATCAACGACGGTGCCGCCGCCCTCGTGCTGATGACCGACAAGGAGGCGGCGAAGCGCGGCATCGCCCCGCTCGCGCGCATCGTCTCCTGGGCGACGGCGGGGGTCGACCCTGCGATCATGGGCTCGGGCCCCATCCCGGCGAGCCGCCTGGCCTTGAAGCGCGCCGGCTGGTCGAAGGAGGATCTCGATCTCGTCGAGGCCAACGAGGCCTTCGCCGCCCAGGCCTGTGCCGTCAACAAGGACCTCGGCTGGGACACGAGCAAGGTCAACGTCAACGGCGGCGCCATAGCGCTCGGCCATCCCATCGGCGCCTCGGGGGCGCGCGTGCTCACCACGCTCCTCTACGAGATGCAGAAGCGCAACGCCAAGCGCGGCTTGGCCACCCTCTGCATCGGCGGCGGCATGGGCATCGCCATGTGCGTCGAGCGCAGCTGAGCGGCTGAGCGCCTAGGCGCGGCCTAGCGCGGAATGTGATCAAGCTGAATCGGTGATTTCATCGTCATTCCCGCGAACGCGGGAATCCAGCGGCACCTTGGACCCCGCGTGCACGCTAGCTGATTCACATATCCTCGGACCATCGCCGATCGCGATCAGCCTCCCTCCCGCACAGCGGGAGAGGGGCTCAACGTGATCGGCACCTCCGTAAAAGTGTGTGCATCAACTATCGCCTGCGCGGGGGTGATGATCGTGGTGCTGCGACCAAAGCGCGCCCTACTTTAGAAGCATCTCTAGGCCGCGCGGGGCCGCCTAGCGCAGCGGCGTCACCTCGTGCACGATGGGCGCCTGGGCCAAGAGATAATCGGCGATCGCTGCGAGGTCGGCGTCGGAGAGATATTTCAGCCCGTCCTCGACCGTCTCGCGCATCGCCCCCTTGACCGTGGTCTCTTCGGGGGTCTTCCCGGTCCTGAAGAGCTCGACCAGCTCGCTCTTTTGCCAGCCGCCGATCCCCGTCCGCGGCTCCGGCGTGATGTTCGGCACGAGCTGCCCGTCCGGTCCCCGGGCGGTTCCCGAGAGCGCTCGGCTCGACCGCGCGGCGCCGAGGACGTTGCGCGGCGTGTGGCATTCGCCGCAATGGGCGAGGGCCGTGACAAGATAGGCGCCGCGATTGTAGGCGGCGTCGTGCGCGGGAACGGGCCGGAAGGGCCCGCGCGTGAAGAAGAGCAGCTTCCAGCCGCTCTGCAGTAAGCGCCAGGAAAAGGGAAAGGGCACGTCATGCGCCCGGTTGGGCGCATGCACCGCCGGGAGGGAGAAGAGGTACGCCTTGATCGCCAGCGCGTCCGTGTCGGTGATGCCGGTGAAGCTCGGATAGGGGAACACGGGAAAGTAATTGGCGCCGTCGGGTCGCACGCCCTCGCGGAGCGCGCGCAGGAAATCGGCGTCGCTCCAGCTCCCGATGCCGGTCTCGCGGTCGGGCGTGATGTTCGGCGTGTAGAAGGTGCCGAACGGCGTTGCCAATGCCCGCCCGCCCGCAAGCGGCTGGCCCCGGGCAACGGTATGGCAGGAAAAGCAGCCGCCGGCACGTGCGAGGTAGGCGCCGCGCGCGACCGGATCGCTCGCTGCCGCGGCCGTGGCGACGGCGCCAGCAAGGACGAGCGCCAGCGCCGCGGCAAGCACTCGGCACGGCGTTGCGCTCGGCATCATTCCGGCTTGCGGAATTTGGAATGACAGGCTTCGCAGTCGTCTTTCAGCGCCGCATATGCCGTCGCGATCCCTACCCTGTCGCCGCTTTTCACGACGGCAACGAGTTGGCCGGCGGCATCCTGAACCGTCGCAGCCAGCGACCTCACCCGATCCTGGGCGGTTGCGATCTCCGGCAGCATCCTGCTGTCATCGACGTTCGACCCCGCCGGAAACAACGTCTCGATCGTCCGAGCGAGCGACGCAACCGTCTCGGCGGCGGCGACGGTATCCGGGCCATAAGCGGCAGTTCCTTTGACGACCCGGCCGATGCCGCCGTAGAGCGCGCGGCCCATCCGTTTCATGGTGTCCTCGCGGTGCCGGAAAGCCGAGGCTGCATCCTCCCCCGCGAGCGTCTCTGCCGCCGTCGTCAGGAGGGCCGCCGCAATGAATGCGCCGGCTAGAAGCGTCCTTTGCGTCATCGGATATTTCCCGGAGTCCCGCTTGGCGGAGTGCCTTTGTCTGCCCGATCGAGGCCATCGCTCATCAGGCCAGACCCGCGAGTGCTCGGTCTTATTCCCGGAAATTCCGCGGACCGGCCGGGAATAAATCGCGCGCGCCGCGAATCTGCACCATTGACCCACACCATGGTGGGAGACGTTAGGAGGCGACAATGTCCGACGGATTCGATCCCGCTGCCGGCCCGTCACGCCGGAAGCTGTTGAAGTGCATGATGTGGGGAAGTGCGGGCGTGCTGTGGGCGGTGAGCGGCGGCGTGCCGCAGCCGTTCCAGCTCGACGGCGAGGCACTCGCTGCCGGCCCGGCGCCCGGCGACTTCACTTTCATGCAGATCAGCGACACCCATATCGGCTTCAAGGGCCCCGTCAATCCCGATCCCGGCGGCACCCTCAAGGAAGCGCTCGCCAAGGTCGCTGCCGTGCGGCCGGCGATGCTGCTCCATACCGGCGACGTGAGCCACCTCGCCAAGCCCGAGGAATTCGAGCTGGCGGCCGCGATCATGAAGGGCGCCAATCTCGAGACCCATTACGTGCCGGGCGAGCACGACACCATCGGCGACAAAGGCAAGTCGTTCTTCGAGCGCTTCGGAAACGAGAAGAGCACCAGCGGCTGGTACAGTTTCGACCAGGGCGGGGTGCATTTCATCGGACTCGTGAATGTCGTCGACTTGCGGCCCGGCGGGCTCGGCTACCTCGGCCCCGAGCAGATCAAGTGGCTCGAGGACGACGTCAAGGGCAAGAGTGCGAGCACGCCCATCGTGGTCTTCGCCCATATGCCGCTCTGGACGGTCTCCGCCAATTGGGGCTGGGGTACGGACGATGCCGCCCCGGCGATCGACCTCCTCAAGCGCTTCGGCTCGGTCACCGTGCTCAACGGCCACATCCACCAGGTGATCCAGAAGGTCGAGGGCAACGTCTCGCTCCGCACCGCCTATTCGACCGCCTTCCCCCAGGCCGCCCCCGACACGCCGGGTGCCAGCCCCGGTCCGCTCAAGGTGGCCGCCGAGCAGCTCAAATCGATGCTGGGCGTGCGCCGGGTCGACGTCGTGCATGACAAGCCCGTCATGCTGACCGATGCCACGCTTGCCTCGTGAGGCGGGCGATGGTCGCGTCGAAGCCGGGCAGGCGCTGCGTCATCGTTCTCGGCGCAGTGGCCGTCCTGCTGCTCTTCTCCGGGTCCTGGCTTGGCTGGCGCAGTCTCGCGGCTGCGTCGTCTCCGGCCGACGTGGTGATCAACGACTATAAGTTCGGTCCGGCCACTCTGACCGTGCCGCGCGGCACCAAGGTCACCTGGACCAACAAGGACGACGACGTCCATACGGTGGCGAGCGACGGCGATCCCAAGCTGTTCAAGTCGCCGGCACTCGACACCGACGACAGCTTCGCCTTCACCTTCACCGAGGCGGGCACGTTCAAGTACTTCTGCTCCATCCATCCCCGCCTGCAGGGTAGCGTGGTCGTCGAGTAGCGGGGAATGCTTCCCCACCCTCTCAGCCGCTTGAGCGGAGAGGGTGGGAGCGGCACCTGGCCTTCAGGCGGCGGCCTGGCGGGCCGCCGTGCGCTGCTGTTCCCCATTGCCGTTTTGTGGTTTGATGAACCCCCAAGAAGAACCGCATTCGGGAGGGACGCAAGATGGCACGGGTGGCACTCGTTACCGGAGGCACGCGCGGGATCGGGGCTGCCATAAGCCGCGGGCTCAAGGCCGCCGGGTGCACGGTGGCGGCGACTTATGCCGGCAACGACGAGGCCGCCAAGGCCTTCAACGCCGAGACAGGCATCCATGTCTTCAAGTGGGACGCGGCCGATTTTGCGGCGTGCAAGGCGGGCATCGCCAAGGTCGAGGCCGAGGCGGGCCCGATCGACATCCTGGTCAACAATGCCGGGATCACCCGCGATGCTACGCTCCATCGCATGACGCCCGAGCAATGGCATCAGGTGATCGAGACCAACCTCACCTCGCTCTTCAACATGACCCGCAACGTGATCGAGGGCATGCGCGCGCGCAACTTCGGCCGCATCGTCAACATCAGCTCGATCAACGGCCAGAAGGGCCAATTCGGCCAGTCCAATTATTCGGCCGCGAAGGCGGGCATCGTCGGCTTCACCAAGGCGGTGGCGCAGGAGAACGCCAACAAGGGCATCACGGTCAACGCGGTCGCCCCCGGCTATATCGGTACCGAGATGGTGCGTGCGGTGCCGGAGGACGTGCTCAAGAGCAAGATCCTGCCGCAGATCCCGGTGGGGCGGCTCGGCGAGCCCGAGGAGGTCGCCCGCGCCGTCGTCTTCCTCGCCTCCGATCAGGCCGGCTTCATCACCGGCTCGACGCTCTCGCTCAACGGCGGGCAATATATGGCGTGAGGCCGGCAGAGGCGCTCACGGCCGCTTGCTCTCCGTCTCTCCGGCCGCCGCGGCCGCGGCATAGTGCCGAGCGAAATCCGCGAGCTCCTCGGCGTTGAGATCGGAGATCGCCCAATAGGCCATGCGGCCGTCCGACCAATGGTCGAGATTGTCCCCGCGGCGCGCACTCGCCGCGATCGCGCGCGCAGGACCGGCCTGGGGCCAGACAAAAAGCGTGATGACGTGCTTCTTGTGGCGGTAGACGAGGGCCGCCACCGTGCGGCCGGCGAGGTAATCGACCCGGCCGCCTGCAAGCGGGAAGCCGTCGCTCGCGAGGTCGACGACCGGCGGGGAGAAATCGAGCTTGCCGGCGAACCAGGGCTTGACCGTGTGCTCGTCGGAGGAGACGACGTCGATGCCGCTGGTGCCTGAGAGCATGCCGCGCACGTGGCTGGCGAAGACCTCATCGGGCACGAGGTCGGTCTCGCGCGGGACGAGCGAGTAGGTGAGGGCTGCACTCAGGCCGGCGACCAGGAAAAAGGAAGCCGCCATGCGCAGCCAGGGTGCCGGCAGGGCGCGCGCGCGCCGGCTCGGCTCCGCTGCCGCGATCGCGGCGCGCACGCGCCCGTGCAGCGACAGGGGGGCGGCATGATAGGCGAGCTTGCCGCGCAAGGCGGCGCTCAGGGCCCGACGGCTCGCGAGCAACGCGGCGCAATCGGCGCAGCCCTCGAGATGGCGCTCGAGCTCGAGCGTGCGCTCGAGGGCGAATTCGCCGTCGAGATAGGGATCGATCAGTGCCCGTGCTTCGCCGCACTCCATCTCAACCCTCCTTGGCGAGCCGTTCGGCGAGTCGCTTGTGCAAAAGCGTCCGCCCGCGCGCCAGGCGCGACATCACGGTGCCGAGCGGGATGTCGGCGATCCGGCTGATCTCCCGGTAGCTCAGCTCCTCGACCTCGCGCAGCACCAGCACCTCGCGGTAGTCGGCAGGGAGCCCGGCGAGGCTCTCCTCCAGGAGTGCCGCCTCCGCCTTCGCGATGAGGAGGGCCTCGGCCGAGGGGGTGCCGTGGCCCGCCTCTGCGAGCGCGAGCTCGTGCGCGGGGTCGAAGCGGCCCTCCTCGTCCGCACTCATCGATTCCATGTGCGGCCGGCCCCGCAGTGCCGTGAGGCAGCAGTTGCGCACGATCTTGAGCAGCCACGCCTTCGCGTTTCCGCCGTGGAAGCCGTCGAAATACTGAAAAGCCCTGAGGCAGGCCTCCTGTACGGCATCCTCGGCATCCCCGCTTCCGCGCATGAACCAGCGCGCCAGATTGTACGCAGCGTCCAAATGGGGGAGCACCTCGCGCTCGAAGCGAGCCTGCTTGCTGTCGCCTGGCATGCCTCTCCTGCCCTCTCCTCCAGACCGCGCCCGGCGACGATTTATTCCCGCGCGAAACAGATCGCGAAGAACTCCCTCGCCCGCTTGCGGGAGAGGGAGTGCTGAGCGCCGCTACTCCTTGGGCACGGTCGCCTGCATCGAGGGGCGCTTGGCGAAGCGCTCGTACCAGGCGGCGAGCTGCGGCCGGCCGGGGCGCCAGTCCTCATGGCCGAAGCGGAAGTCGAGATAGCCGCAGGCGACCCCGGTCGCGATCTGGCCGATGGTGAGCGCATCGCCCCAAGCTCCTGCCTCTCCCTCGAGGGCCGACATGGCGCGCTTCATTACCTCGGCGTGGCGCGCGATCAGGGACTTCTCCTGCCGCTCGCCCGGGCGCTGGCCCTCGTGTCGCCGGGCGATCGCGGCATCGAGCACGCCGTCGGCCAAGGCCTGCAGCTTGAGCGCGGGCCAGCGCGCAGCCCCCACCGGGAAGAGCTTGATGCCGCCGCTCAGGCTGTCGAGATACTCGCAGATGACCGGCGAATCGTAGAGCACGGTGCCGTCGTCGAGGATGAGGGCGGGGATCTTGCCGAGCGGGTTGTCCCGGGCGATGTCGGTGTCGGGCGCCCATACCTTCGTCGCAATGCGCTCGATGCGCCCGGCGAGCCCGGTCTCGTGGGCGACCACCATCACCTTGCGCACGAAGGGCGAGGTCGTTCCATGGCGGAGCTTCATGGGCATTCCCCGGTATTTCAGAACTTGTCCTTGCGCAGGCGCACCTCGGCGAAGACGGCGACCGCGTCCGCCCCGGCGAGCCCGATCGTCTCGGCGATGCTGCGCTCGTCGGCGCGGAAGAAGGGGTTGGTCGCGCGCTCCTCGCCGATGGTCGAGGGGATCGTCGGCTGGCCCTTGGCGCGCGCGGCATCGACGGCGCGGGCACGGCTCTTGAGCGCGGCATTCTGCGGCTCGACCGTGAGGGCGAAGCGCGCGTTCGCCTGGGTGTACTCGTGCCCGCAATAGACGCGCGTGTCCGCGGGCAGCGCCTTGAGCTTGCCGAGCGAGTGCCACATTTGCGCTGCCGTGCCCTCGAAGGTGCGGCCGCAGCCGATGGCGAAGAGCGTATCGCCGCAGAAGACCGCCTTCGATTCCGGGAACCAGAAGGCGATGTGCCCGCGCGTGTGGCCGGGGATGAAGAGGATCCGCGCCTCGGCCTGGCCGAGCATGAAGGTCTCGCCCTCGTCCACGGCGACGTCGATTACGGGAATGCGCTCCCGGTCCGCCTTGGGTCCGACCACGACGGCACCCGTCGCCGCCTTGAGGGCCGGATTGCCGCCGGTGTGGTCCCAATGGTGATGGGTGTTGAGGATGTGAGTGAGCGTCCAGCCGCGGGCGCTGAGAGCCGCCTCGACGGGGGCCGCCTCGGAGGGATCGACGACGCCCACGGCCCCTGTCGCGGGATCGCGCAGGAGATAGGCATAATTGTCCTTGAGGCACGGGACGAGGGCGATTTCCAGGATCGACATGGTTCGGTCTCGGGGCTTGAGTTCGGGCGCGGGGAGGGCTTACCCGGACGCGACGTTAGCACAACAACGCCGGTCTGCCAGCCCCGCCGGCGCCGCGCGCCCCGCCGGCGCCGCGCGCTTCGCCGGCGCTGCGCGGCCCGCGCGCACCGGGTGCGACGCTATGCTATCCTTCGCCGGCCATGGCGTGCGATGTCGTCGACCTGCATGAGTTCTACGGCACCAGCCTGGGCCAGATGGCGACGCGCCTCATTCGCCGGCGCCTGCGCCGCATCTGGCCCACGCTCGAGGGCGAGCGCCTGCTCGGCTTCGGCTATGCCGTGCCCTACCTGCGCCCCTTCATGGAGGAGGCCGAGCGGGTGCTCGCCATCATGCCGGCAGCACAGGGCGTGATGCGCTGGCCGCCGGGCGAGCCGAGCCTCGTGGCCCTCGCGGACGAGGCCGAGCTGCCGCTCCCCGATCTTTCGCTCGATCGGGTGCTCCTCGTGCATTCACTCGAGCACAGCGAGCAGGTGCGCGGCATGCTGCGCGAGATCTGGCGCGTCATGCGCGACGGCGGGCGCCTCGTCGCCGTGGTACCCAACCGGCGCGGCATCTGGGCGCGGCTCGAGCGCACGCCCTTCGGCCACGGGCTCCCCTACACGCTCGACCAGCTCTCGCACCTGCTGCGCGACAACATGTTCACGCCGATCCAATCGGCGAGTGCGCTTTTCATGCCGCCCTCGCGCCGGCGTTTCCTGCTTACCTGGGCGCCGGCCTGGGAGGGGGCGGGGGCACGCTGGCTCGAGAGCTTCGCGGGCGTGGTCATGATCGAGGCCTCGAAGCAGATCTATGGCGGGGCGCTCGCCCACGCCGAGCGCAAGCGCCGCCGCGTCTACCTGCCGATCCCGGGCTGAGCCTCGTATCGACCGACGCCGTCGAGCTCGTCGAAAGCGCGCCACGCCGCCAACGGGCACTATGCTGCGCGCCTCAGCCGCGGAGATGACAGGCGACCCAATTGCCCCCGGCACCCAGTTTCAGCTCCGGCCGCTCCGTCGCGCAGAGCGGCAGCTCCCGGATGGGGCAGCGCGGGTGGAAATGGCAGCCGGCGGGGGGCTGGATCGGGTTCGGCACCTCGCCTTCCAGCCTGATGCGGCGGCGCGCCACCTTGGGATCGGGGATCGGCACCGCGGCGAGCAGCGCTTCGGTATAGGGATGGAGCGGATTGGCGTAGAGAGCCTCGACCGAGGCGATCTCGACGATACGGCCGAGATACATCACCGCAACGCGGTCGCTGATGTGCTCGACGACCGAGAGATCGTGCGCGATGAAAATATAGGTCAGGCCGAAGCGTTCCTGCAGGTCCTCCAGGAGATTGATCACCTGCGCCTGGACCGAGACGTCGAGGGCCGAGACGGGCTCGTCGCAGACGATCAGCTTGGGCTCGACCGCGAGCGCCCGGGCGATGCCGATGCGCTGGCGCTGGCCGCCCGAGAATTCGTGCGGATAGCGGCGCATGGCGTCGGGCCGCAGGCCGACGATTTCGAGGAGCTCGGCGACCCTGTCGTGATGCTCGCGCGCGGACTTGGCGAGGCGGTGGATGGCGAGCGCCTCGCCGATGATGGCACCCACGGTCATGCGCGGGTCGAGCGAGGCATAGGGGTCCTGGAAGATGATCTGCATGTCGCGGCGGAGCGCGCGCAGTGCGCGGTGGTCGAGGGCCGTCACGTCCGTGCCCGCGAACCAGATTTCGCCCGAGGTGGGCTCGAGCAGCCGCAACACGCAGCGCCCGGTGGTCGATTTGCCGCAGCCGGATTCGCCGACCACGCCGAGGGTCTCGCCGGCGGCGACCTCGAAGCTCACGCCATCGACCGCGTGCACCCACTCGGCCGAACGCCTGAGCCATCCGCCTTTCAACGGAAAGTTCTTCACGAGGTCGTTGACGCGGAGGAGGGGTTCGCTCACGGCGGGTCCGTTTTCATGCCGTCAATAGAGTACGCAGGCGACCTTGTGGCCGGGTGCGACTTCGCGCAGCGGCGGCGCCTGCTCGCGGCACCCGGCGCTCGCGAAGCCGCAGCGCGGGGCGAAGCGGCAGCCGGGTGCGGGCTTGAGCAGGCTCGGCACCGTTCCGGCGATGGCGTCGAGCCTGACCTTGCGCTTGGCCGCCCGGTCGATGCGCGGAATCGAGCGGATCAGGCCCTGGGTGTAGGGGTGGCGGGGTGCCGCGAAAAGCTGATCGACGCCGGCTTCCTCCACCGACTTGCCGGCATACATGACGACCACGCGCTCAGCCGTCTCGGCCACGACCCCCATGGCGTGGGTGATCAGCATCACCGCCATGCCGAGGCGCAACTTCATCTCCTGGATCAGGTCGAGGATCTGCGCCTGGATGGTGACGTCGAGTGCCGTCGTCGGCTCGTCGGCGATGAGGAGCTTCGGGTTGCAGGAGAGGGCGATGGCGATCATCACGCGCTGGCGCATGCCGCCCGAGAAGTGGTGGGGATAGTCGTACACCCGTTTTGCGGCGTTGGGGATGCGGACGAGCTCGAGCATCTCGACGGCCCTGTCCATCGCCGCGCGCCGACGCAGCCCTTCGTGCCGGCGGACCGCCTCCGCGATCTGCTCGCCCACCGTGTAGACCGGGTTGAGCGAGGTCATCGGCTCCTGGAAGACGATGCCGATCTCCTTGCTGCGGATATCGCTCATCGCGGCAGCACCCAGCGGTACGAGGTCGCGGCCCTGCCACAGAATCTGCCCGGCGACGATCCGGCCGGGCGGGGTGCTGATCAGCTTCAGCACGGACAGCGCGGTGACGGTCTTGCCGCAGCCGGACTCGCCGACGACGCCCACGGTCTCGCCGCGCCCGATGCTGATGTCGACTCCGTCGACCGCCTGCACCACCCCGTCATCGGTGGCGAAATGCGTCTTCAGGCCGCGGATGTCGAGCAGTGCCTCGCCTTGAGCGGACGGCGCGGCCATGGCGCTCACATGACCCTGCGCGGGTCGAGCACGTCGCGCAGGCCGTCGCCGACGAAGTTGATGGTGAGCACGGCGAGGAAGATCGCAGCCCCCGCGAACAGCGCCCAGTGGGGGGCTATGTCGAGATAGTCCTTGGCGTCGAACAGGAGCCGCCCCCACGTCGGGATGTCCGGCGGGAAGCCGAGGCCGAGGAAGGAGAGGGTCGATTCCGCGATGATGGCGTCGGCGACGTTGATCGTGCCCGCCACGATCACCGGGCCCAGCGCGTTCGGCAGGATGTGGCGCATGACCTGCCGCGTCGTCGAGGCGCCGAGCGCGCGTGCCGCCTCGACGAACTCCTTTTCCCGCAGCGACAGGAACTGTGCGCGCACCAGGCGCGCGACCGGCATCCAGCGAAAGCCCCCGATGACGGCGACGACGAGGATGAAGACCCCGCCTTCCGGCCCGACCACCGCCTTGAGCGAGTCGCGAAAGAGATAGATGATGACGAGCAGCAGCGGCAGTTGCGGCAGCGACAGGAAGAGGTCGGTCAGCCACATCAGGGCCGCGTCGATGCTGCCGCGCGAAATGCCGGCGACGGCGCCGACCAGGGTACCCGCGATCAGCGACACCACCATCGCGGCGAAACCGACCGCGAGCGAGATGCGGCCGCCGTAAAGCATGCGCGCCAGGAGATCCTGCCCGAGATCGTCGGTGCCGAGTGGATGCGCCGGGCCCGGCGGCTGCAGTCGGGCGGTGAAGTCGATGTCGTTGATCGACACCGGCCAGAGTGCCGGGCCGAAGGCCACCGCCAGCGTCATCCCGATGAGGATGACCGCGCTTGCGACGGCCAGACGATGGCGCCGGAATCGTCGCCAGGCGTCGAGTGCGGGCGAGATCTGCGGGGCAAGGCCCTCCCGCGCCGTGCCGGCGTCAGCGGTAAGCGATGCGGGGGTCGAGCCAGCCATAGAGCAGGTCCGCGAAAAGGTTGAACAGGATGACCAGGCAGGCGAAGACGAAGGTCACGGCCATGATGACGGGGGTGTCGTTGGCCAGGATCGAGCTGATGAGCAGCGAGCCGATGCCCGGCACCCGGAAGATCTGCTCGGTGATGATCGCACCCCCGAAAATCGTCGGCATTTGCAGCGCCACCAAGGTCACGACCGGGATCAGCGCATTGCGCACGACGTGCTTGAGCACCACCTTGCCCTCGCGCAGGCCCTTGGCGCGCGCAGTTGCGACATAGTCGAGGCGGATGACGTCGAGCACGGCCGAGCGCACGTAGCGCGTCCAGGAGGCGCCCTGGAACATGCCGAGTACGGCGACCGGCATGATCGCCTGGCGGAATTCCTCCCACCACCAGCTGAAGCCGGTGGCGCTGAGGTCCGAGCGATAGACGAAGGGCAGCCAGTCGAGATGGATGCTGAACAGCAGGATGAAGAGCAGCCCGGTGAAAAAGGTCGGCAGGGAAAAGCCGATGAACGCCAGGGTGTTGGCGATCTGGTCGAAGAGCGAATAGGGCCGCGTCGCGGCGTAGACCCCGACCGGCAAGGCGATCAGCAGCGCCAATATCTGCGACGAGCCGATCACGAAAAGCGTGGCCGGCAGGCGCTGCCAGATGAGGCTGTCGACGTCGACGCGGCTGACGAAGGAAAAGCCCCAATCGCCGTGCAGCATCGCCGCCAGCCAGTGGAAGTAGCGCTCAAGCACCGGATCGTCCATGCCGAACTGGGCGCGCAAGGCCGCGCGCACCTCGGGCGGTACCGCGGGATTGCTCGCGAGTTCGCCGAAGGGATCGCCGGGTGCCAGTGCCAAGACCGTGAACAGCACGATGCTGATGCCGAGCAGGCTCGGCACCGCGATCAGCAAGCGCCGCAGCAGATAGCGTCCCATCAGCGCGTCTGTGCCGCGGATCCCGATGGCGCGGGCGGGGACGTCATGTCTCGCGATACCAGTCCGATACCATGTACATGTCGTTGTCCCAGCCGCTGAGCGTCAATTTCAGCTTGCTCTCGACACCCCTGACGTTCGGCCGATAGACCACGGGAATGACCGCCACGTCGCCGATGACGAGCTCGTTCATCTTGATGAAGAGGGCCGCCCGCTTGACCGGATCGAGCTCGCCCTCGGCGTCGCTATAGGCCTTGTCGTAGTCCGCGTTGCGCCAGCGCGTGATGTTGCGCCCCTGCCACTTGTTGGCCTTGGTCGCGACCTCCGACGACAAGAACTGGTTCATGAACAGAGCCGGGTCGGGCTCGGTCATGGTCGTGGTGTACATCTGGAGATCGCAGTAGAAGTGCGGATAGGTGTCGGGATTGCCGACGTCGGAGGAGAAGAACACCGACGCCGTTATCGACTTGAGCTCGACCTCGATGCCGGCCTTCTGGCAGGCCTGCTTGACGATCGCCTGGTTCTTCTGGCGCGGCTCGTTGATCGAGGTCTGATAGACGTATTTCAGCTTCTTGCCGTCCTTTTCGCGCACGCCGTCGGCGCCGCGCTTCCAGCCGGCGGCGTCGAGAATCTGGTTGGCCTTGTCGACATTGAACTCCCATCTCGTCGCTTTCGAGCAGAAGCGCGGGGGATTGTTGAGGAAATTGGCGGTCGCGATCCCGGTGCGGCCGTAGATGTATTTTTGCACCGCGCCGCGATCGACCAGGAGATTGAGCGCGTCGCGCACCGCCTTGTCGCTGAGCGTCGGGTGCTTGGTCTTGATGCTCGACCTTTCGCCGTCGACCTCCGTCCAGGGATCGGTGGAATTGAGCTGGATATGCTCGATGCTGCCGCCGTCCACGATCACGACCTTGCCCTTGCCGCTCTCCTCGAGCTTCTTGAGGATTTCGTCCTCGACCTGGAGGTTCCAGGCGTAGTCGTATTCCCCGCTCTGGAGCACCGCGCGCGCCGCCGAGACGGCGTCGCCCCCGCCCTTCATCTCGATGGTGTCGAAATAGGGCCGGTTCTTCACGTGATAGTCGGGGTTGCGCTCGCCGGTGACCAGGTCGCCCGGCTTGAAGCCGACGAATTTGAAGGGACCGGTGCCGACGGGCTTCAAATTGGCCGGTGCGTCGCGGGATTTGGCCCCGCTGTAATCCGCGAAGAGATGTTTCGGGATCACCATGCCGCGCACGCCCACGAAGGGGTCGGGCCAGAACGGCGTCGGCTTCGGGAAGATCACCTTCACCGTGTGGTCGTCGAGCTTCTCGACTTTGACGTCCTTGTACGTCGCCACGGTGACGCACGCGGTCGCGGGATCCCCGGCATATGCCCAATTGAAGACCACGTCGTCGGCGGTGAAAGGCTGGCCGTCGTGCCATTTGACGCCTTGCTTCAATTTCCAGGTGACGGACATGCCGTCCTTGGCGAGACCGCCGTTTTCGATGCTGGGCAGCTCGGCCGCGAGGAACGGAGTGAGATTGCCCTCGGCGTCCCAGCCGGCCAGCGGCTCATAGAAGATGCGCGAGGCCTCCTGATCCTTGGTGCCGACCGCGAAGTGCGGGTTGAGCAAGGTCGGCGCCTGCCAGAACAGCATCTTGAGCGGGCCGCCGCCGCCGGCCTTGGTGGGCTTGTACTCGAATTTGGCCTCGGCCGCGGCGACGCCGGCATGGTGCAGCATCAGCCATGCCATGGGTGCGGTCAGCCCCAAGGCCATCATTTGCCGCGTGAAGGCGCGGCGGGACATCGTGCCGTCCTTCACTTGCGCGATCATCGCGCGCAACTTCCGCTCTTGCATGTGACGCTCCCTGTTTCATTTGCGCTGTTTATTGGTGCCCGCTTGCGCTGCAGGTCGCCGCCTGGCTTCGGGGACAGATTGAGAAAATGTTAGCACAGGGAAAACCAGACCGATAACCCAAACTGTCTTGCGGCGCCGCGGCGGGGCGCCTGCGCAAAAACTAGGCAATAGATTGATATGCCTTACGATTACCCCCAGCGCGAGGTCGCGCTCGGTTCCGATTAGGCCCCGGCTGCTCGTTCCGCAAAAATACTCCTAGCGCCCGGGCCCGCGTTGGCGCTCGACCTGCATGTTCGCGAGAAAGGGCACCAGCGGGTGAGCCCCCATCGCGATGATCGCCGGCAGGTCCAGGGCGACCAGTGCCGCCCGCTGCGCCGGTGCCAGCTTGTAGCGATCGGCATAGGCCGCGGGATCGGCGATATAGGCGGCGCGCGCGCCCTCGCCGTGGGCAAGCGCGTGGAGGGCTGCCGTGAGCTCCACGAGCTCGGGCTTGATCGCGGGGTAGTGCGGCACCTGCCCCGCGTCCTCGCCGCCGAACCAGGCGAGGGTCGCGTAGTTGTGATGCCAGCTCGGATCCATCGACACGATATCCGGCTTGCGCTCGCCCAAGGCACCGGCGGCGCAGGCCCAGCAGCGCAGCTCGATGTTGCCGGTCTGGTCGAGCTCGGCCTCGCTGTAGCCGGCGAGGGATTTGAGGTGGCCGGCGGCGAGCTTGGCGAGAGCCTGGTTGTCCCAGGCGAGCTCCGGTCGGCCGTAGCGCTCGGTGCCCGGAAAATGCGACATGCCGCCGCTCGCCAATACGACGGTCCTGAGCCCCATGCCGGCGACCGCGCGCGCCACGGCCTGGCCGAAGGCGTAGCAGCGCTCGACCGTCGGCTGCGGCGGCAGGTAGGCATTCACGTAGATCGGCAGCACCGGCCCGGCGTGGCCCAGATGGGTGAGCGGGATGCCCATCGCATAGTCGAATTTCGCCGTGCTGGTGAAGGCCGGATCGAAGCCCTGCCGGTAGAGCTCGCGCACCAGCTCGAAGCCGATCTCGCTCGGGATCTTCCAGTGGAATTTCCGGCCGGCGAATTCCCCGTTGGCCTCGCCGCCGACATGGACGGTGAAGGGCGGGGCCACGTTGTGGAAGAACTGCTCGGCATGGTCGTTCGCGAACAGGACCCAGAGATCGGGCTCGAGGGCCCGGAGCTTGGTGCCGATGTCGGCCGCGAGCTCCCTGACGCGCTCGACCGTCCTCACATCCTCGGTCGCGGGCAGGGTGAAGAATTGCGGGGCATGGGGCAGCATCGCCCCGCCGATCACTGTCGAGCGCATGGTACCCTCTCCTCTCCTATAGGCCTCCTTGGCCGGTCCGCACTGCGCAGCACCAGACGCGATCGAGCGAGCGATCCCCTGATTGCGCATGCCGCGGCGATCCGCGCAGCATCGATATCGGTTTACCTGTTCATCATGCGCGGGGCGTGCCCGTCAAGGCGCCGAGGTCGCCCTCGAGGCCATTCCCGTCCATATCCCATCCTGACTTCGCCGCATGCGGCGGAGACCGCCGGACCAACGTCACGCCCGTCGCCGCTCCTGCGGCATCAAGCTCCGACGGCCCTTCTTGCAGAGAGAGCCCTCGCCCACTGCATGATGTGCTCCGCCACGGCAACAAGCTCGCCATGCTGATTGAGAACCTCCACCTTGGCGACGCTGCGCCGCTTCGCATCGTCGACGCGAGCAACGACGTAGCGCACGGTCACGGTATCGCCGAGGCGGACCGGCTTCAGGAAGCGCACCTTGTCGTAGCCCAGCGACACCGGAAACTCGTCGATGTCCTTACGGTGGATGATGTGAGCGATGCTGATTGTGGACGCCGTGGACATGTACCCGATCAGCAATGCGCCGTGCGCGATGCGCGTGCCGATGCTCGAGTTTTCCTTCATGTACTGCTCGTTCACGTGAGTATCGCTGAAATCCCCGGTGATGCCCGCGAAGAGCGTTACGTCCGCCTCTCCGACGGTCTTCGAGAAGCGGAACTCCTGGCCGACTTCGACACCCGTTATGGCCATCCTAGCTCTCCGTGGTTCGGGATGTGCGGCCTTCCCTGAAGGTCCGAAGAGAAGATATGAAAATGAGCCCGAAGCGGAAGGTTCGTGGCGAGGCAGCGCATGCCCCCGCCGGTCGGCAGTCAAATCGGGTCGAAACGATTGAACATCCGGATGCCGCGCAGGAAAACCGCCGGAAGCATCGCGCGCGATATTCCCGCTTTGATCTTGAACGGCGTTCCGTCGTTGAACTAGATTTCATGATAAGGGCGGAGGCCGCCGTGTCAAGGCGTCGCCTGGGGTCAAGCAGTCAGACCGCTGCATGATGGACGGGCATGGAGAAAATCTCGGCGGACGAGGCAGCGAGGCTGGTGGAGCCGGGAGATGCCCTGTTGGTGAGCGGCTCCGGGGGCGGCCATTCGGTTCCGGAGGAACTGCTGGCCGCCGTCGAGCGGCGCTTTTTGGCCGAGGGTTCGCCTCGCGATCTTACCTCCATCAGCATCGTCGGCGTCGGCGATCGCGCGACCTTGGGTGCGGGCCATCTCGCGCACGAGGGCTTGCTGAAGCGCGCCATCACCAGCGCGCTCGTGGACTCGCCGGGCCTTGGAGTACTGGCCGCCGCCGACAAGATCGAGGCTTATACGCTGCCGCAGGGCGTGCTCTCGCAACTCATGCGCGACATGGCGGCGGGACGGCCGGGGCTCTTTTCCAAGGCGGGGTTGCATACCTTCATCGACCCGCGACAGCTCGGCGGCAGGCAAAGCAATTCGGCCACCGAGGACCTCGTCGAGGTCGTGGAGTTGCATGGCGAGGAGTGGCTCTTCTTCAAGCCCCTGCCGATCGACGTTGCCTTTCTGCGCGGCACCACGGCCGACGAAGACGGCAACATCACGATGGAGCAGGAAGCGGTCTTAGGTGAAATGCTCCCGATGGCGCAGGCGACCCGCCGGGCCGGCGGCATTGTCGTGGTCCAGGTCAAGCGCTTGGCGCGGAGCGGCACATTGCCTCCGAAGCAGGTGAAGATCCCCGGCATCCTCGTCGATTTCGTCGTCCACACCCCCGATCAGCGGCAGACTTACGCAACCGATTACGACCCGAGCTATGCGGGCGAGCTTCGCGTGCCGTTGAGCGAGATCGTCCCGGTTCCGTTCGGTCCGCGCAAGGTCATGGTGCGCCGCGCGGCAATGGAGCTCTTCCCGAACGCCATCTGCAACCTCGGCGCCGGCGTTTCCACCGGCCTCTCGGCCATCGCCGCCGAAGAGGGCATCCTCGACGCCGTCGTGCTCACCAACGAGCAAGGCGTGATCGGCGGCGCCCCGCTCGCCGGCCGCGATTCCGGCGGCGGCCGGAACTTTGCAGCCATGATCGAGCAGCCCTATCAGTTCGACTTTTACGACGGCGGCGGCCTCGATCTCGCATTTCTCTCGTTCGCGGAAGTGGATGCCGAAGGCAACGTAAACGTCAGCCGCTTCCATGACCGCATCATCGGCATAGGCGGATTCATCAACATCAGCCAGAATGCCAAGACGGTGATTTTCAGCGGCGCGCTGACCGCGGGCGATCTCGCGATTTCCTGGCCCGACGGCAAGACGCGGGTCGAGCGCGAAGGCCGGCACAAGAAGTTCGTAAGGCGCCTTCAGCAGATTTCCTACAGCGCGAAGATCGCGCGCGAGCGCGGACAAGCGGCACTCTTCGTCACCGAGCGTGCCGTATTTCGCATCGCGGCGCGTGGACTGGAGCTGATCGAAGTGGCGCCGGGCGTCGATCTCGAGCGTGACGTCCTTGCCCAGATGGAATTCCGCCCCGCCGTCGCCGACGGCCTCCGCCAAATGGACGCACGGCTCTTCAGACCGGCGCCGATGAACCTCCGCCGCGACCTCTCGGCGAAGCCTTCCGCTTATCGCACGGAGCGCATCAAGGCATGGCACGAGGCCAGGAAATCGACCGTTCGGTCACTCGACCGAAGCGCGTCGAGGGCGCCCAGGGAGAAGTCCGAGGCGGCAAAGTCGTGAAATCGATCCATGCCATCCTTCCCGCTCGTGGCGGAGGAGAACGAAAATGACCCTCGCCGGACAAGGTGCGATCGCGATCTGGAACGACATCACCAACGAGGCGCGCCAGGCCTACTATGACTGGCACGGCCGCGAGCACATGCCGGAGCGGGTGGGCATTCCCGGATTCCTCCGCGGGCGGCGCTATGTGGCGATCCACGGCAGCCCTGAATATTTCACGCTCTACGAGGTCGATAGCCCGCAAACGCTCGGTGGTGCGGATTACGCCAACCGACTCAATCATCCGACGCCCTGGACCGCGGAGTCGATCAGGCATTTCCGCAACGTTGCACGGGCTCTTTGTCGCGTCGCCGCATCCTTCGGCAGTGCCCAAGGCGGTGTGGTGGGGACGTGGCGCTACGATGTTCCCGAAGCAGCCGCCGAGGAGCACCGCAGCGCGCTCGCGCGGCGCATCCTGCCGGAGTTTGCGGACCAACCGGGTGTGGCGGGCGTTCATCTGCTCATCGCGGACATGGAGGCAAGTGCAACCGACACCGCGGAGAAGCGTGCTCGCGGCGCTGCCGATCAACTGCCGCGGTGGATCCTCCTGGCCGAAGGCTGGGGCGACGTCGAGACGTTCGAGGCACTTTGCCGCAAGACCCTCGGCGACGAAGTCCTCGCCAAGGCCGGAGCCGCGGGGCCGGCCGCCTTCGGCCTCTATCGCTTGCAGATTTCCCGCGCGAAGCAGCCCTGGACTGCGAGCTGAGGCGAAGACACCCAAGCCTGGATGATGTTATCGAGTCCTTCGGGATGAGGGGATCGATGGGTTCAAGCGAAACGCAACTTCCGCTGCGCCAAGCGAAACAAGCTCGCATGGCTTGGAGCGACCATGTAGGACGGGCTCATCG
The DNA here is from genome assembly GCA_035516655.1 of Alphaproteobacteria bacterium. Lineage (GTDB taxonomy): Bacteria > Pseudomonadota > Alphaproteobacteria > JACZXZ01 > JACZXZ01 > DASPPM01. The sequence goes on along the minus strand of DATJAC010000324.1, from coordinate 1,701 downwards.
AAACCGACAGCTTCGTCATTGTGCGGGCAATCGGCCTCTCCACTTCACTTCGATTTCCGCTTCCCCGCGCCTCCGCGACGGATGACCTTGGCGAGCTCAAGTCCGGCTGCGGCCCCTTCACGGATATAGATCGGCCGTCTGGTCAGGATCGACGCCACGATGATCCGGCATAGCCATTCCTGGCATCAGTCGCGCCGATTGGTTTCGGGACAGCCATTTCCGGAGGATTTGCGATGAAAGCGAACGATGCCATCAAGCAAAATCGCCGCGAATTTCTCCAGGCGGCCGGGGTTGCAGCGGCGGCTTTCGCCTTCGTCGGGCCGCCGTCCGCTGCGCGCGCCGCGAGCGAGGCGGCCGGAAAGATGAGAATCGAGAATGTCGGCGTGATGAGCCCCGGAGACATGGGCCAGGCGATCGCGACGCAGCTCAAAGCCCAGGGCTTCAATGTTTACACCGCGCTGGAGCACCGCAGCGAGCGCACCCGCGCGCTCGCGCGAGAGGCGGGATTGACCGATGTCGGTACGCTTCAGCGCCTCGTTGCCGAATGCGATGTCGTGCTTTCGATCATCGATCCGGGTGCGGCGCTCGATTTCGCGCGCAACGTGGCGGATGCCCTGCGCGCCACTGGCCGCCGGACGCTGATCGTCGACTGCAATGCAATCGCACCGGAAACCGTGCGCGCAATCGCGGGCGTGGTCGAGGGAGCCGGCGGGCGTTTTCTCGACGCCGGCATCATCGGCCCGCCGCCGCGCGGCAAGGCGAAAACCGAACTCTACGTGTCGGGCCCGGGCGCCGCCGATCTCGAACAGCTCGCAGGTCCCCAGCTCGTCGTGCATGTGATCGGCGAAGGCATCGCGGACGCGAGCGCTGTCAAGATGTGCTACGGCGCCCTGACCAAGGGCACGCAGGCGATATGGCTGGAGGCGCTGATAGCCGCTGAGCGCCTTGGCGTCGCCGGCATACTCGACCAGCAGTTGCGGCAGTCCCAGCTCGATCGCTATAACTGGGCGCTCAGCCAATTCCCGATCCTGCCGCCCAAGGCCTATCGCTGGGTGCCCGAAATGCTCGAGATCTCCAAGACTCTCGGCGCGGCCGGCATGACCCCGGAAATGTACCAAGGGGCGGCCGTCTTCTATCGCTTTGTCGCCGGCACGCCGCTCGGAAAGGAGGTGCCGGAGAATCGCGACAAGGCGCGGCAGGGGAAGGATGTCGTGCGATTGCTCGCCAAGGAGGTTGGCGGGCCATAACGAGTGCGCAAGAGCGGCAGCCCTCAAGGCTCGCCCCGCCCCGCAATCCGGTCGAGCGAAACTCGGGTGGGTCGTCGGGCCCATGACAAGCGACCCCGACGAGCGTCCGTAGTCGAGGCCAAGACCGACTCGACACGAACACAGCTCTTGGGCCTTTGACGACCCTTTCCGGGCATGCCGCGCCCGCTTATTCGATCGCCTCGCCGGCGCGCCTTACCTACCCAGTTTGCTCATTAGCACCGCCACGACACGGGCGAGGGTAAATCTCGGCATCTCGACCGGTATAGCCCGCAAGGCCCCGACTGCAGCGACCTTTCGGTTATCCGGCCTTGCGCCGCCGATCCCTTGTCCCCGGCAATCCTCGCAGGCCTTCGCTTTCGCTGCATGCGGCCGGAGGATACCAACCCGGATCGGGGTATCATCGGCGATTTGATCAGGATCAATGTGATGCACC